>CAYUCY010000052.1:0-9808 GCA_964443525.1 uncultured Thiotrichales bacterium
CCTGCCGCCTAAAGCCGTGTTCTTCGGAGAAATCGGCCTCTCGGGTGAGGTGAGGGCCGTAACGCAAATGGAAGCACGTCTTAAGGAAGCCGCAAAACTCGGGTTTGAAGAAGCTTATTGTCCGCCCGTAAAAGGCCTAAAAGATGCTGGTCAACAGGCGGTCTTTGGGATTAAACTAAATCCTGTGAAGCGATTGCAGGATTTGATTGCACCGCTGATTCAAAAGAGAAAAAACGATAGAAAAGATGAAGAGGCCGTTTATGCCTGAAGGTGCGCAAGGAATCGTCAGCGAATTTAACTGGGTGGATATAACGGCTCTCATTCTGATCGGACTCTCTTCTTTGATTGCCATTTTCAGAGGCTTCACACGTGAGTTTTTCGGCATTCTGGGTTGGGGCGGTTCCGTGCTCTTTACACTTTATATGATGAATCTCACGAACCCGATTGTCCGAAAGTGGGTCGGGAACCCGATTCTTGCGGACATTTTAAATATTGTGGTGTTGTTTATTGTTTCTCTCGTAACCTTCCTTGCTCTTAGCAATTACCTCTCTTCAAAGGTGAAGGGGAGTCTTTTCGGCGGGGTTGATCGAGCGCTCGGTCTTCTCTTCGGTATCGCAAGAGGGGCGTTGCTTGCCATTCTTCTGTTCGTCGGTACTTTTTTCGTTTGGAAACCCGAGAAGCGGCCACCTGAAATTCAAGCCTCAAAGTCTTATCCTTACCTTGTGAAGGGGACTCTATTTATGATTCATCTGTTGCCTTCTGAGTTCCGCCATAAACGTCTGATCGAAAGCTTAAAGCTTCCTGAGGATCCTGATTCCGAGCAGCTCATGCACATGCTCTCTCGCCCTCAGCCGGGAGGAGCGTCTCCTAAAGTGATTCATCCTTACGAGTCGGAACAGAAAAATTCCCTCGATTCTCTTGTCAAAGCAGCAGACGCCCTTAAAGAGACATCAAGTTCTAAAAACTAAGACGGATTGCCAATATGGGTGAGGCCTCTTTTCTTTGCGAGCTCCACTTGTCTTTGACGTGCGAGCGTCCGTTGCTTCTTTTCTTCCGTCAGCGAGTCGTAGCAGTGGGGACAGTGAACGCCCTCAAGGTATTTCTTGGAACTGCGGTCTTCAGGTGACAAGGGATAGCGGCATCCGTAACACATGGTGTAGTCGCTGAGCTCCAAAGCGTGGCCGACGGCAATGCGTTGATCGAACACGAAACACTCTCCTTCCCAGAGGCTTTTCTCTTTCGGCATTTCTTCAAGGTATTTTAAAATGCCGCCTTTAAGGTGATAAACCTCTTCAAAGCCGGCTTGTTTCATATAAGCCGAGGCCTTTTCGCAACGGATACCGCCCGTGCAAAACATGGCGACTTTTTTATTTTTTTTAGGGTCGAAATGTTTCTGCACGTACTCGGGAAATTCCCTAAAAGTACGGGTTTTAGGGTTGATCGCTCCCTTAAAAGTCCCGATATCGACTTCGTAGTCATTGCGGGTGTCGATGAGGACCACTTCAGGGTCCGAGATAACCCGATTCCATTCATCAGGAGTTAAGTAGGTGCCGACCGTCCGAGTCGGATCCACATCATCAAGGCCGATGGTCACGATTTCTTTTTTAAGGCGGACTTTCATACGATAAAAAGGCATTTCATCCGCAAAGGACTCTTTGTATTCGACTCCCTCCTGAAAACGAGGGTCTTGATTGAGGTATGCTTTTAAGGAATCGATCGCAACTCTTGAACCCGCAACCGTTCCGTTCAGGCCCTCACGTGCCAAAAGAAGGATCCCTTTAATTCCGTTCTTTTGGCAAAGGTCGAGCAGGGGAGCACGTAAGCTCTTGTAATCTTCAAGGCGAACAAATTTGTAAAGCGCGGCAACAACAATCGGATGCATTATACCCTCGAGATAAAATTCTTATTGAATGTCTATAAATAGGACGAAAAAGAGCTGAAAATCAAGGTTGATGTTTCTGCCCTCATCCGTAGCCAATTGAAAAGATTTTCGCTAGAATACCAAAAATTTAGGAAGGAATTTGTCAGATGGGTCGTGCCTTGAATCAAAATTATCCACGTGAAAAGCGGGGGATAAAAGCCGTTTTTTTGAATCGAGTGACGGAGCTTAAAGGACTTTTTTTCCTGATACTTGCAATCGGCAGTCTGCTCGCCTTCTATAGTTACGATCCTTTGGATCCTTCCTGGAATATGGTTGTGGATGGACCGATCCAAAATTGGCTCGGGTCGTGGGGGGCCGTTTATGCTGATTTGATGATTCAGAGTTTTTCCTCCCATGCCTATCTGGTTGTGCCTGCCTTCTTGATGTGGGGGCTTCGCTATATAACCAAGCAGCCTCCCCGATTCTTTTGGGGACGTCTTCTTGCACTTATCGGCGTGTTAATGACGGTGCCTGCTTTTTGGATGGCGCTGGCACCTTCTGAAACAATCGGTGTTTCAGGGGTTCTTCTGGCACCGCTTGTCGACAAGCTCTTTCATTTGCCTCTTCTGTCTTCTTACGAACAGTATGTGATTGGAGTAAGCCTTGTTCTTTTGGCGGTTCTTTATGGTTGGGCTTGTGCTTTTCGGATAAGGGATTTTCTCATCATCAATAAGGTCTCGAGAGCTGGCGTGAAGACTCTGGGGGTTGTAGGAAAGCCCTTGTTGATGATCCCGAGATCCTCTTTTAAACGGGAGGAGAGTCCCGCAAGAGAAGATAAAACACCTCACCTTTCTTTGGCGGAAAATACGTGGGTCGCGGGGGAGCTCTTTGACCACGGTCCTCGAGGCGGAGTAGAAGAAGATGATTTTGTTCCTGCACCTCAACAAGAGGCTTCACCGCCAGCTCCCCTCAAAGCAAGCTCCAAACGCGGACCTCAAAGTTTTTTGGAACTTAGGGAAGGAGAGGGATACCAGCTTCCCGATGTTCGGTTGCTTTCCGAGGTGAAGGAAAGCGGAAAAGTCAAAATTTCTGAGACACAGCTCCGCGAACGGGCGGAGCAGCTTATGGCTGTGTTAGAAGAATTCGGGGTTAGGGGGGAGATTACACAAGTGCGCCCCGGCCCCGTCGTAACTCTCTATGAGCTTCTCCCAGCACCGGGGACGAAGGCCTCCCGCGTCATTGGCCTTTCCGAAGACATTGCTCGTTCTATGAGCGCTCTTTCCGCTCGAATCGCCGTGATTCCGGGCCACAATGCGATCGGCATCGAGTTGCCGAATAAAGAAAGGCAGTCGGTTCTTTTGCGGGAAATGATCACGGCACGAGATTTCGATTCTCCCTCTCATAAGTTGGCCCTTGCTTTGGGTAAGGATATCGGTGGTCAGCCTGTGATTGCGGACCTTGCCCGGATGCCGCATTTGCTCGTGGCCGGAACGACGGGTTCGGGAAAGTCTGTTGCCATCAACACGATGATCCTCTCTCTTCTTTACAGGCTATCTCCCGAGCGCTGTCGTTTCATCATGATCGATCCAAAAATGCTCGAGCTTTCCGTGTACAATGGGATCCCGCATCTCTTGTCTCCCGTCGTCACAGAACCTAAGAAAGCTATTTATGCTTTGAAGTGGACGGTGAAAGAAATGGAAGACCGTTATCGCTTGATGTCTAAGCTCGGGGTCAGGAACATCGAAGGATACAATGCACGTCTTACACAGGCTCTTCAAAGCGGAGAACGCCTGACCCGTCAGGTTCAAACGGGCTATCACCCGGAGACGGGGCAACCAGTTTTTGAATCTCAGGATCTGGATATGAAGCCGCTTCCCTATATCGTAGTCGTGGTGGACGAGATGGCTGACTTGATGATGGTTGCCGGAAAAGAAATTGAGGCCGCAGTCATGCGCTTGGCTCAAATGGCCCGTGCCGCTGGGATTCATTTGATCATGGCAACTCAAAGACCTTCCGTTGACGTTATTACGGGAACAATTAAGGCTAACTTCCCGACGCGCATTAGCTTTCAAGTGACCTCAAAATTCGACTCACGCACCATTTTGGGAGAGCAGGGAGCCGAACAACTTTTGGGTCGGGGAGATATGCTCTTTATGGAGCCCGGTGGCAAAATCCAACGTGTTCACGGACCCTTTGTGAGCGATGAAGAAGTTGAACAAGTCGTCTCCTTCTTGAAAGAACAAGGAGAACCCGATTATATCGAGACCATTACGGATGAAAATCAAGATTCCCCTCTGGATGTCTTCGGAGAAGGAGATTCGAAGGGAGATCAACTCTATCAACAGGCTGTCGATCTGGTCAAACGGGAACGCAAGGCCTCAACCAGTTTCGTTCAACGGCACCTTCAGATCGGCTATAACAGGGCGGCCCGTCTGATCGAGCAAATGGAAGCCGACGGGATCGTAAGCCCTGCCAACCACGTGGGAAAGCGTGAGGTGCTTTTGGGATCTTAAAAAAGAAATTCCATAAACACCTTGGTCTGCCTTTTAAGAAGGCTTCTCAACACCGACCTCGATTACTGAGTGAGAGGCCTGTTAGGCAAGGGTCTTGTTGAAAAGGCAACGACAAAATCATCTCGAAGAATATTCTTTCCGCTGGCAAGCCTGTAGTGGCATAGCCAACTTTCTTTCGATCCCATTGTGTCGGTCGGTTGCCGTTCCTCGTTTTTAAGCTCGCCTTTAGCATTCAGAAGATGAACATCATGAGATAGAAAAACTACTCATTAATTGTAAGCTCAGCTCTGATGTGAACCCTGTTCATACAGAGATTCGATTTTGCCTAGAGAGAACATCGAATTCGTTATTTAAAGCTGGATCCACTAAGTAAACATAAAAAAACCCGAGAGAAAGAACTCGGGTTTTTTTGTTAACTTAAATACCTGAAGCTTATTTCGCAGCAGGTTGTCCTTCTTTCGGAGCCTCGGCAGCAGGTGCAGCAGCAGGAGCTTCTTCCTTCTTCTCACCTGAAACAAGGTCTTTAGCTTTCTCAGCAACAGCGTCAGCTGCATGCTCAACTTTTGCCTCAACAGCCTTGGCAGCTTCTTCAACCTTATGGACGCCTTCCTTGGCGACTTCCTTTACTTCTTCTTCCGCTTTTTTAGCTTTTTCACAACCGGTGAGGCTTGCAGCAGCAAGTAATGCAGCGATACTGAGTAGGGTCTTCGTTTTCATGATTATACTCCTTCATGTTGTTTGTATTATAAAATACAGGGTCAACTTATCATAAACAAATGAACCCCGCAATCATCTCTGAAAAAAGAAGAAAGGCTGCCGGTGCAGCCTTTCTGATCTTAAAAAAAGAGCTGAAAATTACTTTTTCTCTTCTTTTGGAGCTTCTTTCGAAGAAGTGTCCTTGCCATCCATTCGTTCGATCTGTGCGGCATCACGAAGCTTTTTAATGAGAGCCTGTGTCTCTTTTGCAACAAGTCTGGATTCGAGGCGCCGCCGCAATTTTTCAAATGGCTCGGGTTTTCTTTTACGTTTGTCGTCGATTTTGATGACATGATAGCCGGCGTTAGATTTAACAACCTTTCCATGTACTTGCCCCGGTTTCGTTTCCTTAGCGGCTGCTGCGAGCTCAGGCATATGCTGCTCTAAGAGGCTTGCAGGGATATAGCCTAGATCTCCGCCTTCTTGCGCACTCGGTTTATCGAGAGATTTCTCTCTTGCAAGCTTCAGGAAGTCGGTACCCTTTTGGGCCATTTCAAGAACGGCCTTAGCCTCGGCTTCCGTTTTGGTGAGAACATGACGAAGCTTCACTTCCATATCATCTTTATCGATAGTTTTGACGTAGTCATCGTATTCTTTGCGAATGGTTTCTTCTGTCACGACTTTCTTGACCTGCTCCTGAAGGTAAGCTTCCGAGACGATACTCTGGGTTGCAAGACGAATGGCTTCCTTGACTTCATCTTTATCTTTAATATTGCTTTTTTCGGCAGCTTGCTTGACGAGTTCTTGAGCAATCAAGGCGTCCAGCATGTCATCACTCAGTTTGTCTTTATTTTTTTCGATTTCGGCCAAGGCTTTCTCGGCATTTTGTCCTTGGATAGGCAAGGTGCCAATCAACATCTTAACGGCATTGTCGAGATCTTTTTGCGTGATGGGTTGACCGTTTACCTTGGCAACGACTTTTGAGTCGTCGGCCGTATAGGCGGCGGACGTAAGGCTCAAGACAATTCCCGCCCCCAATAGAAACCTTTTTAACATTTTTTGCTTTTCTCCTCTTCGGTTACGTAATATGGAGAAGTGTACGAATTCTCATGAAAAAGGCAAGAGAATTATGTATAGTAAGCCCAACGAGAATGAGAGTCGAAAGTTTAGAAGAATGTTCACAAATTTGTTTAAAAAGGTTTTCGGGACAGCCAATGATCGTTATATAAAGTCCCTCCGTTCCTTGGTAAGTCAAATTAATGCGCTTGAGCCCGATGTCGAGAAGCTTACCGATGATCAGCTGAAAGCACGCACCCCCTGGCTTAAGGGCCGTCTTCAGAACGGGGAAACTTTAGATGCAATCCTGTCCGATGCTTTTGCAACCGTTCGAGAAGCGGCTAAAAGAACGCTTGGTCAGCGTCATTATGACGTTCAGTTAATCGGCGGCATTATTCTTCACCGGGGAATGATTACGGAGATGGCAACCGGTGAAGGAAAAACCCTGGTTGCAACCTTGGCTGCTTATTTGAATGCGCTGACGGAGAAAGGCGTCCACGTCGTTACCGTCAATGACTATCTGGCCAAGCGTGACGCCGAGTGGATGGGAACCGTTTATCGTTTCTTAGGCCTTTCCGTTGGTTATATCGTGCACGGCCTTGATGACGATGACCGTCGTGCCGCTTACGCATCCGATATCACTTATGCCACTAATAACGAACTCGGGTTCGACTATCTGCGCGATAACATGAAATTTCGGGTCGAAGACATGGTCTTAAGGCCCTTTAACTTCGGGATTGTGGATGAAGTCGACTCGATTTTGATCGATGAAGCGCGGACCCCTCTCATCATCTCAGGACCGGCTGAAGATTCTTCTGAGCTTTACAAAGCGGTCGATGCCTTGATCCCGCGTCTCTCGAGTGAGGATTACGAGAAAGAAGAAAAGCATAAATCCGTCACACTGACAGAAGCAGGATCCCAGAAGGTCGAGGAGATGCTAGAGGCCGCAGGCCTTCTCAAAGGCGGGTCCCTTTACGACATCCACAACATTTCCCTTGTTCATCATGTGAATCAAGCACTTAAAGCGCACAAAATCTTCCAGCGGGATGTGGATTATATGATCAAGGACGGTCAAGTAATGATCGTCGACGAATTTACGGGGCGCGTGATGGAAGGGCGCCGCTATTCAGACGGACTTCATCAGGCTCTTGAGGCTAAAGAGGAAGTGGAAATCCAGATGGAAAACCAAACCTTGGCCTCCATTACATATCAGAATCTGTTCCGCCTTTATCCCAAACTTTCAGGCATGACGGGAACAGCCAAAACGGAAGAAGCCGAATTTGCGGAAATTTACAAACTTCAGGTTATGACGGTCCCAACCAACAAGCCCATTGCTCGAAAGGACATGGATGATGAGGTGTATCGCACAGCTCGCGAAAAATATGAAGCGATCATTCAGCTAATTCAGGAATGCCGCGAGAGAAGACAACCCGTTTTGGTAGGGACCATCAGCATCGAAAAGTCGGAAGTCCTATCGGAGCTTTTCAAAAAAAGAGGGATTCCACACGAAGTTCTCAATGCTCGCTACCACGAGCGGGAAGCCCATATCATTGCGCAAGCGGGTGCTCCCGGTGCTGTGACGATTGCAACCAACATGGCAGGCCGTGGAACGGACATTAAGCTCGGCGGAAATGCCGATATGCGCATTGAGGCAGAGCTTGGCGATGTGACGGATCCGAAAGAGCGGGCGAAAAGAGAAGCTCAAATTCGGGAAGAAGTGAAGAAGGCAGAGGAAGAAGTCAAGGCGGCAGGCGGACTTTTCGTGATCGCAACGGAGCGTCATGAGAGTCGCCGTATTGATAACCAGCTGCGAGGACGTTCCGGTCGGCAAGGCGATCCGGGAGCTTCAAAGTTTTATCTCTCACTGGAAGATGATCTCATGCGCATTTTCGGATCCAATCGCTTGGATTCGATGCTCGTCAAGCTGGGTCTTCAGGAAGGAGAAGCAATTACTCATCCGTGGATTAATAAGGCTCTTGAGAGGGCACAGCAAAAAGTCGAAGCTCACAACTTTGAAATTCGTAAGCACCTTTTGAAATTCGACGATGTGATGAACGATCAGAGAAAGGTTATCTACGGTCAGCGCTTGGAAATCATGACCCATGAGGATGTCTCCGATATCATCGCTGATATGCGCGAAGATGTTCTGGAAGACATCATCTCCCGCTATATCCCCGAAAGAGCTTATGCAGACCAGTGGGATACGAAGGGACTTCGTGAGGAAGTCTTACGTGTCTTTAATCTCGACCTGCCGATTGAGGCGTGGGCCCAGGAAGAGGGTATCGCTGATCTCGAAATCCGGACACGTGTGGAAGAAGCACTTAGAGAAAAGATGGCGGCAAAAGAAAAGCAATATGGTCCCGAGCTCATGCGCATGGCCGAGAAAAGCATTTTACTTCGCCTCCTCGATCAAGTTTGGAAAGATCATCTGCATTCCCTTGACTATTTGCGGCAGGGAATCAATCTTCGGGCTTACGCGCAAAGAGATCCTCTCAATGAATATAAATCGGAAGCTTTCGCTCTCTTCCGTGAGATGATGGGACGCGTCCGCGAAATGGTGATCGGCACGCTGGCCCATCTTGAGCTTTATCAGGAAACCCCCGAAGAGGTGTCGGAGGCCGTTTTTGAAGACGTTGAGGATGCACCCCAAAATTTGCAGTACTTCGACTCTAAAGGGACGCCCGAGGCAGAAGAGAACCCAAAACCCTCAACGGATAAAAAGTCTATTTCTGAAAGACTCACTTCTTCCCGGAAAGGAAAGAAGGCCGTAAAACCGAATCCGGCATCAAAGGGGCTTGTGCAGGCGGATAAGGATTCCAACTATGAAGGAGAGGTCGCCCTTCAGGCAGGGTCGGGAGACGTTCCCCGGAATGCCCTCTGTCCCTGCGGCTCCGGCAAAAGATTCAAGCACTGCTGCGGCGCGGAGGAGTAACTTTCTCCGAAAAGAATCGACAGAACTCCCCCGGCTCTCTAAAATTTTTAGGGGGTCGGAACGGGAGAGTTTTTGATGTCGCAAAAAGAAAATACCTCAGGGTTGTATGTTAAGTTTGTTCCTTATAATGAGAAGACGCTGGCAGGCTTGATTAATAAGACAATTAAGTTTTCAACGGTTTACGAGTTCAATGATTTCAATGAGCTAAGATTTCGAATTTCTAAAGTAAATGTTGATCTTATAGGCGAACAACATCTTCACTTATTTAAGGAAAAGTTCGGAGATATAGCTACTTGCACTCAAATTTTGAAAGGGGCGACAGAGAGTATCTATAAGCATGAGTGGGTTGCTGGTTTAAGAAAGAAGATCCTTGAGTATGTAAATGACCCAAATTCCATTCCAAAGAACGGGAACGAGTGGCAATTTATTTTAGAAAACTTAGCCTATTCTTCCATTGGCGTTTTCTGCGTTTCCCATATCGATGCTTTTAAGGATGATTCTGCAAATTTAATGTTTGCCCATTATGCTTCAAACTTGAGCGGGCTTGCACTTGTCTATCATGTGAGGGAGCCCAACAAAATTATTTATGAACTGGAGAGATTCAGAAGAGGGGGCGAAATTCTCAATGAAATAATCGAATGGGGAAGGGGCCATTTTTCTGACATCAACAACGGATTACAAAAATTTCTCATGAAGTCGAAAAAATGGGAATATGAAAATGAGTATAGGCTCTTTTCAAAACCTGGCATC
>CAYUCY010000053.1:0-9734 GCA_964443525.1 uncultured Thiotrichales bacterium
CCTCTTCATGAGAAAGACCTTCTTCACTTGATTGCAGAGCTTTGAAAAGCTCACTTAATGAGGTATTCCAGAATTGTTTCAGCAATTGTTTTCATCCTGCCAAATAAGCCTTATTTTATTTATTATGCCTTTAATAACAGATTTAATCCAAGGTGATTTCTGTCTGGAAATGCTTTGATCATTAGGAAATAAAAAAGCCTTCCCGGAAATGGGAAGGCTTTTTTGAAGGAATACGGTTCTGAGACTTAGAATCCCATGCCACCCATACCGCCCATGGCATCCATGCCGGGCGCTCCTGCAGGCATATTATCTTTTTTCTCAGGCAGTTCGGCAACCATGGCTTCCGTCGTAATCAAGAGACCGGCAACGGAGGCTGCGTCTTGAAGAGCCGTGCGGACGACCTTCGTCGGGTCGATAATACCAGCTTTGAACATGTCAACATACTCAGCATTTTGAGCGTCATAACCGCGTGCCGTATTCATCTCTTCGAGGAGTTTTCCTGCAATCACGGATCCGTCTTCACCGGCATTCGTCACGATTTGGCGAATCGGCGATTGAATTGCGCGACGAATAATATCGATGCCGACACGTTGCTCGTCGTTTGAAGGTTTCAAGCCTTCCAAAGCTTTTGTTGCGTAGAGAAGAGCCGTTCCACCACCGGGGACGACACCTTCTTCAACGGCAGCACGAGTTGCGTTCATCGCGTCTTCAACACGATCTTTACGTTCTTTCACTTCAACTTCGGTCGCACCGCCTACATGAATGACAGCAACACCACCAGAAAGTTTGGCGAGGCGCTCTTGGAGCTTCTCACGGTCATAATCGGAAGTTGTTTCCTCGATCTGACGACGGATTTGAGAGCAGCGAGCCTCAATATCTTGCTTCTCACCAGCACCGTTTACGATAGTCGTGTTTTCCTTGGTGATGACGACCTTCTTGGCTGTGCCCAGCATATCCATGGTGACGTTCTCAAGCTTAATCCCGAGATCTTCGGAAATCACCTGGCCATTGGTAAGGATTGCGATGTCCTCGAGCATAGCCTTGCGACGATCGCCGAAGCCGGGGGCTTTAACGGCTGCAACCTTGAGGCCGCCGCGTAGTCTGTTGACAACGAGGGTTGCAAGAGCTTCACCTTCAACATCCTCAGCAATGATGAGGAGAGGACGGCTAGATTGAACGACACGCTCAAGAACCGGCAACATCGCTTGAAGACCGGTCAACTTCTTCTCATGAATGAGAATGAAGGGATTCTCAAGCTCGGCAACCATTTTCTCGGCATTGGTGATGAAATAGGGGGAGATATAGCCGCGATCGAATTCCATACCCTCAACGACGTCGAGCTCCGTGCTAAAGGATTTGGCTTCTTCGACGGTGATAACGCCTTCCTTGCCGACTTTGTCCATTGCTTGAGCAATGATTTGACCGATTTCCTTCTCACCGTTCGCAGAGATGGTTGCAACTTGTGCCACTTCCTCGGATGTCGAGACTTTCTTGGATCGCTTGTGAAGATCCTCAACAACAGCTGAAACGGCAAGGTCAATCCCGCGCTTCAAGTCCATCGGGTTCATGCCGGCTGCGACAGCCTTTGAACCTTCACGAACGATAGCTTGAGCGAGAACCGTTGCGGTTGTCGTTCCGTCACCTGCCACATCATTGGTTTTAGAAGCGACTTCGCGCACCATTTGGGCGCCCATGTTTTCGAATTTATCCTCAAGCTCAATTTCTTTTGCAACGGATACACCGTCCTTTGTAATACGAGGGGCTCCGAAGCTTTTGGACAAAACGACGTTACGACCCTTAGGTCCCAATGTGACCTTAACGGCATTGGCTAAAATATCAACACCGCGCAGCATGCGGTTGCGGGCTTCTGTTGAAAACTTTACTTCTTTTGCAGACATAGTAAATCTCCTTATAACTGATTACGCGTTTCGGTTAGGCAGCTAAAATGCCGAAAATATCGGACTCCTTGAGGATGAGCATCTCTTGACCGTCGATCTTGACCTCCGTTCCGGACCATTTGCCGAAGACAATTTTGTCGCCTTTTTTAACTTCAAGGGGAATGAGCGCCCCTTTCTCATCACGGGCACCAGGGCCAACTGCGACGACTTCGCCTTCAATCGGCTTTTCTTTGGCCGTATCGGGGATAATGATTCCGCCAGCGGTCTTTTCCTCTTGCTCGAGGCGCTTGACCAACACGCGATCATGGAGTGGTTTAAAGTGCATGGATTTTTCTCCTTCCATCTTTATCTGTTGTGACTAAAGAAGCTCTCAAAACAAACCCTTTTAGCCCAAATTAGCACTTAAAAGGGGAGAGTGCTAACTTATTAGCACCCCGCGAGCGGGCAGGTCAACTGTTTTTTTAATGCTGAGCCATAGAGGAATAATCGAGACGTTTGAAATAAACGTTCTCAAAAACAGAGATTGTTATTGATAGTGGTGGTCAGTTTGCGTCAACTTATGTTTTTGTAAGAGTCAGAGCTATTTTCGAATTTATTTTCAGACTTCGTGCTATCTTTTGTAAATAATTTAAATGTATTAAAGTTTATAAATGATCTTTCCATATCTGATTTTATTTTCATTCTATTCAAATTTAGAAAACAATTCATTAAATGGAAAGATCATTTAATTATATTTTTTCTTTGTTCCATTTTGATAAAAGTTCAGATCTCAATTCTTTGAACAGTACATTCATCTTGTCATCAGGAATCATCTTTATTTTCTTGTATTCCTCAAGAACATTTGTGGCCCCTTTAAAATAATCAAGAAAAAGTTTTTCTGCTAATTTCTCCCTTTCTTTTTCAGACAATTTTTGAACATTGATATTCTTCAAATATTGCTCTCGAACAAGAAGGACTTTTTTTGCAGTTCCGACGAGTCTTTTTTTGTCCGTCGTTTGTTTTATAAAAGAAAGGTCTAACCCTTGGAGAGCAAAAGGACTCACTTCGTTCGTGGAATAGGGACCAGACATAGTCTCATAGGGTAAGAGCGGCCGAAGTTTTTCGGGAATCACCTTTTCACAAGTCTCGGCAACTTTCATCTTATGAGAGCAGTTTTTAACACACCAACGGTATTGCTCATCGTTTTCAAGGGAGCATATATTCATTTGATCACAGATCCCCGTGCAGTGCTTGAATCCGCGCTTAATAAAGCCGAAAACAGCATAAGAGGCAGAAATGCTTGAGAACAAAAAAACGAATACTAAGAAAGTTTTTAGAAAAAGCTTGTCTTTCATCTTAGTCCTCTCACAAAGCATCAATGATTGGTCTCACATATTTTTTCTGTAGCCTGCTCACAATGATCGGGTCGTAAACTTGCGGTTTTCCTTTGCTGAATTTCAAGAGTATCCCCAAGGCATTTTGATCGAGGAGAATCTTTTTAAGCTCTTCTTTAACTTTGTTTTTTTGATTTGTAGGATATCGGCTGACATATCCTTCCAAAAACGGCTTTAAAGTAACATTTGCTAGGACATCATCGGAGAGAGCTTTAGAAAACCTCAATTTTTTATCCAAGATAGCTGCACTAAAGTAATAAATTCTTACGATATCCTGGCCCGGGTGAACTTTTTCCTTTGTGAGGCTTCTCGCAAACGATTCATTATCAATGAGGGAAATCTTATCGGTTTTGGGGTCGATAAAAACATTTTCATAATGAAAATCCCCATGAACTACAGTTTTCCCAAAAATGGCATCTTTAGGCTCCATATATTCAATGTGGAGGTTTGCCATTTGTTCGCCAAGCGTGCGATACGATTTTTTTATAACTTCCAAGCTTTCTAAATAAGCGGGGTGTGTTGGGTCGTTATTTCCTTTTTTAAGAGCTTCGGCACTTTGGGCAACTAGGTCTTTAAAGGATTTACCTGCGGCAGCATCAAGGAGAATAAAGTAATATCTCTTATTCCCAACCTTATAAGAGGCTGCAAACTGGTGCATCGTGACGGTTGGAAAGCCGGATGTGCCTGATACTTTCAAAAGAGGACTGTTCTTTACGATATGCAAATTCATAATTTCATTGAGGGGTTCTTTTAGCCCTTTTAGAACGTACTTAGATTTATAGTCCGTAAAATTCTTCTTAGTTTCTTTGGATGCAGACAGGCATTCTTGGCTTTCCTGAATAAAAAATAATTGGGCTGAGTACCACCCACCCTTGGACTCAATGACTCTTGTACAAGAAGGATTAATGTCTCCTTTAAAAAGCCCCTGGTTTTTAGCTGTCTCTAAAAATGTAATGACCGTATTTGGATCTAAGGGTCCTTTGATTGAAGACGGAATGTTAAGTCGTGTTGCGACCAAAGAAGAATTCGTTACGCCTTGAACGAGAATATCTATATTAGAGGGAGATGTTCCTAGTGTATCTGCCAAAGTTTTTAGGGCGGGAACATCACAGTGTTTTTTCTTTGTACAGCTTTGAATGACGTTTTTCGAAGATTGGTCTTGTAAAACATGTTTTGTAAGGCAGCATTGACAGGCATTAATGCTCTTATTATCCCAGTCCTTTTGGTCACAACTTGTGCTTTTCTTCAAAATAGTCGTCTTAGTTCCGATCTGGACAATTTCGTCTCCTGCCTTCAATCCAAAAGAAAAGAAGAGAAAAAGAGTAAAAAATAAAATAAGATGTCTCATTTTACGATTAACCTCCCATTGATCTTTCTTGTAAGAGGATGAACGATCTTGAATTTAATATTTAATCGGTCTTTTTCTTCATCGTTCTAATAATTTCATTCTGCATAAGTTTTATTAAAAATTAGTAAAAAAAGAAAATTAACAAATTTTTTTAATTTGTAGCCAGGAAATGCTTAAGTTGACTCTACCTAAAAGGGTTAAAGATCTTGATCTTCTCGGGCTTTCCTTTCGATGAATTCCTTGAAGATAGCAATGCGCCTTGAATGCTTGAGTTGCTCGGGGTAGACAATGAAACGCTGGACTGAGCCTCCCTCGAGATCGGGGAGAATTTCAACGATGTCCTCATGATCATGGGTGATATATTTGTGGAGAGCTGCAATACCGAGTCCGCTTTTAACCGCTATGAGCATCCCGTGAGCATTGTTAATGACGAGGTAGGGCTCCCGGGATTTTCCTCTTTTGCAGCCCGCATGGAGGATCCAATTGACTTTATTGACGCGATGGGGGAGTTCGTCTCCGTAGACAATCAGACGATGTTTGTCTAAGTCTTCAGCATTGACGGGAACTCCATATTTTTCAAGGTACCCGCGACTTGCATACAATCGGAGACGATAGGGCGGAAGAGGGAGACAGATTAGATCCGGCTGGCTGGGAGGAATCGAGGGAATACTGATGTCAGCTTCCCGCATACTGAGATCCGGCTCATCATCCCGGAGCATCACTTTCAATTTAATATTCGGATAGGTTTCCAGAAATTCTCCCAAACGGGGAGCAAGCCAGAGAGAGCCGAAGGCCACGGAGGTCGTTACCTTGAGAGGGCCTCTCGGGTTTCCGCGACTCTCATTGAGAAGCGCTTCCGTCATAGCCAGCTTTGAAAAGACTTCTCGGGCGGATTGGAATAAAAGCTCTCCCTGCTCCGTCATCACAAGTCCTCTTGCATGACGGTGGAAAAGCGGAACTTCCAAGGATTCTTCCAGCCCTTGAACTTGTCTGCTGATAGCAGATTGGCTTAAATTCATAATTTCAGCTGCGCGGGTGAAACTACCCGCCATGGCAACCGTATGAAATACTCGAAGCTTATCCCAATCCATTCATTATCCGTCCCTATATTTAAAGTGGGATTCTGCCAGAAATTATCTTGTCGATGCAAATATTTTTATTGAATAAGATTGGACTATAGGAAAAGCGTTAAAAAACAAGTAGATAAGTTTCTTTCAAAATAAATTCTTCCTCGTAAATCAGCTCTAAATTTACGATTTATTAACCTTCCTCGATAAAAATGACGCAGGGGCAATGATTCAGAAGAGGTAGATATGACGCATCTTTATCCAAATTTCTCTCGTATAATTATAACATTTATGTTGTTTATGTTGATGGGGAAAGACAGTTTTGTTCTAAGGGCATCTCTCAATGGTGATGTTACGGAAATTCAGGAGAATGGCAGTCAAACGAGTCTCTCCTATACCCCGATTGACCCTATCCCTTCATCCTCGCATGAGAATTCAAAAAGGCCTGTCATTTGGGTTCTTTCAGTTGACGGAGGAGGGGTTAAAGGGATAATCCCCAGTGTTTTGCTTGCCTACATCGAAAAAGAACTCGAACAGCATTCTGCTAAGATCTTTAAAGTAATGGGCGGGACTTCGACCGGTAGTATCATTACAACAGGACTCAACATTGCGGATGAATTTGGTTACCCGAAGTTTCCTGCCAGTTTGCTTGTTGAGATGTATAAGGAGGAGAGCTCCATCATTTTCTATCGGTCATTCTGGGATAAGGTATTAAATCCACTAGGTGTTACAGGACCTTTTTATGAAAATACCGGTCTTAAATCGACACTTTCAAAATATTTTGGAGACATAAAATTAAGTAGCCTCCTCAATCCGATAGTTATTCCAGCTTGGGATATTACCTATCGTCAACCGCTTCTCTTTTCATCAAGGCTTGCCATTGAAAGCTTAGATTTTGATTATCTTTGCAGAAAAATTGTTCAAGGGTCTTGTTCCGCGCCAGGTTATTTCAAACCGACACGTCTTCGAATTTCTGATAAAGAGAAGATTAATGTTATGGATGGGGTTTTTTGGGCGATCTCGCCTGCTCGGCTTGTGTATCAAGAAGCTCTCAAAACTTATCCCGATGCGGATATCCGTGTTGTTTCCCTTGGTTGCGGGGAGGCGCTCGAGCGCCTGAGCAATAGGGAAGTTACAGAAATGGGGTCACTTGGCTGGATGAACGTCGCGCCCAACAATCTTGTTCTTGGCCAGCAAGAAGAGGTAGATTTGTGGATGGATCGGGAGTTAAACAGCGATAGCGAAGCCAGAAGATATTATCGGATTCAGCCGAAGCTGGATCCGGCCCATAGAGGCTTGGATGATGCATCTCCGAAGAATCTCGCGTACCTTGAAAAAAAGGGGCATGAAATCATTCTAAAAGATCCAGTCTTCAAAAAACTGATGATCGACTTAAAATCCACGGTTCCGAATTCTATTATTATAGAATAGAAAAACGGGCTCAAACAAAGTGATTAGAAGGCCTTTACCATACAGGTTAGGTTCGCCTCTGCGTATGGATATCGTGGGGAAATGAAGGTTAAATAATCCATTGACAAAAGATGCAGCTTCTCTTCGAAATACGTGATTATATGGGGACGTGTGTGTCAGCCTCTCTTGAAATTCTGATTTATAAATTAAATTTTATGTAAGTTTTAGTTAAAAATAAATCTCAATTTGGCAATTTATTTTAAAAATATGTTGACTTGAACTGATAAATATTTATTTATCGATTAATTGCTAAAAAAATAATCCCATCTTTTAAAGAAAATTTCCCATGAAAAATAGACCATACAAAATGTTAAACGCAACACGCTTTTTGAGAACAACCGCCTTGGCCGGTGTGTTGTTGAGCGCCGTGTTCTTTGATTCCTATGCTTCTCGTGTTGAGGAAGAGATGTCCTCTTCTTCTCAAACAGGCGAAGGGGAACAAAAGTTTGAATCGACCTTGAAAAGAGCTCGTGAAGAAGAGAAAGGCGGAGAGTCTAATCTCGAAGAAAAGAGAAGAAAGAGGGCACGTACATCTGATCTGGATACGTCTTTTTCGAAGGATGCAGGAGAAGAGGCACCCTACATTCTCTCACACCTGGAAAATCCTATAGCTTTGCACGAGCGGCTCCCGTTTGACTGCTCGCTTTTTAACTTTTTGCCTCCCGTGATCATGCCGCACATAGCGCGGATGTCTTTCACCCTTGGAGGCTCTTCGGATGCCATAAAATCCTTTTTGAATCTTTGCATTGCCTCCCCATTTTGGGTGGGGGAAGAGTCTCGCACCCTCGCAGCCAGCCTTTTATTGTGACACCAAGATCAACATGAGAAATTCCAAACATATGGTCTCGAGATTCTGAAATCCATGAAAAAAGAGACACTGGAGACGAAAGAGGAAATCGCTCACTTTTTAACAATTCTTGAGGCGTGTACTCGCCTCCTCACTGAGGAGATGGACGGGGAAGATCGTGCCAAGATCATAAAAGTCTGCCTTAATCTCACCTCTGATCAAGTCAAAGACCGGGCAAAAGCAATTGCGGAGGCTGCCACCAGCCTCTTTCTTGAGAAATTGGGTGGATGGGATCGAGCTCAAGTCACCAAAGTCTACCTTCAATTCACACCCGAGCAAATCAAAGCGATTTCAGAGAATGTGCCCGCCCTCCTTGATGCAGAAATAGACGGAAATTGGGGTCCCTCGATCCTCAAGGCCTACCTTGATCTTTCTCCCGAGCAAATCAAAGCGATTGCAGAGGCCGCACCCGTTCTCTTCAACGAGCAGAGGATAGAAAATGATGAGCGTATCTGGGTCATCGAAGCTTGTTCTGGTCTCTCACCAGAGCAAATCAAAGACCGGGTACAAGCGATTGAAGAAGCTTCATCCGCCCTTTTCACCGAGGCGATGGGAGCATGGGAGCGTGCGCAGATCATCAGGGAATGCCTTAACCTCACACCTGAAAAGATTGCCCAAAAAGCAGTTTCTATGGCTGATCGGTAATGCACATCTTGTAAAAAACGAAGGCCTTTATAGGTATCGAAAGAAAGAGTCAAGGTATCCCTCTCTTCTCTCACAGAAGGAAGGAGGATTTGGGGGTTACTTTTTCTCTCTTCTCAATGAAGTTAAGGGCCTTCCTATAGATTTGTTCTTCTTTTCCACAAGAACAATGCCGAAGCTTTACCGCTAAGTGGGAAACATGTATCTTTAAAAAGGAGGGAGAAGAGGAAGTCTTTACTTTCCTTGTCTTTTTTGACGCTCTTCTTCAACCAATTCTTTCTTGGAGAGTTTTCCGATCATAGTTTTCGGGAGGGCTTCTCGGAATTCGATATACTTGGGTATCTCAATGGGGGAAAGTTTATCCTTCAGGAAGGTTGTGAGATCCTTGTCCGTGAGCGATCGCCCGATACGCAGTTTGACGAAGGCTTTTACCGTTTCTCCCCGCTTTTCATCAGGGACGCCGATGACGGTGACTTCCTCAACAGCAGGATGAAGATGGATTGCTTCTTCAACGCTTCGGGGATAGACGTTAAAGCCGCTGCAGATAATGACATCCTTAATCCGATCGACAAGGAAGACATATCCGTCTTCGTCCATGTATCCCACATCGCCCGTAAGGAAGAAATCTCCAACCATAACCGCTTTTGTCTCTGCTGGCTTTTTCCAATACCCCATCATAACTTGAGGCCCCTTAATGGCGATTTCTCCTTTTTCCCCTTGTTTGACGGGCTTCGAATGATCTTCCAAAGACATGATCTGGATCTGGGTGCCCGGGAACGGAATACCGATAGATCCTTCCTTGGTTTCTCCGAAGAGGGGGTTGGATGTGGCCGCCGGCGATGTTTCAGAGAGGCCGTAAGCTTCAACGAGCTTACATCCCGTCAACTTTTCAAAGGCCTTTTTTACCTTGAGAGGCAAGGATGCACCGCCGCTTAAACAGGCTTTAAGAGAGGACATATCCGTCGCGCTGGCTTTGGGGTGGCCGTTGATCATCGTATAGATGGTGGGAACGGCAGGGAAGAAAGTGATCTTGTGCTTTTCGATCATCTTCATGGCATCATCTACGTTAAATCGCGGGAACATCATGAC
>CAYUCY010000054.1:0-9713 GCA_964443525.1 uncultured Thiotrichales bacterium
TCCTCAGGATTTTGACTCAACCAGAACAGGCTTTGAGGCTGTTATCACCGATCCTTCCGCCCCCGCTCATTTTAGAGCATTGGCCCAATATCGCTTGGCTGAAATGAACTCTTTAGGACTAGGCGATCTTCAAAATCCTTCTGCAGTTCAAGGACCCACGGGTTCAGAACCTAAAGGAGATGAAAATAAAAGGGTTCATGACGATTCTGAGGATGAGAACTCTGATACTCCACCCCGGAAAAAAGCTCGGAGAGGGAGGAAGGGGTAAAAGAGATCGTCCGGAAAACGGAAAAGTGTGTGCTGAGCTTACAAAGCTATAGCACGCCGAAAGACCGGGCATTCGTGAAAAAGGAAGGCTGACTCCGCACCTTTGGGATTTATTCCTGGATTTCTACTACCTATCGTGGTAAAGAAAGGTACGTTTTAACAAGTGTATCTCCTTTTCCGACGAGATACCCTTGAGGAGGGTCTATGTCCAAAAGTCAGTCGGCGAAAGAATTTAAAGAACCTACGAACCCTATCGACTTCATCGAAGAAATCATCGGACTTGAAGAGTGGCCTTACCAAAGGCTCGGACCTGACGATATCGCCTTTGAAATTCCCGGACGGTGGGGTGAGTATCGCCTCCAGTTCGTTTGGCAGGATGATCTGAATGTTCTTCAGCTTTATTGCTTGCTTGATCTTAGGGCTGAACCCAAATCGGAAAAACAGCTTTTTGAACTGTTGACGTTGATCAACCAAAAGCTGGCCCTCGGCCACTTCGAAGTCTGCCTCGAGGAAGCATCGCCGATGTTCCGGTATGCAACCATTGCAACGCACCTTAAATATTTTTCCGTCGACCTTATTGAAGAACTTGTCGATATCGCCGTCAGCGAATGTGAAAGATTTTATCCTGCTTTTCAATTCGTCCTTTGGGGCGGAAAAACCGCAAAAGAAGCCGTTTCTGTTGCAATGCTGGATACACAGGGAGAAGCATGACACTGCGTGACGCCTCCTTAACCCTTGTGGGCTGCGGCAACATGGGTTCTGCGATGCTGAAGGGTTGGTTAAGAAATAAGGAGCTTTCAGGAGAAATTACGATCATTTCTCCTCGCAAGCAGCCGGTGGAGCCATATCTGCAGGATCCTCGCTGCCGCTGGGCTCCCTCCCCCGAAGGACTGGAAGCTCCTGATCTGTTGGCCTTTGCAGTTAAACCTCAGATTCTCTCAGAGATTTTACCCCTCTATAAATATCTTACAGCCCCGGACACACTTATCCTTTCCGTTGCAGCCGGAAAGCCTCTTTCATTTTACAAGGCTTATTTCAATTCTCTCCCCTTTATCAGGCTCATGCCGAATACGCCTGCCACAGTCGGAAAAGGGATCATCCTCGCCGTCCCGAACGAAACGGTTTCGCCCGACCATAGAAAAACCGCCTCCCTCCTTCTTTCTCCCTTAGGGTCACTCCACTGGCTTCGTGACGAAACCCTCTTCGACGACTACTCGGCTCTCACCGGATCAGGTCCCGCCTTTGTCTTTGCTTTCGTGGAAGCTCTTGCTGAGGCAGCATGCGAAATGGGATTAGATCCTTCCTTGTCCGCTCAACTCGCAGAAGAGTTGGTCGTCGGAAGCGCTGCTTATCTGGATTCCTCCTCCAAAAGTGCGTTAGAGTTAAGGCAAGAGGTGACAAGTCCCAAAGGCATGACCGAAGCAGGCCTTGCCCATCTGATCTCGAAAGGTCAACTTAAAAATTTTCTGAAGGCGACCCTGAAAGCGGCTGCCGAGCGGGCACGGGAACTGGGAAGAGCATCATGAATGATTTTAAAAACCCCTCCTCTCTTTCTGCCGAAGAGCGTGCAGTTTTAAAAAAGATACTCCTCCTCTTAAATGAAACCCCTTGGCAGCAGCTGACAATACCGACTCTCATAGCTCAGTTGGAGCTTGATTCGGAAAAAATTCCCTCCTCTCTTAAGAGCAAGGAAGGTCTCCTGAAAGGTTTGATCCGGTTGATTGATGAGGAGACCCTCGACCTTTTCGGAGAGGGTCCCAAAGAGGTTTCCCTGCACGATCGTCTTTTTGATCTTGTCATGTGTCGCTTTGATGCAATGGCTCCTTATAAAAAGGGCCTGAAATCAATTTGGGACGAGCTTCCCACCCATCCTCTCTTTTTCCTCCCCGCTCTGATTCAAGGATTTTTTTCACTCAATCATCTCCTTGAAAAGATTGGATTTGATCAAAACCCTTTTTGTGATAAATTATATTTGGGTAGTTTCGCTGTTTTCTATTTAAGCGCCATTAGAGTCTGGCATAAAGATGAAACGCCCGACCAATCACAAACAATGGCTTATGTCGATCAAGGCCTCAAAAAGTTAAATGCCTTATTAACATTTGCCCTCTAAAATTTGTGGTGTTGACGAAGACGCTCATAAGGCGCATACTCTTTTCGAAAATATTAACAAAGGAGGTAACTATGGCACAAAGTTCAAAACCAAATGGGGACGCAATGAATTTCTTTAAGAACTTTAAAACCCCTAACGTGGACTTTGAAGCAATGATGGACATGTATCGTAAAAATATGGAAGTTTATACCAAGGCTCAAAAGGCTTGCATGGAGACATTTCGTTCCATGGCCGAAATGAACTCGGCTTTCATGCGTAGAATGATGGAAGAAGCCAACAGCAACATGAAATCCTTTATGAGCGCAAAAACTCTTGAAGAAAAAATGCAAATGGGGACACGAAACCTTCGTGAAGGCGTTGAGAAAGCCCTGAGCCACGGAAAAAAGGTTTCCGAGGAATGGTCAAAGTCCATGGGTAAGGTCTCAAAAGACGTCAGCGAACATATAAACAAGTCCATGGAAGAAGCGAAAAAAGCAGCTTCCTCCATGAAGATAAACTAACCCCTACATCTTTTCTGTTTCTAAAGCCCCTCCTCCGAGGGGCTTTTTTATAAAGCCAGAGAAAAAGAAAAGTTCCGAAAGAGGATTTTTCGGGTGACCTTAGCTCTTCAGGTATAAAAAAACACCGCCGAGTTTTTACTGCGGCGGTGTTCGGTTTCTTCAAGTTTCTATTCGTCACGTAAAAGTAATCCGGTGCGAGATCTCAGAGCTTCTAATTCTTGCTGCCTTTTAGCCTTTCCGGAACTCCATTGAACAACTTCTTGCTGTGCTTTTTTAACAACACCCACAAGTTCCCCTTCCGTCTTTGCGCCTTTGAGATCGCTCTCTAATGACTGCAAAGACTTAAGTTCGGTTGCAGGAGCCGTTTCTCCTCCTTCGAGAACCTTGTTCATTTCCTTGAGCCTGTTGCTCAAATCTTGAGCCGCCTGCAGAAGATTCTGTTTTGTAGAAGGATTTGTCACTTCAGGAATGCCGATAACAGGAACCGATCCAGCCCCTCCAATACTCATTCTTCTATTCACAGGCCTCAATTTCGGCCCTTCCTTCAAAACCTTTGTCAACTCTTCCATATAACCAAGGCTTTGCTTGACGGTTTCCTTCTTGATCGAAGGAGCAGGGGTTGAAGGACGAGAAGGCGCTACCTGTTCCGTTTTAACCTTACCACCCTCACATTTCTTCATAGCAACTTCTCTTAATTTGCCGCGAAGTTGCTCGAGAGACGGCGTGCAAGCAAGAGCGATGGCATCAGGTTTTCCTTGGTCGATCGCCTTTTCAAAATAAGCACCTACATCTTTCACGCCGCCGAATGTTTTGGCAGATTTCGTCCCACATTGGCCTTTGTCAAAAGCGGCACGATATGCGTGGTCATGTGTTGCACAGACGATTTTTGCAATCGCTGCTCCGTCATATGTCGAACAATTATTGTGATTTTTTCTGAGCGCACGACCGTCTGCACAGGCTTCACTCTGCCCGTATTTTGTTATTTCTTGGACGATCTGAGCAACCCATGGATGAGGCCTACCCGTTGTCGAAACGGAGGAGGCGTTAACCCCTGAAATCGCGATGCCTCCAACCGCGCTTAATAATAATGTCGTTTTCATTGTTTATTCCTTTCCCCTATTTCATTCTTTACATTAATGAAAAAAAGTTAAGAAAGGGTTAAGTGTAAGAAAATTAATTGAAAGCTGCGACATTCTCGGATAGAGATGGAGAAAAAAGAAGTTTGAAAGAGATGCTGTGTCCTCATTGACTCCCAAATCCTACTGGATGTACGGTATTCATGCCGTAAAAGCCGCCCTTGAAAACCCGATGAGGCAGGCCTATGAATTGTGTGTAATTCAAGAAAAACTCCTTCAGGAACTGGTCCTTTCAAAAAAAACTTCAGTAAAAGTACATTTGGTTGACCAAAAATTCTTTCAAAAAACATTTGGCTCTCAAGCGGTCCATCAAGGGGTTGCCCTTAAAGTCTCCCCTCTCCCGGAAGTCCACTTGGAAGATATCACAAAAGAGACCAAAGAAAATTTGACCCTCTTAACCCTCGATCAAGTAACGGATCCCCATAACCTCGGTGCGATCTTAAGATCAGCAGCCGCCTTCGGGGTACGCGCACTCATTGTTCAAGATCGTCATACACCTCCTGATGCCTCCCCCGTCCTCTTGAAATCAGCGTCAGGAGCTGCGGAATACGTTCCGATCGTCCGTGTCGGTAATTTGGCACGGGCACTTGAGTCTTTAAGCGATGCGGGTTTTTGGCATTATGGACTTGATGAACGAGGAGATCATGTTCTCGGTCGAATAGAACTTAAGGGTCGGATTAATTTGGTTTTAGGTTCGGAAGGAGAGGGATTGCGCCGTTTGACAAAAGAGAGTTGTGATTATCTTCTGCGCTTGCCCACGTCCGAAAGTTTTGCCACACTGAACGTCTCAAATGCCGCCGCCGTTTCCCTCTATGAAGTGTTTCGGCAAAACAACCCGGAGTTGAATACTTAAATGTCCCCCGCATCCGTCGAGAAAATCGAGCTTCTTAACGTCTACTTTTCTCACGTCCCTTTTCTCCTGAGTTATTTCTGGGCTTTGATTACGAGCGTTGCTCTTTTTTCTTATCTTTCGGGCTCCGTTCCCTTCGGTCTGATCCTGACACGGAAATTCCTCGGAAAAGACATCAGGGAAGTCGGATCAGGCAATATCGGGGCCACAAACGTTTTAAGACTGGGACATAAAAAAATCGCAGCCCTTACCCTGCTTCTTGATTTTTTTAAGGGCTTTTTTGCCTTCTTCTGTATCAAAAACTTTGTGTATTCGGATGCGTACCTGAATTATTTCGGCCGCGTGATCCGCCCCTATTTGCAAACGCTCCCTTTAAGCAACTGGGAGCGCTACGAAGTTTTTATGGCTAACAATTATAGCCTTGTCTTTCTTTTGCTTCTTGTAGGTGCTTGCGGGGCTATTTTAGGTCATATTTATCCCGTCTGGCTTCGCTTTAAGGGTGGAAAGGGCGTTGCAACAGCCGCAGGGGTTCTTTTGGGGTTTTCCTGGTCGCTGACTCTTTTGACGGCTCTTTTTTGGGGTACCGTGATCCTGGTCGGCCGCCTTTCCTCTCTGGCCTCTCTCTTATCCGTCCTGCTACTTCCTCTCCTGATCACACTTCTCTTTTTCTGCGGGACCGATTGGATCGAGTTCCTTCATTTCTTCTATTTCATGCCGTTTCTGGGGGACTACCTTGACCATCTTCCCTTAAGTTGGGCGATGGCTCTCTGGTCTCTCTTCACTCTTTTCATCGTTTTCATCAAGCATAAAAAAAATATCGCAAGGCTTCTAACCGGGAGGGAACCAAAAATTGGGCAGTCATCCGCAAACGGTACTTAACCAGACCTCACCCACCAGCCTCTCCGAAGAAGAACGTCTTGACTGGCTTTGTCTTATTCGCACGGAAAACGTGGGACCCATCACTTTTTATGAGCTTTTGAAGCGCTACGAAACCGCAAAGGCTGCTTTGGAAGCCCTTCCCGATCTTTCCCGAAGGGGCGGCAGACGTTCTCCTCTCGCAATTTTTCCCCGTCACAGGGCCGAGGATGAGCTCAAGAGACATCGAGCTTTCGGTGCGGATCTGATTGCTTGGTGTGAAGATGCCTACCCTCCACTCCTCAAAGAGGTTTCCGATGCAACGCCGCTTCTCAGTATGAAAGGAGATCCGAGGTTTTTAAAAAAACCTTGCTTGGGGATCGTGGGAGCTCGAAATGCTTCTCTAAATGGAAGAAAGTTTGCGGAAAAACTTTCAAGAGAGCTTTCTGAGAGCGGATATGTGATTGTCTCAGGGCTTGCAAGAGGCATCGACACTCATGGCCATTTAGGAGCTCTTGACGGGGGGACTGTTGCCGTCATTGCGGGAGGTATCGATCATGTCTACCCTCAAGAAAATAGAATGCTTTTCCAAGAAATTGTGGAAAGGGGTCTTTTAATTGCCGAGTCCCCCTTTGGCACAGTCCCTCAAGCGAGTTACTTCCCCAGACGTAACAGGCTCATTTCCGGGATGAGTCTCGGTGTCATCATTGTTGAGGCAGCTCTCCAATCGGGCTCGCTTGTAACGGCACGCTATGCTCTCGAACAAGGGAGGGAGGTTTTTGCGGTCCCCGGCTCTCCCCTCGATCCTCGGTGCCACGGAACAAATAAGCTTATTCGAGAAGGAGCTACCCTAATAGAAAGAGCCTCTCACGTTCTGGAAGGCCTTGAAAAACCTTATAGGTCCGACTCTTCGAAAGTGCCTGAAGCCCTCTCTGAAAATCTGTCGCCCCCCGATGACCAAGAGATGGGCAGGATTCAAAAAACTCTTCTAGAATGCCTTAGTTTTTCACCAATCCCCCTTGACGAACTCCTCAGGGAATGTCATTGTCCTCTCTCATACCTTTCTCTTGTTTTGCTTGAATTGGAATTAGCTGGTAAGATCACTCGGCACCCGGGAAATCAGGTTTCCTTGAGGGAGAGTGAAGAGAGACTTTAGAGATAAAAAATGAAAGTAGTTGTTGTAGAATCCCCTTCCAAAGCCAAAACTATCAATAAATATTTAGGTGCAGACTATAAGGTTTTAGCCAGTTACGGTCATGTTCGGGATCTTCCGTCCAAGGACGGTTCCGTAGACCCATCCAAGAACTTTTCCATGATTTGGGAAGTGGACGACCGTGCAAAAAAACAACTTGCAGAGATTAAAAAGGCTCTCAAAGGAGCAGACCAACTCCTGCTCGCAACCGACCCCGATCGCGAAGGAGAAGCCATTTCGTGGCATGTGCAAAATGTTCTTGAAGAGGAAAAAGCTCTTAAAAATATTGATGTCAAACGGGTTGTTTTCTATGAAGTCACAAAGAACGCCGTTCTGGATGCGATGGACCACCCGCGAGAGCTTAATAAAGAGCTCATCGATGCTTATCTTGCCCGTCGGGCTCTTGATTATCTGGTCGGCTTTACCTTGTCTCCCGTTTTGTGGCGGAAACTCCCCGGGAGCAGATCGGCAGGCCGTGTTCAGTCCGTCGCCTTGCGTCTCGTGGCGGAGAGAGAATCCGAGATTGAAGCGTTCAGAGCTCAAGAGTACTGGTCGATCCTCGGCCAATTTTTCGGCACTCCCGATCGAACGGTTGAATCCAAGCTGACCGTCTTTGACGGGAAAAAACTTGATAAATTCGATCTTAATACCGAGACCTTGGCAATAAGGGCCGTCGAGGAGATCAAAAAACACGCCTATTCGGTTGCTGAGATTTCAAAAAAGCAGGTGAAAAGATCTCCTTCGGCGCCGTTTACGACTTCAACCCTTCAGCAGGAAGCCTCTCGAAAATTGGGATACGGGGCTCGTAAAACGATGCAATTGGCCCAGCGCCTTTATGAAGGGGCGGACTTGGGAGGGGGTGAGACGGTCGGTCTTATCACTTATATGCGTACGGACAGCATCAATGTCTCAACGGAGGCTGTGAAGGGTGCCCGCGACTTCATCGGGAAAAGGTTCGGCGAGAAATACCTTCCGAGTTCGCCCCGCATGTATAAAAGCAAATCTAAAAACGCCCAAGAAGCCCACGAAGCGATTCGTCCGACGGATTTGCATCGGACACCGGATTCCGTTAAATCCGCCCTGGAATCTGATCAATTCAAACTTTATGAGCTCATCTGGAAACGGATGGTCGCCAGCCAAATGGAAAACGCCCTCATTGATCAGGTGGGGGCCGACATTACCTCCGTCGATAAAAAAATAACCTTCCGAGCTACAGGATCCACGGTTGCTTTTGACGGCTTTATGGCTCTTTATCAAGAAGATCAAGATGATACAATGGATGAAGAGTCAAAGACGCTCCCTCCTCTCAAGGAAGGAGAAACACTTGACCTTCGAGAGGTCACACCGAATCAGCACTTCACCCAACCGCCGCCCCGTTACACGGAAGCCAGCCTCGTCAAAAAACTTGAAGAACTCGGAATCGGTCGTCCATCCACTTACGCCTCGATTATCTCAACTCTTCTGGACCGCAAGTATGTCAATCTCGAGAAGAAAAGACTTATCCCCCAACCCCTCGGTCGCCTGGTCACTTCCTTTTTAAAAGCGTTTTTCTACCGTTATGTAGAGTATGATTTTACGGCTAATCTTGAAGAAAAGCTCGACGATATTTCCAACGGGGAGCTTTCATGGACGGATGTTCTGCACCAGTTTTGGGAAACCTTTTCCGCAACAGCAGGAGAAGCCAAAGGGCTCAAGTTTGCCGATGTCATCGAAAGTCTCGAAAAAGATTTGGAACCTTTTATTTTTCTTTCAACGGAAGATGGGAAGCCTTCAAAAACATGCCCCAGCTGCGGTGCGGGTACGCTCTCCTTAAAATTGGGTAAGTTCGGTGCTTTTGTCGGATGTTCCAACTATCCTGATTGTTCCTATTCCCGAAAACTGACCGCGGAGTCGGCAGAAAAAGACCCCGGGCAAGAAGAAAGCACTGAAGAGAAAGCCGTTCCCTTTGAAACAAAAGTGCTAGGAGAAGATCCAAAGTCCGGGGATGTCATCACCTTACGAAAGGGCCCTTACGGCTTTTATTTTCAATGGGGTGAGGGACAAACGGCAGGCAAGAAAAAGACCAAACCGAAGCGTGTTGCTGCCCTCAAAGGAAAAGATATTGCCTCTCTTACCCTTGAGGATGCCCTCTCTGCAGGGGCCCTCCCCCGATCCCTCGGTACGCACCCGCAAACGGGAGAAGAAATCACTGCAGGAATTGGACGGTTCGGCCCTTATGTGAAACACCAAAATAAATTTAAATCACTTGCTAAGACAGATGACGTCCTGACGATTGACCTTGAGCGGGCCGTCGACCTCTTGGCGGAAGAAAGCAAGCCTCGCCCTCCGCGAGCAAAAAAAAGTAAGAGTTAGTCTCCCTTGAGTAAAATAAATCCCCTCCCCTCGACAGAAGCTCTTCTCGAGTTTCTATCAGGATTTTCAGAGTCCGTTTCCAGACGAGACATTGCACGAGCCTTCAAGATCCACGGTGTTGAAGAACGACAGGCCCTTAAAATGCTTCTCGGAGATCTCGTGGAGCAAAAATTTCTCTTTAAAAAAGGCAAGAGTTATAGCCTCCTGAAGGCCTCTCTCCCCCTCACCATGGAAGTGGTCGATATTACTTTGGAGGGAGACATTTTTGTAAAACCTCTGCAAGGCTCCTTCTCAAAGATGATTTTTCAATTGATCTCTCCCAAGAAGATGACTCGAGGTGCTACTCTCATTGATTTCGAGATCGGTGACCATGTCCTTGCAAAAATAGAAGAAAAGGAAACCGTCACCTCTAAAGTTCTTCTTCTTAAAAAAGTCCCTAAGGACATTCACC
>CAYUCY010000055.1:0-9709 GCA_964443525.1 uncultured Thiotrichales bacterium
ACGTCATGCCGATGACGGCAATGATGACGAAAGCCAAGGCGATCTGAAGCATAAGATCATGCTCGACCTTGCGTGTCAAAATCACAACAGCCGTCAGGGCGCCCGGGCCCGCAATCATCGGAATTGAAAGCGGAAAGACGGTGATGTCATCTTTATGAAGGGCTTCTTCTTGTTCATCCCGGGTCGTCGTATGAATGCCCGAGGGACGGGCAAAAACCATTTCAATCGCCATCAGCAAAAGTAAAACACCTCCTGCCATCTGAAAAGCTGGTTCGCTAATGCCCAAGTTATCCAAGATAAAATCGCCGATGAAAGCAAAGGTCAACAGCAACCCTAGGGAAATAAGAGAGGCCCTGACGGCAATTGATTTCCGAAGGTTTGTTCCGTAATGAGGCGTGAGAGAGAGGAAAACAGGGACGATACCGGGCGGATCGATGATGATAAGCAACATCACGAAAGCCCCTGTGATAAACTCCAACATGTCTGTTTCTCCGAAAAAAACCGTTTTAGGATTAATTATGTTTTATTATAGCACAAAAGAATCAACTTTTCCTTCAGGCAAAAGAAGCCTTCAGACGAATTTTAATAGGGGTGGGCTCCTCACCTCCACGCACCGCGGTTGGGCAGGCTCGCGCACATTTCCTGCAAAGCTGTGATCGCCCAGACGAGCGCATCAAGACGGTCCGGTGAGATCGATTTCCCCGGCACATAAGAGCAAAGTTGCTCTTCTAATTCAGGAAAGCCTGCACGTCCTACATGATGCACGAGACCCTGCTCGTAAAGAGCAGCAACGGGCTCAGCCCGCGTAAACTTTCCGCGCGTTGCCCGAACACTTTGAAAGCTGATATCGACCCCAAGACTTCGAATCATGGTTTGGACGAGATCACCGCCTTGATTTACCTCCGCAATGATCCGATCGGCTTTGTGTTTTTTGTAAAGCTCAACGGCCAGCTTTGCCCATTTGAGGGGCGGATAACGTCCGCTGCCGTCCTCGAGAACGTAGTATTTCCCGTCCTCCGAAAGGCCCGCTACAACGAGTCCCGTCTCGTCACTTTCCTCTCCCGCCGTGACCGCAGGATCAACGGCCACCACGATGCGGGCGAGCTCGGGCGCACTCTGGATTCGAGCCTCTTCCATCTGATCATAGCACCAGAGTGCGCCCTCGACACTCTCGAGAATCTCGCCGTAGAGCTCTTGGGCTCCAAGGCGGGTGCCGGCATAAGTGGTCTCCATCATCTTGAGAAAAGTAGGCGATAGATTCTCTTTATTTTCAAAGGAGCTCCCGCGGGTGAGGACCACATCCTGCCCCTCCCGTTCCAAGAGAGTCTTAAGAAGTTTTAATGGGCGAGGGGTTGTCGTAATAACTACCTTCGGACTTTTCCCGAGCCTCAGAGAAAAGTTTAGTTGTTGCCAGAGGGCTTCTGGTTCGGGGAATTTGGCAAGTTCATCGATCCAAGCGCCGTCGAACTGGGGACCGCGCAATTGATCGGGCTTAGCCCCTGAAAAAATTCGGGCACAAGCGCCGTTCGGCCAGACAAGAAGTTTTCTCGACGGCATGTAATAGGGCCGTTCTTCCGGCGCATGAACCGAAAGAAGACCGCTTTCCCCTTCGATCATAATCTGCCGCACCTCATCTTCCGTAGCGCCGATAAGTGCAATACGCTTGGCTTGGCCCGAGAGAACCCAAGATCTGATCGTCTCCGCCCCCGTTCTCGTTTTCCCGAAACCGCGGCCCGCCAGAATAAGCCAAGCATACCAATTTCCCTGAGGGAGTCGTTGAGAAGGACGCGCCTGCTTCTCCCAGCAATATTGGTCAGGATCCAAACTCTTGCTTTGATCCAAAAGCACTTCTCGAACAAGTTTATTAATTTGCGATTGATTCAGCATGAGATCCCCCCTTAAAAATCCGCTCAATCTCTCAAGGTGAAGAATTGCCCATCAATCCCCAAGCTTTTTTTGAAAAAAAATGAAGGCTCGAGTTGTTACGTAAAATCCTGTTGTAGACTGTGACAGATTTGGTAGAATGACGGCGGTTCTCAGGAAATGAGAGAACTTTTAACTATAAACAGTGAGGAATCCATGAAAAAATCACTTCTACTTGCAACTATCCTAGGACTCGGAACGACGGGACTCGCTTTTGCTACCGATACTGCTCCTACCGAAGAGGCTACTGTGGAAAAAGCTCCCCATGAAAAGGGAGGCGAACACCATGGTATGAAAGGAAAAAGATCAGGCAAGCATCACGCGAAGAAAATGCAAAAGAAAATGAAAGAGATGCACAAAGAAGAGACGACCGTCGAAGGTCATGAAGGCGCGAAGTCTGAAGACATGCCTCCCATGGGTCCAAAAGAAATGAACGAAAATAAATAAATCATTTCCTTAATAAAATCAAGGACGCCTCAAGCATGAGGCGTCCTTTTTTTGAAATCTCCAAAAATTTACTTTTACGCTGCCTTAAAAAGCCAATGCTTCTCCTGGTCATAAGAGAGGTGCAAACTGGACAAAAGAACTCTAGTTTGCGCCTTGAGCATTTTCTTGTAAGCAGGAGCTTTCATTTTTCCTCTTGTTCGGATTTTGACACCGTCTACCTCTAAAGAGATGCCTACTTCTGGATTCTCTTTAACCTTAATTCCCAAAGCGTAAGCCAGTAAACGGGAAAGTTCCTTGACCCGGTTAAATGTAATTTCACCCAAATGGGTCTTATCTTCCTCAAAGACATAAGAAACGAAGTCCATCAAATCTCGATTATTTTGGCTAACGGAGAGGAGCGTGATATTTGAGAGGAGGTGATATCGATCTACAAATCCCTTTAAAAAGGTCGCCGGCGTAAAGTGGTACCGTTCGACCCAGGAGCCAATTTTATAAGGTGTTCCCAAAATAGTCAGATCGCCTGTGAGCTCTCCAAAATTTTCAGAAGGTGTTAAATTAACTTTTTTATCCATTATGTAGTTTAAAAGCAAATTATGCATGTCCAACGGGAACCCTACTGGAATTATAAAGCGAGGCTTATACGTATAGGGTTCAAAATTTATAACCACCTCTTTTGTAGATTCGCCAATTTCTTTAATGTCAGAGAAAAGTGCAATCGAGTTAACATTATTTCTGTAAGTTTCTGGAAGGTCTCGCACCAATTGCGCCTCCAGGTGAGATTCCTTTGTAAACGGAATTTTATAGGTTGTTGTTAGGGCATTGAGATCTTGTTGATCTAAAGGTTGAAAACTTGCCGAGGCTTGAACGGCATATCCAAGACATAAAACTGCTGCAGATCTTAAAAGGGCTTTCTTTAAATATATCATACTAAAATCCTTCTCATTTGGTTAAGGTTGCAGATTTATTTGTGTCTAAGGAGAGGTAAGGAGAAAAAATGTTTTCGCCAATATGGGCCAACCTCATGACTTATCGTTGATAATTTATAATCTACTGGATGTCAATAATGCTTTTCGAAGGATATGTAAGAAGAGATTTCATCCCGTGATGATATGACAAAATCTAGAGTAAACTTAAAAACGCGGACCAAGGCCCGCGTTTTTAATCAGAAATTTATTTTACTTTTTTTCATTAACCGGCGTTGCCTTTGAAAGGCACATGACCTTCTTAGTTTTCATATCCACCAAGCCGGTGACTGACATATTTTGGGGCGTGTGACTTCGAACGACCAAAGCCGCATTTTGATCCGAAGATCCGATCATACCGACTTTCTCATCGAGATGAAAACGATCAACACCTTCAGGTACTTGAGGGTTTGCGACCGTTAAAATCCACGTATTCGGGCCACCGAATGTTTCAGTGATACCTGTTCTCTCTTCAAGACCAGCTTTTTTAATTTTTTCCCGTCCTTTTTGGTCAAGGGTCAAGACCAGACATCTTTCCGGAAAATTCTTCGCTCCGGAAACACGAAGCCCTTCCACAGTTGTGAGCATATTTTTTGCGAGAGTCAGGTCATTTGTAATAAGCCTTGGCAATCTCTTTACTTCTTCCAATTTTTTTAAATTAGACTCGGCTTCATCAATGGCTTTTGATGCTCTACCGAGAAAGTTTCCGGCTTCTTCATCATGACCTTTTCTGCCCCCTAACTCGTTGAGCATGGCTTTTTGTTGCTTCACGGTTTCAAGACCTTGTTGGACATAACCGGAAATATCTACTGTTGTTTCAGCAGCGAACCCCGATGTTGCAAATGATAGGATGATCGAGGAAAAGAGAAGTTTTTTTGATATACTACGTTGGATCATTGGATACCTCCTTGTTTTTATCAAGTATACTATACAACAACAACCTTAATTTTCTGTTAAAACTTTAAGAAATTGTCTTTTGTTCTCTTTTTTAAAAACTTAGAGCATTGAATTTGAGCTTCGTCGAGACATTTTTCCGATGTATACTTCAAAAATTCGGGCTTAGTGATAAAGAAAAGATAATAATAATAATGAACATTCCCCAGTCCCTTGCTCCCCTTCCTGAAAAAGTGTCGAAAAAAGCGATCTTTTCATGGTGTCTTTTTGATTGGGCGAATTCCGCCTTTCCGACCGTCGTCACCACCTTCGTCTTTGCCTCCTATTTCACGGAAACGGTTGCAGTCGACCGTTTTGTGGGAACCAAACAGTGGGGATATATGATAGCTCTCTCGGGTTTTTTGATCGCTCTTTTGAGTCCCCTCCTCGGAGCCATTGCGGACTATAGCGGACGGAGAAAAACCTGGCTCGCGGTCTTCACTGTTATGGCTGCGATCGGGTCTGCTCTTTTGTGGTATGCAGCCCCCGGGAATGCCATCTGCTGGATATTAGGACTCGTTTTTTTGGGGATGCTGGGGTTTGAACTCGGGACTGTCTTCTACAATGCGATGTTATCTGAATTAGCACCGAAGAAATATCTAGGCCGTATTTCAGGGTGGGCTTGGGGCTTTGGATACCTTGGTGGGCTTGCCTGCCTTGCTGTTGCTCTTGTTTTCTTTATCAAAGATATTTTCTCTCTTTTCTCTTTCGATCAGGAGACCTTCGAACATATTAGAGCAGTAGGACCACTCGTAGGACTTTGGTTTGTCGCCTTCGGTCTCCCTCTTTTTCTTTTCACGCCCGATCGTCCCTCTACAGGGCTCCCTCTCCGAAAATCAATCAGGGAAGGGACGAAAACTCTCTTTAAAACGCTCAAGACACTACCTAAGCATCGTCAGATCTTGCTCTTCCTGATAGCTAACATGCTCTATATGGACGGCCTCAATACGATTTTTGCGTTCGGTGGTATTTACGCCGCGGGAAGCTTCGGTTTTTCGATGGAAGAGATCCTTATCCTCGGGATCGCTATGAATGTCGTGGCCGGAGCAGGTGCTGCTCTTTTCGGCTGGATTGATGATTATTTCGGGGCCAAAATCACCATTTTATTATCCCTCATGATTATGTTAATCAGCGGCTTTGGCCTCATCGTGGTCACCATCAAAACCCATTTTTGGGTCTTGGGTCTTATCCTGAGCGTCTCCGTCGGATCCGTTCAGGCAGCAAGCCGTTCTATGATGGTCAGGCTTTCTCCCCCTACGGTCGTGACGGAAATGTTCGGTCTCTTTGCCCTCTCGGGCAGAGTGACAGCCTTCGTCGGCCCTCTTTTGCTGGGGGGAATGACGGCAGGTTACGCCAGTCAACGGATAGGCATGGTTGCGATTCTTTTTTTTATTTTGATGGGTCTCGTGGTGTTGACTTATGTGGAAGAACCTTTAAAAAGGCCTACGCGATGGTAAAGCTGCCTTCTGCACCCGAAAGGCTTATCCGCTCCCTGCTCATCCCTTGTTGCAAGGACCTAAAATTCACATGACCACCGGCTTTCTCTAACGAGCTGTGGTACTGTTTGTGTGAGGGTACCTTTCGTTTCAAGAGACCAGAGCCGATCCAATCATTCTTGCAGTTCTCTCTCCTGCCTCAACGGCTGCCTCCATTGTACCTGTGACGTTCACTAAAATGGATGCATGTTCCCCAGCAAAGAAAAGGCGATTATCAATGGGATAGAAGAGAGTTTTGGCTGCCTCACCCTTATACTCAGTCGTAGAACTGAAAAGAACCTCCTGTCCTGCAGCCATGCAAGAATAAGACCCTCTCGAGTAAGGATCATAAAACCAATTATAACCGAGAGCCCCTTGATAAGAGGTAAAATGCTCACATCGAGCATAAGTGATTTGGTGATGCGAGATTAATCGATCCTGATACACCATCTCTAAAAAGGACAGATCACGTTTGAAAACTTGTTGAAGTGTTAGCGGGATAAAACTTGTATGATGATTTAAGTAGTACATGGTGACGATATTCGGCGTTGCCATAGAATATGTTCCGAATCGATCATTGACATAAATTCCATCAACATTTTCCGGAATATGAACAGGAACAAAAATCTTCGCGTGTTCTCCATAAGACACAGACTTGATTTGTTGAAGACGAGAGTGAAGCAAGACCTCGGGCCCGAAGTCGATATCCTGGTAAACACTGCAAGGGAATGCCAAGACAACGCGTTCCGCTTCCACGGTCAGCTCGCCGCTAAAAATTAATTTGTAAGAATTTTCGGGTGTTTTCTCAAGGGCCCTTAACGGCTTGCCCAAGGTGATTCGATCGTGTAGCTTTTCTTTCATTTTTTCGGCAAGGAGAGCGTTTCCTCCGCGAACGACCTTATACTCAATATCTTGCCCTCCTTTATGGGGTGAATTCTTATAACTGAGTAACATCTCTTCAAGTTGTTCCGCATAACAAGGCGATAAAATTTCAACATCCAACCCTTCGAAACCCATGAGTCTACGGGCGAAGTGTTTATAGAGCTAAGGGTGAGAAGGAAAAACAGACTGTAAAATCTCAGCCATATTTTTTGCACGCTTTTTCATATTTTTGAGGTGCATTTTCAATGCTTCTTTAGAAAGCAACACTTGAGATTGATGGATTATCTCATCTATATCAATTAATTCCGACCCGTCATAATAATGAAATCGAGATTTGATCGCCCCGCTTTCGGTTATGAGCTGGAGATCTGAGATAAGCTTTTGAAGATTTTCAGCCTTTCCTCCATCCAATATATTTTGTGCGCCTCAATAGGGTAATCATTAAGAAGGGCAGTGAGAATGCGCCCCCCGACACGCTGACGAGCCTCATAAACATGAACGTCGACTCCCTTTTGCAAAAGCCGATAAGCGACGATGAGACCTGAAAGCCCTGCTCCGATAACGACGACGGAATGCTGTACCAAAACTTTTTCCTAAACTTATTTTCGCAATAGAAAACATACTGCACTGTCGGAGATCATCAAAGCTTAATTTGCTGCCAGCTGCTCACGAGCAAGGATCAGAGGGATGAGATCTTGCAGAAGCGCTATCGTTAAGATACCTTCTCATGGTCTTTAGTGATCGTCTGGGAGGGAGGAAACTTATGAAAATCATATCAAAAAACCAAACCGTTCTGAAGAAAAATAGCGAGAGTTGTCTGGTTACGGAATACGAGATCAGCGATCAGGATATTGATTTTGCTACCGCCACAATCGCGGGGCGGTATCCGGCTACAGGACGCGTCACAAATACTCAATCTAAAGAAATTGTTTACATTCATGAAGGAGTTGGCAACATCGAAGTAAATGAAAAAAACTATCCATTGAAAGCGGGAGATGTCGTCTTAATTGAAGCGGGAGAAAAATTTTACTGGGAAGGAAATATGACTCTTTTTATTTCATGCCATCCGGCTTTTACAGTCGAACAGCATCAGCTGGTCGATTAATTTAAAGTTTACAAAGTCCCTGACTTGAGATGTCGAGGGTTGCGTTAAAGGGGTTGGAGAAATTTTGATAGGCAATCAAAGCCGTAATCTCGATCATTTGTTCATTATTAAAGAATTCCATCAAGGATGCGTGACTGGCTTGGTCTTCCCCGAGAAACTAGGCTTTTATTTCTAAAGCGGTTAAGATCAGAGCTATCCCGCTTGGAGAATTCCTTGAAGACACTCTACTTTAGACGGGACCAGACGCGGCGCTGTTCATTTATTATAGAATTTTTTTAAAGACTACGGTGAAAAAAGAACAGGGATTCACCTGGGTATTATCAATTATTTCCTTATAGACTATATTAAACAACCAACATATTTGGAAGGAAAAATGACGATTTTATCCTCCCTAAAGAAAGATCAAAAAGAAGCAATTGGTCTTTTACAGATCGGAACTTTTCTTGAATACTTTGATCTTATGCTCTACGTTCATATGACCGTGCTCTTAGACGAACTTTTTTTCCCTAAGACAGATTCGCATACCGCAGCACTCCTTACCGCCTTTTCTTTTTGTTCCACATGGGTCTTAAGGCCTTTTGGCGCTCTTTTATTCGGCTATATTGGAGATAATATAGGCCGTAAAACGACAGTCATTATTACGACAATGATGATGGCGATATCATGCATCGTCATGGCAAGTTTACCAACCTATTCCCAAATAGGGATTACAGCCGCTTGGGGTGTAACCTTGTGTCGAGTCATCCAAGGGTTATCGTCAATGGGTGAAATTTGTGGTGCGAATATTTACCTAACAGAAATCACAAAAATGCCAGAAAGATACCCCGTGGTTGCCTCCACATCCATTTTTACTTCACTTGGTCCTGTCGCCGCTTTAGCAGTGGCTTCTCTTGTGACAAGTGCTGATTTTAACTGGAGGATTGCGTTCTTGATCGGCGCTTGTATCGCTATTATTGGTTCCGTGGCACGCACTCGCTTGCGGGAAACACCTGAGTTCATAGATATGAAAAGAAAAATGAAGAAAGCTCTGGAAGAAGCCACCCATGAGGGACTTGGGAAAGCAGCACATCTTCTCAAGAAAATAAACCGCACTTGGAGAGAACGGCTAAGCAAAAAAACGTTACTTGCTTATCTTTTAGTTCAATGCGGGTGGCCGGTCTTTTTTTACTTTACCTATATGTATTGCGGAGGCATCCTGAAAAACAAATTCGGGTACACGGCTGAAGAAATTATTCACCAGAATTTTATCGTATCTCTATTTCAGCTCTCAAGTTTTATCTTAAGTACAATTCTCTGCGCTTGGATATATCCTCTTAAAATTTTAAAAGTAAAGACATACATCCTTTTCATTTTGATCTTGCTTCTGCCGTACATCTTAGGATCTCTGAACTCTCCTTCTGAGGTTTTTTGGATACAAGCGCTTTATATTTTCTTTGCTTTAACAAACGTTCCCGCGATACCCATCTTTCTAACCCACTTTCCTGTTTATTACCGCTTTACATATGACAGTTTCATCTACGCCTTATCTCGGGCACTTATGTACATTGTAACTTCTTTTGGGCTCGTCTATTTAACGGATTTCTTTGGAGATTGGGGCTTATGGTTCATTATGATCCCTACATCTATTGGGCATCTATGGGGTTGCCTCTATTTTGAAAAATTAGATGAAAAATTTGGACGAGATACAAATATCGATTTTAATGGATCAAAATTTGGAAATTTACAACAAGCAGCGCCCAAAGGATCCTAAAAAGCACGAAATAACTACCAGATTAATGATTTGATATTCCAATTCGGTGTTGTCTTCGGACGGGATCGAAATCCTAACTTGGTTTTGAATCAATTCACCGACGGTACGAAGACGACGGTTACCGAGGTGATCGATATCGTCGATTTCAACACGGACTTGCTTACCAAGATCGATCAAAGCCTCGCCTTTGTGGAGCGCAACGATGTAACGAATGGTTCCGACGATGTCGTCG
>CAYUCY010000056.1:0-9515 GCA_964443525.1 uncultured Thiotrichales bacterium
ATGTCAAAATTGACTCACAAAAGCATTTTTCTCAGTCAACCGTCAACACTTTTTCGATGGGCTGAAATTGCCAAATTAGATCTTTCGATTGCTCGATCCTTTGTCATAAAATTATAATTTAGAGGTCACAAATAGCGTACACTCAACTTATTGTAATTCATGCGGTTGTTTTGAGGGAGGGAGATATTTGTATTTGGGGAGGTGAGATCCTCTCGGCTGAATATGTTTGTGGACCCACGGATAGGCATAAGATTTCATGATCGGCATCTTCGGGGCCGGGACGTATGTTGTCGGACTGCGAAGAGAAGAAGAAGGAGTCACAAGACGTTTTGCCTGAGAAATCGTCAAAATCGCTCCCCCTTCTTTGAGGTCCCCGTCCTTTTGAAATTCAACAGCTCGAGGCAGGCACACGAGATGATCAGAACGTTCTAGAACGATGACAGTTGTTTCAAACCGAAAGGCCTCGCTTTTAAGGTCTGAATAGGTTCGAAAATGCAGGGTACATTCTTTTATTGTAGGGTTGTTCTGAGGTTTTGCCGAGAACTCAAGATAGACTTGGTCGTCGGCACTATAACTTTCATAAGTACCGACGACAGTCGTACTTTGCTGGTTGACTTGAGTACCGTTGGCAATAATAGGCCCATCCGTTTCATTTTTAACGTATAAGTTGAAAGAGAAAAGAGGGGAGAAAGCCCAGCTTCCGAAAAAAGAGAGAAAAATAAGGTATAGTGTTCCTCTCTTAGGCATTCAATCGATCCTCCTTATTTTAGCTATAACAAAGAAGATTTAAAAAAGTGTCAAAGCCAAGTGAAAGAAGTGTTAAACATGCAACATTCTGACGTTAAAAATAAAAAAGAACGCTTTTGATTCTTTCTCGGAGGATTACCTCGCACCGATTATCACTATTTGTAAAAAATAATGAAATTAAATGATTCGAAAAGAATAAAGAGAATTACTTATGATACAAGGACTTTGCTTCGAGCGTGAAATTAGGAACTAAAATCTTTTGCTAAACTGGTAAAAAAGGAATAAAAGTTAAAAAAGCGCTCTATTCTGCGATTTCTCTCATTGACGGAGGTTTGGGAACTCTTTAAGATGCTTAGTGGTGTTAGTATCTAACATTATTGTTGTTAACCAAGAAAGAGGTATAGCCGTGAATAAAAACGATTTGATTAGCAAAGTATCATCTTTATCCGGACTTACGAAAGCAGACGCATCCCGTGCTGTTGACGGTGTGTTCGAAGCAATCACATCTTCTTTGAAAAAGAATGAAGAAGTTCGTTTGGTTGGTTTCGGAACCTTTACAGTGACAAAGCGTGCTGCAACGGAAGGTCGTAACCCTCGTACGGGTGAAAAGATCAAGATTCCCGCAACGAAGCTTCCGAAGTTCCGCCCCGGAAAAGGGTTGAAGCAAGCTGTTGCTGCGTAAGGTTTTAACGAATACTTACAAGCTTGATTTAAAATGCCTCAAAGCGAATGCTTGAGGCATTTTTTTATAAAAGCTTCTCATGGATGGAAGTAACGATAAATCGCTTTAGCCAGGTTTTCATTGATTCCTTCAACTTTAGACAGTTCGCTGATGCCAGCTCCTTCAACGGCTTTTGCGGACCCGAAATAAGTGAGCAGAGCTTTTTTTCTCTTAGGCCCGATTCCGGGAAGCTCATCCAAGGCTGATTTAAAGGTTCCTTTAGCTCGGGTGCTGCGATGGAAACCGATGGCAAAGCGGTGGGCTTCATCTCTTAATTGCTGCAGATAAAATAGAAGTTCAGGCTCTTTCTCCAGTTTAAACGGTTCACGGCCTTCCATGAAGAAAGTTTCATCCCCTGCATTGCGATCCGGGCCTTTTGCGATTGCAAGAACGGGAATTGGCAAAGAAAGATCCTTAAGGACAGACAAAACGGCATTGAGTTGACCACGCCCTCCGTCGATTAACAAAAGGTCAGGGAGAGGATTGGCTTCGAGGTCTTCCATGAGGCTACCTGAAAAACGCCTGAAGAGAACGTGGCGCATCATTCCGTAGTCATCTCCAGGCGTGATGACCCCGTCTTCTTTTATTTTAATGGTAAATTTTCGGTAGGCTTGTTTTTTAAAACCCTCCGGTCCCGCAACAATCATAGCACCGATGGCATGTGCCCCCTGTATGTGACTGTTGTCATACACTTCAATGCGTTCGGGAGAGGAGGGGAGATGGAACATCTCCTTCATTTTACGGAAGATCTCAGCTCGCGAGCGTTTGGTTTGGAGAGCACGTGTCAGTGCATCTTCGGCGTTCTGGGAGGCATCGTCTATAATTTTTTTCTTTGCCCCTCGCGCCGGAATACGAATCTCTACTTTGCGACCGAGTTTACTTGAAAATGCATTTTCTAAGAGCCTGACGTCGGTCGGTTTCTGATTTAACAAAATTTCCCGAGGTGGGTCGTTTTCCTCATAGAAAAGTTCCAAAAAGGCCTCAAAGGCCTCATCAAGCGGAATTTCTTCAAGATGAGAAGGAAAGAATGTCTGATTTCCAAAAGAGGCTCCTCCACGATACACAAAGACTTGGAAACAGGTGCGTCCTCCTTTTCGAGCAACGGCAATTACATCCGTTTCTATCAACTCGCTCACATTAAATTTTTGTTGGGCTTGGATAGTCGTTAAAGCTTGAATTTGGTTCCGATAAAGAGCGGCTTTTTCGTATTCTCTTTTTTCCGCGGCCTTCAACATTTTATCAGAGAGCATTTGTTGAATCCGGCTTGATTTTCCTTCTAAAAAGTCGATCACTTGAATGACCGATTCTTTGTAATCTTCCAGGTTGATATAGTCAACGCACGGGGCCGTACATCGTTTGATATGATATTGAAGGCAGGGACGTTTTCTTGTAGCGAAAAAAGAATCCGTACAAGAACGCACCCGGAAGACTTTATGAAGGGTGTTAAGGGTTTGATGAACCGCCTCTGTAGAGGCAAAGGGTCCGAAGTAACGTCCTTTTTCCGATCTCTTTCCACGATATTTCATAAGACGTGGCCACTGATGTTCGGTTAAAAGAATATAAGAAAAAAATTTGGCATCCTTGAGAAGAATATTATAACGGGGTTGAAGGCGTTTGATCAGGTTTGCTTCAAGGAGAAGGGCCTCAACCTCGGTTTGGGTCGTAATAAATTCCATGGAACAGGTTTCGGATACCATCCGCTGAAGACGATTCGGAAGTTTGTGAATCTGTGTATAGGAAGCGACGCGCTTTTTTAAGCTCTTTGCTTTTCCGACGTAAAGGACGTCTGTGTTTTGACCCAGCATCCTATAGACGCCGGGTTTTTCTGGAAGTGTTTTCAGATACTCCAGGATTATATCTTTTCCTCGACTAAGCGAGGTAGGAAGAGAAGAAAAGGCTTGATCCATCATATTTGTTTTAAAGAAACATCATTTATACTTTATAATTATAGAAAGCCTTTAATGAAGGAGCAAGAAAGTCTCTGAAAGATTTAATCTTTCTCAGCTAGGGTTTCAGGTGTAATCCCGATATGTGTTAAAATGTCCCGTAAGTTATTGAGCATGTAAGGTTTTACAACGGTATCGGTCGGAAGAGTCAGAACGATTCCCATAAAATCTTCTTGAGGCATAGTCGCTTTTCCGTGCCTGCTTCCATTCGTAACTGTACCGCCCAAATGCGCTAGAAGGTTTTTGAAAGCATGAAGAGTGACTTTCCCTCTTTCTTTATTTGGAAGGTATAGGGTTAAAAAAGTCTCGTCTTTCAGAAGAAATCGATATTTAGAAAGGTCGACGGATGTCGCCTCCAGCGGTAGTTCTCCTGCCGCTAAGTCATCTTCTTTTAAAATGCTTTGGGAAGAGGAAGCCGCCGGTTGCTTTCGGGTCTTTACTTTAACTCTTTGAGAGGCCTTCTGTTTGCGATACTCGGCGGCGAAGTTCACTTTCTTAGGTTCTTGGAAATAGAATGGGTATTCGTGAGTCTCAAAGACTTCAGCCATACTTAAACTGCTTGCCTGCTTGGAAGATGAGGGTTCTTGAGAGCTGCTTGCCGGAGACATATCTCGTTCTTTGTTTGATAAAACTTGAGCCGATTCTAAAGATCGTCGTTCCTGCTCTTCTTTAATTTTCCTTAGAAGAGCTTCTTTTCTTTGCTGTTTTCTGCGCGCATTTTTACTGGGGCCTGATTTTCTTGGCTTTGCCTCTTGAAGCAACTCCCCCAGGTTAACTTCAAGGAGGAGCTTTGATAGCGCATCTGCTTCGCTATCCATATGAGCGAGTTCCAAGGCATTGAGAAGGAAAAAAGCAAAGTCTGCACTGGGAATTCCCTCTCCTCCAGGTTGATCTTTTTTGGCTGTAAGTTCGCTCATGGCAAGGGCATAAGATCTTGTCAGAAACATCTTTCCTTTAAGACGATCAGCTGTTTTTCCTGTCTTGAACAAGATGTTTGACGTAACGATTTTGGTGAAAGGAATCATAGATTGAATAACTGGATAGGGGGAAGATTCAGCCATTGAGATAAATCCAAGCAAGTTAGGAAGTCGTTCCAAGGCCACTCTATCATTCTGCGACCTGATGGCAGCGAGAGATAAAAGACAGCCGATCATAGGCTTCGTGCCATAGAGTTCGGAACTTTTTTTACGATGGCGTTCAATGAAAGGAAGATAGACATTTTTAATAAAGTCAACAGCCTCGGCATAAGCATGAGTCCCCATCATATTTAGGGCTTTATGATAATAAAAGTCATTTAACCATTTTAGATTGACATCTTTGGGGTAGGCTTGAGCGAGGATTAGTCCTTTTTCGATGATCTTGCTGTGTAGATCAAGCTTCCTCTCAAAAACGAGGGTCAGCATCACACTTCGAATGTTCTCCAGAACTCCTTGCCGTTGCGAGGAAGACATTGTTTTTAAATACTCTGCAAAATCATCTTGTAAGACAAGGTCGGCAAACTCAAGGAGAAATCTCGGGTCATCTTGTTTGTAGAGGGCTTGGGCTTTCATATCCTGAAGTCTCAGGGATTCCTCGCGGCTTTCCGTATGTGGCTGAAGACACTCACATATTAGGGTAAAGCTTTTGTAATTTAGAAAGTCAGGGATAAGAAAAAAAGTTTCATAGGCTCTGCGGAGGATTTTCAGGCCATTTGCATTTAAGTGACGAGGGTCCATAAGATAACTTTGATGAGCTTCGAGAAGAATAAGCAAATCGTCAAGACGGATATGTCCCACCAGTCCTCTAATGATCTGAGAGAGGTGTTCGATGATTTTGTACTGATGATCCAAGGTGCAATAACCTTTGAGCGGGAGAGTTAAAAGGTCGAAACGTTTGACTTTTATAATTGAGTTCAGAAATTGAATAAAATTAAATTCGTAATTCTCCGGGACATCGACACGAAGGAGAAGAGAGAGAAGAGCAGCAACTCTGACTGGATGAGCGTTCCGTTCTCTTAAATCGTAAGCAAGGCTTGAAAGTCCCCTGATTAGAAAAACTTGAGATGAAGAATTCGTTTCAGTAATAGTCCTGAAGAAAAATCCCGCGAGGGCCGGAAAAGAGCTTTTCTGATCTAAAGGATACTTAAGGGCATGCTCAATGAGCTGCAACTTCAGTTTCTCACCCGTGGCTTGCTCGGAGTTTTTTATGACATGCCTATCTTCCGATTCATACTGCAAGGTAAAGGATATGAGCTGATCTTCCAAGGTTTGGAGCCAATCTTCGAACGAAGGAGAGCTCTCGGACGAATGGTGCCTTGGAGAAAAAGATGCGAGTCTTTTATTAATGATGTCTTCATAAGGGATGTCTTGGTAAGAAGCTCTATTATCATATGCACAAGAAAAAGAAGGAGAAGGAACTATAGTAAAAGTGATAAAAAAAACTAGAAGAATTTTCTTAAGGAATAGCTTCATCTTAATGCCAATTTAATATAATTGATAATAGGATTTTCTATAAGAGGATATTTTATGTGTCAATATATAAGATAAATTTGTGACAAATTGAAAAATATTGCTCACTTGAATTCATCCACGAAAGGTGTGGATAAGGCTGTGAGTATTTTTAGGGATAAGAGGAGCGGGGGAACAGATCTTAAGACTTCGTTAAGGAATGATCAATTTTTAGGCACCCCATAAAAGGGTATGTTTTCTTAAGGGAGAGAGATTTGAATGGAATGCGGAGATATTTTTTATTAACCTAAAATTAACGAAGTCCTGACGGATCAACCATCTGTGCATAAGTGAGAAAAAAGGGAAAGATTAGGACTAGTATATGACCACAATAGAAGAGTGTATCCGATAAGAAAATGAAGTTTGTGTACTGGGATGCTTTCCACTTCATAACCGATTTTTCTTAAAAAATAGTATCTCAAAACAGTTCATTAAAAGTGGAAAAATAATTGCAAATTTGTCAAAAAATTAATGCTTCCTATTTTCGAAGATCTAGGGTATACAATCAATAAGCGCGGAGAATCTAGTTAAGCGAAACGATGCAAAAAGCGACTGCCCAAGCCATCAGTCCTGAATTAATTGACAACAAGAAAAATTCCCCGCCCATTCCCCAGCTTGTTTGGATCCTGGGATCCATGATGTTTCTCGTAAACCTTTCCTTTATCATGGTTTACAGTTATGTCGGTATTTATATGAAATCGCTCGGCGTCACAATGGCCTGGATCGGCGTTGTCGAAGGACTCGCTGAGGCATCCTCCTATCTCATGAAATTAATATCAGGTATGTACAGCGATTATCTTAAGCGTCGCAAGCCCGTTATGTTGGTCGGGTATACGATGATCGTCTTCTCTCGGATCGTTTTCTCCCTTGCCTCAACTTTTGCGCCTCTTTTTGCCGCTCGACTTGTTGAACGTCTCGGCAACGGGATTCAATCCACCCCTCGAGATACGATGGTGGCCGATGTTTCTCCTACCTCTCGCATCGGAGCTGCTTACGGTTTAAAGAGAACGCTTGCTCAATCCGGGTCTCTGTTCGGAGCGATTGTTGCTATGTTTGCCTTTACTGCAGTATCGGAAAATTATCAAAGCGTTTTCCAGTTGGCTGCGGTTCCTGCGATTGTGGCTTTTCTCATCCTCATTTTTTTTGTAATTGAGCCAAAGAAATTTGCTCATTCCGCCGTATCGGCAGAAATTCCTCTGCCAGAGCAACGTAAAAAATCAACCATTAATTTTTCAAATCTGGCTAAGCTTGGATCCACATTTTGGCTCTTAATGGGTATTAACGCCATTTTCATGCTTTCACGCTTCGGGGAAACTTTCTTGGCTCTCCATGCTTATAATAATTTCGGTCTTGAGGGCAAATATGCCCCCATGATCATGTTGGTATTTAATGCAGGGTGGTGCCTGTCTTCATATCCCGTCGGTGCCATGGCCGATCGGATGAATCGCTATTGGTTTTTAGCACTCGGTATTCTTTTCTTGATTTTGGCTGACCACTTTTTAGCAACGGCAACCTCCTTGAGGTGGGTTTTCTTCGGATGCTTTTTCTGGGGTGTTCAGTATGGTGTGACACAAAATATTTTTCTCTCTCTCATTGCTGAAAATGTACCAAATGATCTCAGGGGAACAGGATTTGGGTCTTATTATATTATTTGCGCCATGTCCGCTTATTTTGCCGATCATATTGCAGGCAGTGTCTCTCAACACTACGGAGAGGCCTCCGCCTTTTCCCTCAGCGGAATTATTGCAATTGTATCTCTTCTTGCGCTTTTAGCCCTTATGATCCATAAATCGAGAACAAAGCGTTCTAAGTAGACCCCCCTCGGATTTTTCTCTATGATAGGGAAAACGAAAGGGAGCCTGATGACGGAAAAGACGCTCACCAAAGGGACAACGATTATTCATCGAGCTAAGTCCTTTACGGATGCAACGCAAGCCGTTGCATATCTTCAAGAGATTTATGAGACGAGCTGTTCCAAGATCTATAAATCTTATGAGGAGCTTTTAAATGGTAATCTGGCCGCCGGAAGCCCTTCGGATGCGTGCTATCCTTATTTGGGCGTTACAATAGAGTCTTCCCGTCTGGCAATCGATGCTCGTTACTCCTACGGCGTCCTCGATTCATCTGGATTTTTCGGCACCACGATGACAAATCCTCTTCTTTTTAAGGACTATTACCTTGAGCAAATAGCTCTCTTGATTAAGAGATATAAAACGTCTGCAATCGTAGGACTTAGCAACTGGCGCATTCCTGTATCTTTTGTCGTAGATTACAGCACTGCACCTCTGACCCAGGATCAGGTGGATGCGCTCAAGATCGGCTTTGTCCTTCCCGACCTAAAGCGGATTGATGACCATATCGTGAACCATACTTACAAACATGATCCTCTCGAACCCAAACCCTTAAGCCTTTTTTCGGGAGAGCGCGTGGATTTTTCTCTTCAACGACTTTTTCATTATACGGGAACCTCACCCGAACATTTCCAGGGCTTTATTCTTCTGACAAACTACCAGAGGTATATCGAAGAATTTCGGGAGTATGCATTCGGCTTGATGCGAACAGGAGAGGGAAACTATGAGGCCTTTGTGGAACCCGGAGACTGTATTCATCTGCACGGAGGAAAAAAGATCGGAGAAGTCCCTTCTCATTTACCTCAGATGCCTGCCTATCATTTAAAATATCCCGACAAGATGGGAATTACCTTTGTAAATATTGGGGTCGGCCCTACGAATGCTAAGAATATTACGGACCATTTGGCCGTCCTAAGGCCTCATTGTTGGATTATGTTGGGGCATTGCGCCGGCCTTAAGCGAAGCCAGGAACTAGGAGACTATGTTCTTGCTCACGGTTATGTTAGGGAAGATTCTGTCCTGGATGATGATTTGCCTCTCTGGGTTCCCGTGCCGGCCATTGCAGAGATTCAAATAGCTCTGCAAGAAGCCGTCGGTGTTTTAACGGGCCTCAAGGATCGGGACGCAAAGCGTCGTATGAGAACGGGAACTGTCTTTACCACCGGCAATCGAAATTGGGAGCTCCGTTCTGACGAAATTTATGAGCGCTTCAATCAAAGTCGAGCCATTGCTTTGGACATGGAGTCAGCAACGATTGCTGCGAACGGTCTGCGTTTTCGTGTACCTTATGGGACGTTACTCTGCGTCTCCGACAAACCGATCCATGGAGAGATCAAACTGCGCGGGATGGCCAATAATTTCTATAATCAACGGGTGAACCAGCACTTAAAGATTGGGTTGGAGGCCATCCGGATTTTGCGCGAGCGCGGCATTCACGCCTTGCACTCCCGGAAGCTGAGGGGTTTTGACGAGCCTGCGTTTCGGTGACTGTTTTGTGTGTGCTGCTGCAAGGGGGACACGAGACTTTTCTATTTCAGTTTGGGATTCCATAAGGGATTTAATCAGGAAATCATCGAAGTCCTTCCAGAATTGATTTTGTATCTCATCTACTTCCATGAAGAGCTGATGTCTTGAAAATTCATAATATCTGTGTTCACATCTTGGCAGTGTTCTTTTGACGTAATCGATATGTTTGTTTTCAACAATCATTTCTCTACCTGCTTCAATCAAAAGAACGGGACGGTGAATCGACTTAAGGTAGGAC
>CAYUCY010000057.1:0-9419 GCA_964443525.1 uncultured Thiotrichales bacterium
AGACGAAAGAGGAAATCGCTCACTTTTTAACAATTCTTGAGGAAAGCTCTCACCTTTTCACTGAGGGGATGAGCGGATGGCTGCGCGCTCAGATCATCAAGGCCTGTCTTAAGCTCACTCCGGAGCAAATCAAAGCGGTTTCAGAGGCAACGCCCGACCTCTTCACCCCTGAGATGAGTAGATGTGATTACGCCAAGGTCATCGAGGCCTGCCTTAATCTTACCCCTCAGCAAATTAAAGACCGAGCAAAAGTGATTGCAGAGGCTTCACCCAGCCTTTTCACCGAGGAGATGGGAGGACGGTGGCGTGCGGAGATCATCGAGGCCTGCCTTAAGCTCACGCCCGAGCAAATCAAAGCAGTCGCAGAGGCGGCACCCTTTCTCTTCACCCCCAAGATGGATGCAGGGGGTCGTGTCAATGTTATCTGGGCCTGCCATAAGCTCACCTCTGATCAAGTCAAAGCGGTCGCAGAGGCAGCACCCTTTCTCTTCACCCCCGAGATGGATGCATGGGATCGTGCACAGGTCATTAAGGCCTGCTCTGAGATTATGCCCGGGCAACTCAAAGCGGTCGCAGAGGCAGCACCAGCTCTTTTCCCCTCAGAGATAAACGCATGGAACCGTGCCTATATCATCGAAGCTTGCCTTCAGCTTCTTACACCCGAGCAAATCAAAGAACGGGTAAATGTCATTCTTACAGAGGCACCCGCCCTCTTCACTGAAAAGTTGGATGGAAGGGATCGTGCCCATATCATCGGAGCCTGCCTTCAGCTCATGCCTGAGCAACTCAAAGAACGGGCACAAGCGATTTTGGAGGCTTCACCCAACCTTTTCACCGAGGAGATGGGAGGATGGGGGCGTGCGAAGATCATCGCAGCCTGCCTTAAGCTCACGCCTGAAAAAATTGCTCAAAAAGGAGCTTCTATGGCTGATCGGTAAAGAATAACTCCATAACTGAGTTGACAGGCATGTGCGCCTATAATACCTTCCGACAGGTAGAAAGGGGCTTTTCAAATGATCGGCATTATCATTATAACCCACGGTAACTTAGGTCAGGAATTTATAAAAGCTGCTGAACATGTGATGGGAGAACAACCCTCCTTGAAGGCTCTCGGTATTTTCCCCGATGATGCTATAGAAAAGAAAAGGCTTGAACTTCTTAAGGCCATAAAATCCGTTGATCAGGGAAAAGGCGTCGCCGTTCTGACCGATATGTTCGGGGGGACCCCTTCGAATATTGCAATCTCCCTTTTGGGAGACGCATCTATCGAAGTGGTTGCAGGTGTGAACCTTCCTCTCCTCATTAAACTTCTTAACACAAGAAAAAATGCCGCGTTGGGAGAGGCCATTCAGGAGGCTCAACATGCTGGGCGCCGTTATATGAATGTCGCCTCTCAACTCCTCTCCGAGGCTTCGTGATCAATGTCCGATAAAATGGTGGCCGGAGAGGTCACTCTCCGAAACAGGAGAGGGCTTCACGCCCGTGCTGCGGGGAAACTCGTCACGCTTGCTGCAACCTTTCAAGCAGAAGTTATTGTTAAATATAATAACAAAGAAGCTTCGGCAGACTCTATTATGGATCTGATGATGTTGGGCGCAGGATATGATTCCAGGGTCGAACTCATATGTCGAGGCGAAGAAGCATTACCTGCTTATCAAGTTCTTTTCGAGTTGATTGAAAAGAAATTTAACGAAGATGAATGAAATGGCAAAAGTCGTTCAACCCGTCCTTGTTGAGATGATCCGCGGAGACATGGTTGAAAGTACTCATAGAGGGGTTTATGCGCTTTACCGTTCGTCAGGTACCTTTATCGAATCGGTCGGGTCGATTGATCGATTAACTTACGCCCGATCAACGCTCAAGTTTATTCAAGCTCTTCCCCTTCTTGAAAGTGGGGCTGCGGATCATTTTAATCTTACGGACGAGGAGATCACTCTTGCCTGCGCATCCCACGCGGGCGAGGATGAACATACAAGACTTGTTCAAGCTTGGCTCAAAAAAATCGGGCTTGGGGAAGACGCCCTTGAATGCGGCATCTGTAGCCCTCAAAACCCTAAAACTGTTAAAAAGCTGCTTTCAAAAGGAAAATCTTTTACGGCTCTTCATAATCCTTGCTCCGGAAAACACTTGGGATTTCTCACACTCGCGCAATATATAAAAGCCCCTCTAAAGGATTATGTTCGCCGCATTCACCCCGTACAACAGGCCGTGGAGAAGGCTATCTCGGAAATATGCAATTACGACTTGAAGAACGCGGCAACAGGGATTGACGGATGCAGCATCCCCGTCTACGGAATTCCCCTAAAACATCTTGCCCTTGGCTTTGCACGTTTTTCAGACTTTACTCTTCATTCTATTCCGCGCAGACAAGCAATCGAGCGCATTTTAAAAGCAGTTACTACGAATTCCTTCCTCTTGGCTGGCTCAGATCGATTCGATACAAAAATCATCACGGCTTTAAAAGGAAATGCTCTCATTAAAGTGGGCGCCGAAGGCGTTTATGCCGGCATTTTCCCCACGCTCAAAGTGGGTCTCGCTCTCAAAATTGAGGACGGCTCCATTAAAGCGGCCGAAGTCGCGATGGCAGCTATTTTATCAAAGCTCGGTTTTTTCAAAAATTTAACGGAATCGGAAAGAAAAGATTTTCTTAATCCTCCCGTAAAGTCTCTCAAGAAAGAGACGATCGGCTTTTGGCAATCCGTCTTCTAGGTATTGTTTCTAAAGGAAAGGAAAAGATTCTCCGCGTCATCCGAACAACACCATAAACGAACTCCCTTGCTCATCTTGACCTCCTCTTCTTTTTCCCCTACCTTTTGTAGCATAGAAAGAAATAGAGAAAGTGAAGAGAGGAGAAAGTGATCGACATCTTTTCAGACCATTTTTTGAATGAGCTTGCAAAGATCAATATGACCCAGGCAACAATCGCCGGGTTCTTTATTCTTTTTTCTCTCTTTTTGAGAAACTTATTTGCAACAAGCGTCATTCGGCTGGCCCACCATTTTTCCTCCAAAGGAAACGAAGAAAGTCAACTCAGATGGATGACGGTCCTTGCCAAGCCCTTCAGCTTCATCTTTGTTGTCATGGGGTTTTATTTAGCAAGTCTCGTTCTCACTCTTCCCGAAGAACTTGACTTATTTTTCTCAAACCTCACCCGTACGATCGTCCTTTTTACCATTTTTTGGGTTCTTTATCGGTCCGTTGATTTAATCTCCGGCGTATTTACGAAGCGCATTGGTGATGAGATTCTTTATTTCATTCAATCCATTTCACGTTTTGCAATCCTGATCTTGGGAGTTCTCTCTATTCTTCAATCTTGGGGTATAAACGTCGGTGCTTTCCTCGCAGGGTTGGGACTCTTGGGAATGGCCGTGGCCCTTGCCGCTCAAGACACTATGAAAAACCTATTCGCCTCTCTGACGGTTTTACTGGATCAAACCTTTAAAAGAGGAGACTGGATTAAGACTTCGGAAATTGAAGGAATCGTCGAACATATCGGCCTCCGAACGACGATGATCAGACTATTCGATCGATCTCTTGTCACGATTCCAAACTCGAACATTGCGAACGCAGCCGTAAATAACCTGAGCCGAATGACAAATCGTCGCATTCAATGGACTCTCAGCATCGGGTATGAATCAACCTCGGAGCAACTCGAAAGGTTTATTAAAAAATTAAGGGATTACCTGGAACAAAATCCGAACATCGAAACGGATCCGAAAAAAGTCACGACCGTAGTTTGTTATGATGATTTTAGTGATTCAAGTATAAAGATTTCCTGTACCTTCTACACAAAAACAATAAAAGGAGATGAGTTTTCAAACATTAAAGAAAAATGCCTGCTCGATTTTAAACGCATCATAGACGAAGAAGGCATCTCGATCCCCTCTCCAACCCAGCCTATCATTATTGAAAGTTCTTCTTTTTCCTCCTCCGATAAGAACCGAAAATCCTCAAGTACAAAAAAGGCTCTTTCATGAATCATGCCGCATATCCCGTCTCCGACCTCTTCCGTAAAAAGGCCCGGATTAATAAAGATCAATATGAGGAGCTCTACAAGCAATCATTGGAAGATTCTGATCTTTTTTGGAGGAAACAAGGAAAGCGACTTGACTGGATTCGCTCTTATCAAAAAGTTAAGAATACCTCCTTTAAAAAAGGAACGTTCGGAATTAAGTGGTATGAAGACGGCACCCTTAATGCCTGCGTCAATTGCGTCGACCGTCATCTTTTAGCACGCGCAGATAAAATTGCTCTCATCTGGGAAGGAGACGACCCTAAAGACTCAAAGACATTTACATATAGGAAGCTCTTCCAGGAGGTTTGTTATTTCGCCAATGTTCTTAAGAAGTTAAATATTCAAAGGGGAGATCGGGTCACTCTTTATATGCCGATGATCCCCGAAGCCGTTTTTGCGATGCTGGCGTGTGCTCGTATCGGCGCCATCCATTCCGTTGTTTTCGGCGGTTTTTCAGCAGCTGCTCTTGCAGGTAGGATTGACGATTGCAAATCCAAGCTTGTCATCACTGCTGATGAAGGATTGAGAGGTGGAAAAAAAATACCTCTTAAGAAGAATGTGGATGAGGCTCTTCTTTTAACGCAATCGAAGGCCGTAAAAAATGTCCTTGTTGTAAGGCGAACCGGTGAAGAGGTTCCGTTTAAATCTCCGTGCGATGTCTGGTATCATGACTTAAAAGAAACTGTTTCAGATCACTGCGAACCTGAAGAAATGTTTGCGGAAGACTCTCTTTTTATTCTTTATACCTCTGGGTCGACCGGAAAGCCGAAAGGCGTTCTTCATACGACGGGAGGGTACCTGGTATATACCTCCTATACTCATGAAATTATTTTCGATCACAGGGAAGAAGATGTTTTTTGGTGTACTGCCGACGTTGGCTGGATTACAGGCCATTCCTATAGTGTTTACGGACCCTTGAGCAATGGAGCCACGGTTGTATTATTTGAAGGTATTCCAACCTATCCGGACGCGTCTCGTTTTTGGCAAGTAGTGGATAAGCATAAAGTGAGCGTTTTCTATACGGCGCCGACTGCCATTCGTTCTCTTATGCGGGAAGGAGCTCAACCCGTTTGGTCAACGAACCGGAGCTCTCTTCGTTTGTTGGGAACGGTGGGAGAACCCATCAATCCTGAAGCCTGGGAATGGTATTATGAAATCGTCGGCGATGAGAGATGTCCTATCGTGGATACTTGGTGGCAAACAGAAACGGGTGGCATTCTTTTGACCCCTCTTCCGGGCGCAACACCCCTTAAACCAGGGGCCGCTTCTTGGCCTTTCTTCGGGATCATACCCGCCATCGTTAATGAAAAAGGAGAGATTCTCAAGGGAGAAGCCGAAGGTTCTCTCGTTATTCTTGATTCCTGGCCGGGACAAATGAGAACCGTATTCCGAAATGAGCAACGTTTTTTTGAAACCTACTTCACAACTTTCCCGGGCATGTATTTTACGGGGGACGGCGCAAAACGGGACAAAGACGGGTATTATTGGATTACGGGACGTGTCGATGATGTAATCAATGTTTCAGGACATCGTCTCGGCACCGCTGAAATTGAAGCCGTTCTCGATGAGCACCCCTTAGTCGTGGAGTCAGCCGTCGTTGGGTTTCCCCATGAAATTAAAGGGCAAGGAATTTATGCGTATGTAACTTTGCGCAAAGAAGCCGAGCCGAACGATCAAATGAGAGAAGAGCTCCTCAAATTGGTCCGAAAAGAAATAGGCCCCATTGCCCTCCCCGATCATATCCAATGGGTCCCTGCTCTTCCCAAAACACGTTCCGGTAAAATTATGCGACGTATTCTACGAAAAATCGCATCGAACGAGCTTGATCAATTGGGAGATATATCAACTCTTGCAGACCCCCAAGTAGTAGACGATTTGATCAAAAACAAAAAAGCTTCTTAAACTAAAAACTTTTGTTCCTCAGGAGGAGTCGAGGGCCGGTGATTTTCTTCCACCAATTCCGAAGGTAAGTTCAAGATGTGAACAATCTCCGATCGAAATTCCCGTCGGTAGAGAATCAAAACAACCCATCCCGAGCAAATCATAAAGAACCACGGATTTATGAACCAAGCAAGTGTCGATATTGCAAAGTAAAAGGATCTGAGACCCCGATTCATATGCTTTGCCGCAAGAGTGCAAACCATAGCGGCTCTCCGTGCTGCCGGTGCATATTGCTCCAATTTTTCCCGCTCCTGTAAAACAGGCATTGCTCCCACAAGAATTGCAGTATAGTTCAACTGCCGTATAGCCCAAGTATACTTAAAAAACGCATAGACAAACAAAGCGATCATAATCATGATTTTAAAATGGATCGCCGCGCGGGTTGCTTTCTGAGCAAAGGGGAGCCCTTTAATGATGACTAACACGTCTTCTGTTTGAGATAATAATGCCAATAAACCCGCGATGATCAGAATTGAAGTGGAAGCCAGAAACGAGACGCTGTTTTGCAAGTTTCCGATAATGTTTGAGTCAACAACCCTGTTCTTCCGATAAAGAGCGGAGGTCATCCAATGAACCCGATTCAAGTGCATCTTGGCCTTAAGACTGCGGGAACTCCTGACGAGGTTGTCCGTAATCAGCATATAGCCGATCCAACAAAAAATGAACCAAAAGAGGGCTATCAAGTCCTGAGGAGAGCTGGATAAATAACGCCATATTCCTTTAGCCAAATCCAAAAGCACGATGGGTGATGTCTCGTTGTTCATTTTATATCACACCTGTTGCGAGAAAGTCTTAAAGCGAATGTCAAAGCTTCCCACTCTCGTAAAAATCTATTATATAGGAACTCAATTATGAATGAATGATTTTTTTTACGGAGTTTTTATGTCAAAAGAAGATTTGCTTGAATTTTCAGGAGTTGTTCTCGAAGTCCTCCCTAATTCCATGTTTCGTGTCAAACTTGAAAATGATCACGTGATCCTCGCTCATACATCCGGACGCATGCGCAAGAACAAAATTCGCGTCCTTGCAGGCGATAAGGTGCGGGTTGAGATGACACCTTACGACCTTACTAAAGGTCGTGTGATTTTCCGAGAAAAGTAAGATACGTTCCCTAATGACTTCGGATCTCCTTACCATTGAAGTCATTGGCCCTCATATTCGACTGACTCACCTTAAAAACGGAAACCCTGTTCAGCTTTTTCTAGAGCCCTTGAATCCTGTGGTATCTTACGGTGATCTCTATAGCGGTCGCGTCGTTAGTCACGATTACAGCAGAGCCTGGGTTGAAATTGGTTGGATTAAGCCAGCCCTTCTGAACCTTAAATCGCGGTCTTTGAATGATGGCGATCATGTCTTTGTAACCGTGAAGCGAGAACCTATTCGGGAATTTTACCGCTTGAAACCGCCTCTTTTAAAATTTTGCGACCCGAATACTCTCAAAGATGTTCCAAAAGAAATCTTGCAAATGGTCCCCTGTCTCTTGCAAAAAGGAACACCTCCTTGGGCCGATTATCTTAAAACCTTGCCGCAGAATACTCCTGTTCTTGTGACTGACTTAGGCCTTTTCAGGGATTTAAAAGAAAGGTTTTGCTCCCTTGTCTGGAGACTGCAAACAACCGATCCCTTGCCCCGAGAAATCCAAGAGGCATGGGACGGAACACTTGCACCCTCCCTCCTCTTGAAAGGAGGCGGTGTCGTTGTGATTGAAGAGGGTGATACACTGACGGCCGTTGATGTGAATACGACATCTCTTGACGGAACACCCGCTCCTTTAAGGAACGAGCATGATTTGGTAAGTTTTTTGATCAGGGCATCTCAAGAGATTGCAAGATCTCTTGCTCTGAGGCAGATTGGGGGGATAGTCATCATTGATTTTCCTCGCCTGAAAAGCAGAGAACATCGAACTAGTTTTTCCCATCATCTCAAAAAACTTTTCATAAACATTCAAGCAACGCCTCTCGGCTTTACGAGAAGCGGCCTTTACGAACTCATCCTCGAGCAAAAGCGTCCGAGTCTTCTTCAAAAATCAAAAGAGAGGAATTTCACATCATGACCCCTCCCCGAAAAAAGGCCCTCCTCTGCCCGATCTGTAAGAAACCCATCGATTTTCCCTTTCGACCTTTTTGCTCAACCAAATGCAAACAACTTGATCTTGCGAGGTGGCTTTCCGGCACTTATGTGATTCCGGGGGAAGAGACAACGAAAGAAGATGAAAAAAAGCCCGAAGAAAATGATTCCTCCTCTGAGAACAAGGACATCTAATTCTTGCCAGCCATTACTTTTGCAATGAAAGTCTCCGGAAACTTGGGTATAGTAAGGAAAAAAGGGAGGAAGATCCGTGCACTTACGGATAAGTGTTTTCGCTCTTGTGGCTTTTTGCTTTCTCGTTGAAAGCATAAATCTTCATGGCGAAGATTCCGTCATCTACCCGCCTCCCCTGCCGCCTTTTAAAGTGCCCAAGGAAAGCCCTTTTGAGCAAAACTCCACACTCCCGCTTGATGAAGTTTTTCATGCCTCTGATGCCCCCGAACAAGGACCTCAGACAAATTTTGCATATCAGGAGTGGGTCCCGACCCAATCCCTCCATCACGATGAGGATGACCTTATCATCAACGTTAAATGGAAGCTTGATGCGAGAGCTGCAGTCTTCAAACGGGGAAATATTATCTGGGTCTTTTTCGACCGCCCAGCTCTTTTCAAACTCGAGCATTTACCTATACCTGTAGAAAATCTCGTCACGAGCGTGACTCAGCTTAATGAAAAATCCTATTCCGTTCTTCGCTTTGATGTCTCGGAGGGTGTCGATGTTGCCGTTGAGCAAGAGGGATCCCATTGGAAATTACATTTTAACCTGACGCCGAGTGCTCCGAATCCTTTGCTACCTCTTAATCCCACCCTTTTAAAGACATCCGAAAAGTCAATTACTTATAGCTTGAAAGATCCTGGAGTCGGCATTCTTTTTCGAGACCCGATTGTAGGGGACGAGCTCTTTATTCTTCCGACACCCCTTGCAGGCGTCTATAAACCTCAAGAGACGCCTGCCTATAAGATCCTTCCTTCAAAGGTGGGATTTGTGGTTCAGAAGAAATCTGCCGGACTCACCTTCGAGCAATCCGCATCCCATATCCATTTAACACACGCGGGAGAAAATACTTTTTCCTCCTATGAAGACCGGGAAAGCAAACGTGCCCTTGCTCACCCCAACCGTTTTTTTGTGTTTCATGATGTTTCAGGCGACCCAAAAGATTTTCATGAAAAAAGCCGCAAGCTACTTACAAAAATCGTGGAAGCGCCGCCTGAAAAATTGCCTGAGCTTCATCTAGCTTTGGCCAAACATTTCCTCTCGTACGGGTTTGCAGAGGAAGCGCTCGGGGCTCTTCGTCGCATCAACTACGACGTTTCTTGTACGATTCAACCTCAAGAAGTCAGAGCTCTTGTAGGGATTTCCCAGGGGCTCATCGGC
>CAYUCY010000058.1:0-9387 GCA_964443525.1 uncultured Thiotrichales bacterium
GCGAGGAGGTGGTATTGCAGGCGATCACCAGGTTGTTTTTGCTTCAGAGGATGAAGTTCTGATCCTTTCCCATCGGGCCCTTTCAAGAGATATGTTTGCTAAAGGTGCCCTGAGAGCTGCTTCTTGGATCATTCATCAAAAGCCCGGATTCTATAGCATGAGAGATGTATTGGATTTGAATATAGAGCACGAGAGATAGGCTTTTAAAGCAGCAATGCGATCTGAATGTTGTATAAAGTTTTGGTACGTTAGTCTTTTTATAATGCTATCGAAAGCTATCAAAAATACGCTTGTATAAATTCCCTGATGAATCGCAGGCCTCTCCCGCTCAATACAACCATTCTAATATAGAATATCCATCACGCTTTTACTGTCAATTTTCACATAATCTCGTTTCAAGTCTTAGGTGATTATTTTAACTTATATTTGAGAGCCATTTTAGCGTTTTTTATCGCCGTTCTCAACAGCATTATTTATCGAGCACATTCATTCAACTTTATCCCCGTTTCACCTCATTCCAAGCTTTCACATTTAAAATGTGACTTGACGCTACAAACTATATATGTATAAAAAACATATGACTGTTTGTCATTTCTGTCAACAAATTTAGAGGAACATATGATGAAGCTTGCTTTCTTAAAAAAGATCTCTCTCGCTCTCTCTTGTCTTTTACTGGGCTCTGTCTTGACTCATGCGAGTTTAAATTTACAAAAGTCTGAGCCAGATAACGAATGTCTTCTTACGTCTGTTCCCGTAGAAATTTTTTCTATGATCATGAAGTATTGGTTGAGTGCTGATTCTGAATCGGATGAACACCCGACTCTGATGAAAGATATTAAGCAGCTCCTCAAGCTCAAACCAGTTTCAAAGTCCATGAACTTTATTATTTCTAGCGAGTTTTCGCGATCCCTCAACAATATTTTATTTGAAGCTGCTTGTGCAAATCCTTTCTTTTTAAGAGGAGCTGCTTCCTTTGATAAGATAGAAGACAGTCGAACGGATGGTAACGTGAGCGAATCCTTAAAAGCAAATTTAAAAACGGGTATCGAAAATAATTGCTTGTTCTTTTTACCATTTGCGACAAGAAGCGATAATACAGGAATTTCTTTGATTGGATCGATCGGAGTTTCGAGAGGTCTGTGCCCTGACTTTGAAAGTTGTTTCCCTCCGGAAAACCATGTAGATCCTTACACACACGTCGTAACGAAAACTTACGGGCCGCAAGGAGGATTAACCAACCTTCTTGTTTTTAGCTTTAAGATTACTCGGTAAGCGGAAGATACATCAAAGTCAACAGAAGGGAGGTTTTTCATCTCCCTTCAATTTAATTTTCTAAGATTCTTTATCTAATCGATTTAAAGAACTTTTTCCAAAAATTGACAGGCACGATCGCTTTGGGGATTTTTAAAAAATTGTTTTGGAGAGGCTACTTCGACCATTTCTCCTTCGTCTAAAAACCAGATGCGATCGGCGACTTCCCGAGCAAACCCCATTTCATGCGTGACAATGACCATGGTCATCTTCTGCCGCGCCAAGTCCTTGATCACGTCTAAAACTTCCTTAACCATTTCGGGATCAAGGGCTGACGTAGGTTCGTCAAACAGCATGACGGTCGGCTCCATGGCAAGGGCTCGGGCGATTGCAACCCGCTGCTTTTGTCCTCCCGAAAGCTTTGAAGGGTAGACATCTGCCTTATCCAAGAGCCCCACGCGCTTCAGAAGATCAAGAGCTCTTTCCTTGGCTTGCTCAAGCGGAAGTTTTAAAACCTTTAAGGGAGCATACGTCAGGTTCTCGAGCACCGTCATATGCGGGAACAAATGAAAATGTTGAAAGACCATTCCGATTTTTTGGCGCATCTTTCGAATGTCGCAAGCAGGATCGGTGAGTTCTTCTTCATCTACAAAGATCTTTCCAGCACTAGGTTTTTCAAGAAGATTCAGACACCTAAGCAATGTTGACTTGCCCGAGCCTGAGGGGCCAATGACGGCGATCACTTCACCTTCATCGACGTGCTCAGAGATCCCCTTTAAAACGTCAAGTTTGTGAAAGATCTTATGGAGATTTACAATTTTAATCACTGCGTCTTAACCTTTTTTCTAATTGGGTCGCAAATGCGGAAAGGGTGACGACCAAAACGTAATAGATGGCGGCCACAATGAGTAACGGCTCAAAATAAATAAATTTTTCGGCAGCCACAATGTTTGCCCGCCGCAAAAGATCATATTCGCCAATGACGGAAACAAGGGCCGATTCCTTGAGGAGATTCACAAATTCATTCACAAGGGCGGGCAAGATATTTTTGATGGCCTGCGGGAGAATAATATCTTTCATTGAAAGCATGTAGGAAAGGCCGAGAGCATCCGAAGCCTCGAATTGCCCTTTATCAACGGCAAGAATACCAGAGCGGATAATTTCGGAAACATACGCTCCTGAATTTAAGGAAAATGTTAAAATACCTGCCTCAAAGGCCGTAATTTTGTACCCGAAAAGTTGGGGCGTTGCATAATAAATAAGAGAAAGCTGAACAAGAAGGGGGGTTCCCCTAAAAACGGACGTATACGCCTTAGCAAACAAGGAAAAAGGCTTAACAGACGAAAGCTTCATCAAGGCGATGAGGATGCCGAGTAAAAAGCCGAAAAAAATGGAGACACCCGTATATTTCAGGGTCACCAGGGTCCCTTCCAGAATGTAGGGGAGAGAGGGAAGAACGTCGAAAAAACGAAAGATCATGAGACACCGAATTTATTGTTATTTTGCAATGATTGAGACCGGAATCAGCCTTTCAACCACATTCGCGTGATTTGCTCCATACGACCGGAAGCCTTGAGTTTTTGAAGTGCTTCGTTGAAAGGCGCTACCCACGACGAGCCTTTGGGAAAAGCGATAGCAAAGTGAGTCTGATGCTCTTCCAGCAAGGAATAAGTGAGGTCGGGATTCGCCTCTACAAATGCTTTTGCAGGCAAGGTTTCAACAACGACTCCGTCCAAACGACCCGACCGCAGTTCCTGGATCAGATCTCCCAACTTGTTTAAAGAGATGATTTCGATAGCCCCCCTTTTTTGGGCAATTTCTTTCAAAACCTTTTCATTGTTAGAGGCGAGTTGAACCCCTATTTTTTTATTCTCCAAATCCGCTTCGGATTTTAATTCCTTTCCCTTTAAAGAAACCACGGCAATTTGAGAAATGAAGTAGGTATCGGAAAAATCGACATTTCTCTTCCTTTCTTCCGTAGGCGTCATGAGGGCCATCACAAAATCGACCCTCCCCGATTGAAGAGCAGGGATCAGACCGCTGAATTCCAGGTCTGCCACCTTAAGCTTGAATCCCAAAATCTCGGAAATCGCTTTTGCAACATCCAAGTCGAAGCCTACAATTTGATCCTCTCCCGAGGATGTTTGATGGAATTCAAAAGGCGGGTTGTCGGCGGTTGTTCCCATCAAAAGGGTTTTTTCGCCCTCTTCTTTTTTTTCTCGGTCGCCGCACCCGCTGAGGAAAAAAAGTGATAAGGATGCTGACAGAATGGCCAATGATTTCTTCAAGTTTAACATTTTACGTGCCTTCTTATATCTTAGTAAACTTGTCATATATTAAAGCTTAATGGGAGTAAGCCTTCAATGCAATAAGGCATTTACAGGCGAGCGTTCCGTTGCTACAGTGCGCTACATTAAAATATTGATTCTTTATAAAGATTTTTTTTCGTTAAAACAATGAAGATTGTCAGCGGTAACAGCAACCTTCCCTTAAGCGAATCCGTCGCTCGAAGACTGGAGATGTCTCTGGCAAAAGCTCTCATTAAACGCTTTTCCGATAATGAGGTCTTCCTTGAAATTCAAGAAAATGTCCGGGGAGAAGATGTTTTTGTCATCCAATCGACTTCCCATCCTGCCAATGATAATTTGATGGAGCTTTTGATCACCCTGGATGCCCTTAAAAGAGGTTCTGCCAGGCGTATTACGGCCGTCGTCCCTTATTTCGGCTATGGACGCCAGGACAGGAAAACAAGCCCCAGGTCCCCTATTTCCGCAAAATTATGTGCCAATTTAATGACTGTAGCAGGGGCCCATCGGGTTTTGACTTTTGATCTGCACTCGGCCCAGATCCAAGGATTTTTTGACATTCCTGTCGACAATCTCTTTGCATCTCCCGTGTTCAGTAAGGATTTGATCGAGCGCTTCGGAAAAGGGAACGTCACTCTCGTCTCTCCCGATGTCGGTGCCGTAGGCCGAACGCGCTCGATTGCAAAAAGAGTTGAAGGGGATCTGGCCATCATCGACAAACGTCGTGAGAGAGCCGGCGTCTCAGAGGTCGTTCACGTGATCGGAGATGTCCAAGGACGCATTTGCGTTTTGGTGGATGACATCGTCGACTCAGGCGGAACCCTTTGCAATGCGGCGCTTTCTCTGAAAGAGAAGGGCGCGGAGAAGGTGTATGCTTATGTCACCCATGGCGTTCTCTCAGGTGATGCTGTTCACAAAATTGAACGGTCTCCGATTGAAGAGCTTATTATAACGGATAGCATTCAGGCAACAGACCTGATTCATTCCTCCGAAAAAATCAACCAGCTGTCGATCGCCCCTCTTCTGGCGGAGGCCGTCCTTCGGATCAGTGAAGAACGTTCCGTCTCTTCTTTGTTTGACTAATCGCGATTTTATTTGCATATTATGCTCAATTCCGTGTAGTAATGTTCCACAGATATTTTTGTGAGTTGAAGATTTAAGGAGTCATCAAATGACAACAGCAATTCAAGCTTTTCCCATCGAAACCCGCTCCGGTGTCGGAGGTGGTGCTTCCCGTGCTCTCCGCCGAACAGGTCATATTCCAGGCGTTCTTTATGGGGGGGGCAAAGAAAACGTTCCCCTTTCGATCGACGTTCGTCATGTCATCAAGGGACTCAATACTCCCGGTTTTTATACGACCATTTTCGAACTGAATGTGAACGGCAAGAAGGAGCAAGCCCTCGTTCGTGAGGTGCAAGTGCATCCCGTGACAGATCAACCTATTCACGTCGATTTCTGGCGGATTAGCAAGGGAACCAAGATTCACGTCAACATTCCCGTTCACTTTATTAATGAGGAAAAGAGCCCGGGCATCAAGCGCGGCGGTGTTTTGAATATCGTGGTTCACACTCTGGACGTGAACTGTTCCGCAGATAATATCCCGGAGGCGATTACCATTGACTTGGCAGGGCTTGAAATTGGTGCCTCGATTCACCTGGATCAGATCGGACTTCCCAAGGGTGTTGCTGCAACCCATCCCGAAAGAGATAATACGCTTGCAACCATCGTAGCACCGACGGTTCAAAAGGAAGTTGAAGAAACACCGGCTGAAGAAGCTGCTGCGGGTGCTACTGAAGAACCCGGAAAGTAAGGATTAGGGGGCGGGCAAATGATCCTTCTTGTGGGTCTCGGAAACCCGGGACCTGAGCATGCCCTCAACCGCCACAATGTGGGATTTATGGCTCTCGACACCATTGCCGAGAGCTATTCTTTTTCTGACCCTAAGCGCAAGGGGAATTGCCTCTTACGGGAAGGCCAAATCGATGATGAAAAAGTATTCGCGGTTAAGCCTCTCTCTTTTATGAATCGTTCAGGCCTTGTCGTTGCAGAAATTGCCAAGTTCTATAAAGTTCCCCCTGAAAAAATCATCGTGATTCATGACGATCTGGACATCCCGCCCGGAAAGGTCCGTGTCAAACAAGGAGGTGGCGCCGGCGGTCACAACGGGCTGAAAAGCCTCGACCTTCATATCGGACAGAATTACTGGCGGCTTCGTATCGGGATCGGTCATCCGGGTGCCAAGAATCTCGTAAGCGGATATGTCTTGAGGAATTTTCCTCTCGAAGAAAGAGACGGACTCGTAAACGTATTGCAAAGCATCGCCCATGAGATCCCCAACCTGATTAAATTTGATTGCGAAACTTTTATGAACAAAATAACCCTTCGCCTTCAACAAGCGAGTTAGAAAAGAGAAAAGCCATGGGATTTCAATGCGGAATTGTAGGGTTGCCAAATGTGGGGAAATCGACCCTCTTTAATGCTTTAACGCAAACGGCTGCAGCCGAGGCTGCCAACTATCCCTTTTGTACTATTGAACCCAATTCGGGGCGTGTCGGCGTTCCGGACGACAGGCTTCAGGTTCTCGCAAAGCTAGCAGGCTCTCAACAAATCATCCCGACTCAGATCGAGTTTGTCGATATTGCAGGCCTTGTTCGAGGGGCCAGTAAAGGAGAAGGTCTCGGAAACCAATTCTTAGGTCATATTCGGGAAGTAGATGCCATCATTCATGTGGTTCGATGTTTTGAAAACGAGGACATTACTCATGTGGAAGGCGGCGTTGATCCTATCCGCGATATCGAAATTATTAACACGGAATTAATGATCGCGGATTATGAAAGCCTTGAACGTCGCGAACAATCTCTCGCAAAGAGGGTTAAAAGCGGCGACAAAGAAGCCGCACAAACCCTTGATTTGCTGTCGCGGATTAAGCCCCTTTTGCATGAAGGAAAATCCGCAAGAATGGTTGAGCTCAAGGAAGATGAAAAGAAACTTTTTAAATCTCTTCAGCTTTTGAGTAGCAAGCCCGCCCTTTATGCCTGTAACGTCCGGGAAGAAGAAGCCGCAACCGGCAACGCCTATAGCCGAAAAGTCCAAGAATATGCAACAGGCGAAGGATCGCGAACGGTTGTGATCTCGGCGGCCATCGAAGCCGAGATTGCCGCTCTTGAAACGCCTGAAGAAAAAGCTGAATTTTTGCAAAGCCTAGGGCTCGAGGAAACAGGACTCGCGCAAGTCATTCGGGAGGGGTATAAACTTCTCGACCTCAATACCTTTTTCACAATCGGACCTAAGGAAGCAAGAGCCTGGACCGTTCATCGAGGAGCTAAAGCACCTGAAGCGGCCAGCGTCATTCACACGGATTTTGAGAGAGGGTTTATTTGCGCCGAGACCATCTCTTTTGAGGATTATAAGACTTTGGGAAGCGAGCAAGCCGCCAAAGCGGCCGGCAAAATGCGCCAGGAAGGCCGCGACTACCTCGTCAAAGATGGGGATGTGGTTCACTTCAGGTTTAACGTATAGAATTTCTTTACTTTTATTTATAGACTAAAGATTCTCTTATTTTAGCCGTCCGATAAAAAGAAATTTCTCATAAACCTTTCCTCGTTTTGACCAACGTAAAAAAACATGTTCAAGAGCGCCGCTTTCCTTATGAGGTTGGATAAAGACGGAAGCTCTGCCGATTCCTCCGGCGGATCCCCTTCCCTTCCACCGCGAGTCATATTCTGAACTATGCGGTGTCCGAGTACAGTCAATAATATCAACCTTCAGAAACCCATCTTTTTCAATATTTTCTAACGATTTAACAAACATGACATGGGTCCCGGTTGTCCTACGGCTTTTATCGTAAGTTTTAGGGAGGATATATCCTGGAGGCATATAAACCATCAAGTCTCCGCTCCGAATCTCTCGAATATCTTCGACTCGCTTCCAATACTGTAGCGGTTTTTTAAAGGCTTGTGCATAATGAAAAGGGCAAGGAATCCCATCAATAGACAGGGGAACCTCCGGAGCCATTTTTCTCATGTAATATACAATTTCATTATAAGCGTTTAAGAAGAAGAACTTCAGAAGGTAATGTGCGAACCCATAGCAGTTTGTTTCTAAAAACCAAGAATCATCTTCATTAATTTTAAAACTGTGAGACGCTCCATATAAGGAAATCAATTTTTTCTTCTCTACCAGATCCAGTGTAAACTTGAGGAGAGCCGATAGATACAAGGAACTCTTTCTACCTTCTAAAAGCTCATTTTTTGAACTAGGATATGGTGGCTCGTCATCCTTAATCCTGGACGGAATCGTAGGAACGGGAATGAGAGAAAGAGAAAGAAGCAAACTAAAGAAAGACTTATTGAACGAGAGACCTCTTAAAAAATATTAAGTTAACTTAAGAGGTCGATTAATCGTTGTCAAGGTCATTTCTTTCTCAAAAAGGGAAGAAAAATCATTGGCGAGGTTTTAAAATCTGATACCCTCTCACTAAGGAGAAAAAAGCATGAAAAAATTGATATTTCCTTTGAGCGTTCTCTGGATTAACGCTTCTCTTGCAAGTTTGACCTCGGACGTCTCTGATCCGTTCGGTTCCGAATACAAAAGTTATAAAAATATTTCTGTGTCTCTCCTCAAAGAGGGCTCCGGCGGCTATCCTTCCTTTGAAATGATGAAGGATGTCCTCATCGATGCGTTAGACCCTGTTATAAGAGATGATTTCCTGACGGGGCTTTCTTTTCTCTACCAACTCGGCGCGCCGAGACATCCGGGAAATGTTGTAACCGACGGATTCACCTGTCTTTACGCGAAAGTGCTTTATGCAAAGGATAACGGCGGTGAAAGCCGCAGTCAATGGCAGGAGCTGGCTCTTTTGCAGCTCTTAGCCTTTCATAAGTCTGCACTTGAAGGACTTCAAAAAACCTTTGAAGAGGGTTCGGCGCAAAAAGCGCTTTTAACAACATATCTCTCAAAAATGCCGACCTTTCCCTGCCAAAGTTGTAAGAAGACGGCTCTTTTCCAGCAGTTTGATATAAGAGTCTAGCGTTACAGCCGAAAAAGACCCCGTCGCCTTTTCCCCTTTTTTCCTTTAGACTGGTAGGAATAAAAACCCATGAACAGGGCGTGGGCATGACACAAAAAAAAGACTGGGAAAAAATTTACAAACGGGAAAGAGGTAGATCGCCCGAAGAGGACGTCCTCTTTCTCCCCGAAGGCATTAAAATCAAGCCTCTTTATACGGCCGAGGACCTTGAAAATATTGAGGCGTTCTCCTCATTTCCGGGCATACCTCCCTTTCCCAGAGGCAGTCGGGCCTCCCTTTATAAAGGAAAGCCGTGGACAGTTCGTCAGTATGCGGGCTTTTCAACGCCAGAAGAAACCAACACTTTTTATAAGAGAAATCTCGCGCAAGGCCAAAGAGGTCTTTCGGTTGCTTTTGATCTCGCTACCCACAGGGGCTTTGATTCGGATAATCTCAGAGTGTCGGGTGACGTGGGAATGGCCGGGGTTGCCGTTGACACGGTTGAAGATATGAAAATCCTTTTCGAAGGGATCCCTTTGGATAGTGTGAGTGTTTCCATGACCATGAACGGGGCAGTCCTTCCCATCCTTGCTATGTATATCGTAGCTGCCGAAGAATCGGGAGTTTCACCCGAAGCTCTCTCGGGTACCCTTCAAAACGATATTCTCAAGGAGTTTCTCGTACGAAACACGTATATTTACCCCCCCACCCCGAGTCTTCGAATCGTAGGCGACATCCTTGCGTATTGCGCCGAAACGATGCCAAAGTTTAATCAGATCTCAATCTCTGGGTACCATATGCATGAGGCGGGAGCTACAGCAG
>CAYUCY010000059.1:0-9304 GCA_964443525.1 uncultured Thiotrichales bacterium
GCATCAGGTTGTGCGGCCTTCTTTAACAAATCCTGTTGCCTCATTAATGAATTTATATCCTCTTTATAAAGTAGGATTAAGTGGTTATGGCCAAATTGGAGCCGTCATTGAAAGTGGTCTTCTTCGTACTCCTCCTGGAATGTCCGGTGTAATCATGAATTCAATTGAAAGCTATCATCAAGATGATCATGCCTCGATGGTAGCCCAAGTTATAGGAAGTCGAATACCTGGTATTGGCATTGTACCAGGAGCTCGAGTTTTTCTTGGTTCTTCGCAAGCTAAATTGAATGATGAGATTTCTATTACCCATGGAGATGCTATTAAACTTGCCATTCGAGCAGGGGCAAAAGCAATTAATTTATCTTTCCATCAGTTTAAAAGAGACAATCCTTTTTTTGAACAAAGAAAAAAACAAGAAAAGAGCCAAAAAGAAGCTGATTATGACTTAATAAGTGCTATAACTATGCTCTTAAGCAAGGTGTTCCTGTGTTTATGGCTGGTGGTAATGATGAGGAAGATTTGGCAAATAATCCTTATCTTAAAAGCATTATAGAAGGTTCAGCTTTTTATAATGAAGAACTACTGATTATAGCAGGAGGATTTGATTATCTTGATGAAGTTTTTGATCGCGAAGACATTATCTATGCTAATTCCTCTGCTCGCGTTGCTTCGGAAGATTTCAATTTAAGAAGGGTAATGCTAACAGGACCTTATAAAGTAAAAGTCTACCAATATGAATCAATAGAAGACCGCAAAAAGAAGCTCTTAGAATATAGAAAACATTTAGATGCAGAAGAATTCAGAAGGATATGGATAGAAGATTTATTTGCGTTTCTTGATAGACTAAGACTTAGTGAGATCGAGGAGAAGGACAGAGAACTTATTAAAAGAAAATTATCAGCGTTTGCTCAACTTTTTAAAAGAAATCATGAGCTCTCTTTTAGTCTAGGTGATTGTCAGTCTTTTATCGAATTATCAAAGCGGGATGATTTTCCCATTCCTTTGCGTAAAGAGCTCGAGAAATTTGGACGTAATTTCTTAAGCTTATCTATAGATTTACTAACAACTGACCCTGCCAAGGCTAGTGAAGTTCCCCCTGAAGAACGCCAAAGATTAGAAAAGCTGAGAAACTCAGGCTATAACCTTGCAAAAGCAAATGGAGATTTTGAAAGAGCTATTATGGTCTTTGGAAAAGACCAACGCCCCGCTGAGCATGTTTTTTCTTTGAAAACTACTCGTGGAACATCTTTTTCTTCTCCTGCTCTAATGTCGGTTTTCCTACTCTTAAATGAACATAATGAGCGCGAAGGCAACCACTTAACGGCAGAAGATATTCTAAGATGCATGCGCGCTTCAGCATGGCAAAAACCCTATGCTGATAAAGCTGAAGATCTAGCTTGGTATGGAGCAGGAGTGATTGATGGAGGCAAAGCCCTTGAGCTTTGTCAGCTCCTTATAAAGGCTAGAAAGCAATCTTTACAAAGCCAATTCATGGAAAGCTTAAATGCATGGAAAGCTCTTATGCAGACCCTTAAAGGCCATGCAAAAGGAAACTATATCCTAGAGATCGCCCATGTTTTTAAATCATCATCAGCTTATCAAGAAATACATCTTTCAAAACAGGAAAAGGCTCTTGCAGAGTTTTATAGAGAACTTCTTTCTCTTTGGCCTGCACTTTATCCAAATCACTTAGAAGATCGCCTAGAAGCATTCATGAGCTTTGAAAGAAACAAACCCATATGGCCTATCCTTAGTAAAATACGAGAGGCGATACCAAGTAGAGAAACACTTGTAGAAATGGCTACTTTAATACCTTATGCTAATGAGAGAGAGCGTTTTGTTTATCGTTCTTTTATCACTGCTTATAGGAGATTTGAAAGTTGGTTAGATTCTTTTATCGAAAGCGAGTTAAAATTTTTTAAAAGCCATAAGGGTCCTTATGGGGAACTTTTCCTAGAAGAGAGTCTTGTTCGGCCAAATAAAGCTGACTTGCCTTTAGATATCCGAGAAGGGTACGCTATTGTTACTCACTTAACAAAGGAGATTAGAAATACATGGGAGGACTTCGAGAAGCTCAATCTAAAAGATACCATCGATAGCATGGATAGAGAAATGTTTCTTGATACAATTTTGGCTCTTCCAGAGAAATTAAAATCATTTTCTCTTCCTGGCGATCTTAGCGATCAATTAAAAAGGCATATAGAGAGAGCTAAAGTAGCAAAGCGCCTTAAATGTGCTAGCTAAGATTTGATCTGATATTTCTAAAGAACAATGCTTGAAAATGAAAGCGCATATTTAATGGTACTGTCGCATGTGTCGTGGAACGTTTTAAGGAACCGATTCTAAAAATCAAAAATGACATTTCAGGCTGCACTTCTTTTAAATTTCTGCGTGTAGTGCACCCTGCTAAGAGCGGACAGATTTATCAGCTCGTTAAGTTACACTTAACCTGTTTTAGGTCTCAAGATTTCCAAAAATGTTATGTAATAGGGTTTGATTCTTACGTACGAATATAAGAATGCTGAATATTTCTTGCGTGTGAGCGCTTAAATGCGTTAAAGAGGAAACAGTCTTTCAACAAGAATAAAAGATGATGACTTCCACGATTCGAAAAGACCTCAGCATTTTATTTCTAACGCTGACTTTTTTTTTCGGGCTTTTTTTAGGGGTTCGCCCGCTTTCCACACCTGATGAGGGGCGCTATGCGGAGATTCCGCGAGAGATGGCTTTAAGCGGGGACCTCGTAACGCCCCGCTTAAACGGAATTAAATATTTCGAGAAGCCACCCCTCTTTTATTGGATGGAAAGTGCTTCTATTAAGCTGCTCGGCCTTGGAGAGTTTACATTGCGATTATTGCCGATGCTTTTCGGTGTTTTGGGATGCTTAATTGTCTATGGGGTTGGCCGACGCTTGTTTGGGCGTGAAGCGGGGATAGCGGCTTGCTTAACGCTTGCGACCAGTCTCTTATATTATGCTCATACGCGTATCCTGATTCTCGATATGGGCGTGAGTGTCTTTATGTCGGGAACTCTCCTATTTTACTTGCTTGCAACGCGAGAGCAAGAGAAGGGTATTCAAAATACCTTCCTTGTGGGTTTTTTCAGTTTTTCGGCTCTGGCTGTTTTGACGAAAGGCTTGATCGGTGCTGTGATTCCGGGGGCTGTGATCCTATTGTGGACGCTCCCGTTCAAAAGGTGGAAGGAACTTTCTCTTGCTTTTAAGCCCTGGGGGATTTTTCTCTTTTTGGCGTTGGCGGCACCCTGGCACATCTTCGCGTCTCTCAAGAACCCCGAGTTTTTTGATTTTTACTTTATTCATGAGCATTTCACCCGCTTCCTTACGACCGAGCACGGTCGCTATAAGCCCTTTCTTTTCTTCGTCCCGATTCTTCTCGGAGGACTCTTCCCATGGGTTTCTTTTCTGGGAGAAATCTTTCAAAATTTCAAAAAGCGAATGAAGGGGGATCCCGTTTATCAGTTCCTGATTCTTTCTATCAGCTTTATTTTTATCTTTTTCTCGGCTTCAAAATCCAAGCTGATCCCCTACATTTTACCCGTCTTTCCCCTGATAAGCCTTTTGATCGGGAAAGAAGTTGCATCCTTTTGGCTTGGGGAGAGACGGAAACACCTCCCGTTTTATCTTTACAGCGGATTGGCTCTCACACTCTTTACGTCCATTCCGATCGCCCTTTATACGCAAGATCTTCTCTTCGCCTCTGCCTTGTGGCCCGCCGTTACTTTGGTCGAAGTTCTTCTGATCGGAAGTGCCGGTCTTGTTTTTACGCTGATTCGACGTGGGAAAGGAAGAGAAGCTCTTATTGCAATCAATCTTTCAAGTGCGATCACCTTTATCACAATCAACGCCGTTTGGGAGGAGATGGAGGGACGTTCGATCAAGTCCCTTGCTCTTTATATCAATGATAACCGTTCTCCCGAGGATGAGATCGTCTCTTTAAATCGCTATTACCAGGACTTGCCCGTCTATACCAGCCAAATTGTTAAAGTTGTGGGATGGCAGGGGGAATGTGCTTTCGGGATGAGTCAAGAGGATACCTCAGACTGGATGATTTCGGCTAAGGAGCTGGATCGCCTCTGGAAAAGCGATAAGAAAGTTTATATGATCGGACGCAAAGAATCTCTGGAGTGTTTTGCTGAAAAGGTTGACCCTAAGCCCATAACTTTGCTAGAGACGGAACGAGACAGACTCGTGAGCAACAAGAAATGACTACCTCTTTTTCTCATATGTTGATTATTTTGGGCTGCGTTGTCTTGAATACGATTGCCCAATTGAGCCTGAAGATGGGCATGAAACAGATCGGTCATTTTGAGTTTTCCGTCGGAAATTTGGTGCCTGTCAGCCTTAAAATTGTATGGAATCCCTTCATTTTTGTTGGTGTTGCGAGTTTTGCGCTCTCTCTTGCTTTATGGGTTTTGGCCCTGTCCCGCGTTGATGTCAGTTATGCCTACCCGATGACGAGTCTCGGGTATATCACAACGGCTCTCGCAGGATTTTGGATTTTGCAAGAACCCATCACGCCGACTCGGATGTTGGGCATTGCCGTTATTTTATTAGGAGTTTATCTTGTCTCACGTAGCTGAAAAAAAAACCGAAGATTTTTTGCCCTATGCACGTCCCTGGATCAGCGAAGAGGCCATTCGGGATGTGGTTACTTGCTTGAAGTCGGGCTGGATCACAACGGGCCCCAAAGTGGCTCAGTTTGAGGAAGCGCTTTCTGCTTACTGCAGATCTCCGATTGCGCTTACCGTGACCTCGGCGACAGCCGGTCTTTTTCTCGCTCTTCGAGCTCTTGATCTGAAAGAAGGAGATGAGGTTATTACGACACCGATGACCTTCGTGTGTACGGCGAATGTTATCGTCCAGGCAGGTGGTAACCCTGTTTTCGTCGATATTGAAGAAGGCACTTATAACATGGACGTCTCAAAGCTTGAGGCGGCTATTACACCTCGAACACGTGCGATCGTACCCGTACATTTTGATGGCCTGCCCGTGGATTTGGATCCTCTTTACGAGCTTGCAAAGAAGCATCGTCTTGTTGTCATTGAGGATGCGGCCCATGCCATCGGCACAACTTATAAGGGTCGGAAAATCGGGTCTTTTGGGGATATTCAGGTATTTAGCTTTCATCCGAACAAGAATATGACTTCAGGGGAAGGGGGCTGTATTACCCTGAGGGATGAGACTCTTGCAAAACGAATCAAGGTCGATCGGTTTCACGGGATCGATCGGGATGCGTTCAATCGCTTTGCAAAGGGAGGCTCTCAACATTACGATGTGATTATGCCTGGTTTTAAATTCAACATGATGGATTTGCAGGCCGCCATCGGTATCCATCAATTAAAGGCTCTTGATACTTTTATCGAGAGGAGGCGGACCCTGGCCGAGCGATATAAAATCCTTCTCGAGGATATTAAGGGGATAAATCTTCCTCAAGTGCCGTCGTACGACCATGAACATGCTTGGCACCAGTTTGCAGTCACCATTAATCTGGAGGAGGCCGGTATGGATCGGGACCGGTTTATGGAAGAGTTGAAAGAGCATAACGTGGGAACGGGACTTCAATTTTTACCCGTTCATTTGTTTACTTTTTATAAGGAAACTTATGGGACAAAACCTGGCGATTTTCCGATTGCGGAAAAAGTCGGTCGAAATATCGTGAGTTTACCTCTTTTTCCTGCTATGACGGATGAAGATCAGAACCGTGTGGTGAAGGCGATTAGAAAGGTTTTAGGCAATGGCCGCTAATTCATCTCATTCATCTCAAGACATTTATGTCTCGATTGTCATCCCCGTTTACAACGAAGAAGATGTACTCGAGACGTTATTTGATCGCCTAATGCCAGTGATGGACAAGCTCGAGAAGCCCTTTGAGGTTATCTTCACCAACGACGGCAGTCGAGATCGGTCTTCTGAAATCCTCAAGTCTTTTCATAAAAAGCGCCCCCATCAGGTACGCATAATTGAATTCAACGGAAATTTCGGTCAGCACATGGCAATCATGGCGGCTTTCGAGATTACGCGCGGTGAAATCGTGATTAATCTTGACGCCGACCTCCAAAACCCACCCGAGGAAATTCCTAGGTTTGTGAAAAAATATGAAGAGGGATATGATTACATCGGCTCGATTCGGGATCATCGGAAAGATAATTATTTCCTGCGAAGTCTTCCGTCCAAGTTTATGAACTGGCTGCGGGGCAAAATTACCGATATTCATATCACCGATCAGGGCTGTATGATGCGCGCCTATAGCCGTCGTATCGTTAATTTGATGAAACAGTGTTACGAGCCGTCGACCTTCATAACGGCTTTGGGATACAGTTTTGCAGTAAATCCGACAGAGCTGGTTATTCGCCATGATGCGCGTGAACTTGGAGACTCCAAGTATGACGCCTATCGATTAATTCGCGTCTCTTTTGACCTGTTTACGGGTTTTTCGATGGCCCCCTTACAGGTTTTCACCGTTTTTGGTTTTTTGGTATCCGCCTTAAGCGGCATCTTAGTCCTCTACATGCTCGGGCGGCGCCTGATCATCGGTCCTGAAGCCGAAGGGGTCTTTACGCTCTTTGCTATTTTGTTTTTCCTCGTTAGTGTGGCTATCACTGGTATCGGTATCGTCGGCGAGTATATCGGTCGCATTTATCAAGTTGTTCGAAAGCGGCCCCGTTACCTCATTCGTGAAATCGTTGAAACACTTGAGGAAGAAGAATCTCCCAAAACCCTAAAGAAAGTGAAATAAAGATGACCAAGAAAGTTCTCATTTTAGGCGTCAACGGCTTTATCGGAAACAGCTTGACCGAATACATTCTCAAGAAAACGGATTGGGAAGTCTTCGGTATGGATATGGCAACGGACAAGCTTGAGAATTGCCTCGGTCACAGTCGTTTCAAATTCGTTGAAGGCGATATTACGATCAATAAGGAGTGGATCGAATATCATGTGAAAAAATGTGATGTGGTTTTGCCGCTGGTTGCGATTGCAAATCCGGCCCTTTACGTGAAGGAGCCTCTTCGGGTTTTTGAGCTTGATTTCGAAGCCAATCTTGAAATCGTGCGGCTCTGCGTCCGATACAAGAAGCGCGTCATCTTCCCGTCTACGTCCGAAGTTTACGGTATGAGCGATGACGCCGAATTTCGTGAGGAAGAAACAAATTGTGTGTTAGGTCCGATCAATAAGCAACGCTGGATCTATTCTTGCTCGAAGCAGCTTTTGGATCGTGTAATTTACGCCTACGGCGTTAAAGAAGGGCTTCAGTATACTCTTTTTCGTCCTTTTAACTGGCTGGGTCCTAAGCTCGATCGGATCGACGAGCAAAAAGAGGGAAGCTCCCGCGTCGTGACCCAATTCTTAAGCAACATTCTCCACCACGGGGAAATCAAGCTCGTGGACGGAGGACAACAGCGGCGTTCCTTCACCTATATTGATGACGGTATTGAAGCGCTTGTGCGGATTATCGAAAATAAGGACGGGGCGGCGGATCAAAGAATTTTTAATATCGGAAATCCAAAGAATGATTTTTCAATCAAGGATTTGGCTCATATGATTGTTGATATGGTCAAGGCATATCCGAAATATAAAGCGCTGGCGGAGAAGACCAAAATTCTTTCTGTCGATGCGGAAACACACTTCGGAAAATCATATCAGGACCTGGGATTCCGAGTGCCTTCCATTGAAAATGCAAGAAAATACCTCGGTTGGGAGCCCAAGATCGATCTGAAAACGGCATTGAAGCGGACACTCGACTATCACCTCTCTGCTCCTTCCGAACAGCTTGAGAAAGCCGGCTGATTAGCCCCATCAAATTAATTTGGGGAAAGGCGAAAGAGGGCTATTTGAGGGAAAGTTTTGACTCAAAGCTACTTGGAATTGTTTAAAATTAACCCCTCCTATCACATCCTAGGACTAAACATCTAGAAAATCTATGCTTTTGGGAGTTTTCTTCAGTGACATAAAGGGGCTTTCTTTATTCAGCTTATCCCCCATAGCACGATTCTCCTCTATTGCTAGAGTTTACCCTAAAAATCTTTCTTAGTAAGATAGCTTCTATCAGGAAGAGACTTCTTGCATCCGTCTTGAAACTCGTCCAAAATAGCAAAAAATTTTTAAAATCTAAGGGAAGCGTGATGGCGACACCGAAACTAAAGAGGCCTTTGTCTCCACATTTGCAGATTTACAGGCCTCAAATTACCTCCGTTCTCTCGATTTTGCATCGATTAACGGGGATCTTTTTATCCTTTGCCGTTTTGGCGCTTGTTGCGTGGGTATGGGCGCTTGCGGTTAGTCCTGTTTGTTTTGAAGAAATCTCAATTTTTCTTTCGACTTGGTATGGAAAGATCATCTTTTTCGGTGTTTTGTTTAGTTTTTTTTATCATCTTTTAAACGGAGTACGTCATTTATTTTGGGATGCGGGATACGGATTTGAACTTCCTCAAGTGACGTATAGCGGCTGGATCGTCGTCGGTCTGTCGGGTGCCGCAACCTTGTTTTGTGCCGGTCGGTATCTCTGGGGGTAAATTATGACGCAAAGAGCAACATCTTTCAAAAGTACGCTTGGTCGGGTTCGGGGAAAGGGATCAGTGAAATCCGGGACAGAGCACTGGATGGCGCAACGGTTATCCGCGATCATCCTTTTGTTTTTGGGAGGATGGTTTCTCTTTTTCCTTGCCCGACATGTGGGATGCGACTATCTCGAGATCCGAGCAAGTCTTCAAAGTTTCTTTCCGACAACCTTCATGATCCTCTTCATTCTTGCAGCGCTTCATCATGCACAACTAGGACTCCAGGTCGTCATCGAAGATTATGTTCATCGGGAATCTCTTAAGTTATTCCTCATCTACAGCGTTAAATTTATTGCATTCGCAGCTGCCCTTATTGCCTCCCTCTCCGTCTTAAAAATTTTATTTTCACCTGTTTGAGGAGAATCTCTGAAAAATGACCAAATCTTATCCGATTATTGATCATGCCTATGATGTTGTCGTGGTGGGAGCCGGAGGAGCGGGTCTCCGAGCCGCCCTCGGAATGAGTGCAAGGGGCCTTTCAACTGCCTGCATTACAAAAGTCTTTCCGACGCGATCCCACACGGTTTCGGCCCAAGGCGGGATCAGTGCGGCTCTCAATAATATGGGAGACGGCGATCATTGGAAGTTTCACATGTATGATACGGTCAAGGGCTCGGACTGGCTTGGGGATCAGGATGCCATCGAATATATGTGCCGGAATGCAAAGGAGGCCGTCATCGAACTCGAGCATTTCGGCGTGCCCTTCTCGCGCACCGCGGAAGGCAAGATC
>CAYUCY010000060.1:0-9217 GCA_964443525.1 uncultured Thiotrichales bacterium
CACCTCTGATCAAGTCAAAGCGGTCGCAGAGGCAGCACCCTTTCTCTTCACCCCCAAGATGGATGCAGGGGATCGTGTCTATATCATCGGAGCCTGCCTTAAGCTTACGCCCGAGCAAATCAAAGAACGGGTAAATGCCATTTTTCAGGAGGCACCCGCCCTCTTCACGGAGGAGATGAGCGGAGTTGATCGTGCCTATATCATCTCAGCCTGCCTTAAGCTTACGCCCGAGCAACTCAAAGAACGGGTACAAGCGATTTTGGAGGCTTCACCCAGCCTTTTCCCCGAAGAGACGGAAGCAAATGAGGAGGAGATGGACGCATATTATGATGCTTCTATCATCGGAGCCTGCCTTAAGCTTACGCCCGAGCAAATCAAAGAACGGGTAAATGCCATTTTTCAGGAGGCACCCGCCCTCTTCACGGAGGAGATGAGCGGAGTTGATCGTGCCTATATCATCTCAGCCTGCCTTGAGCTTACGCCAGAGCAAATCAAAGCGATTGCAGAGGCGGCACCCGCTCTCTTCACCCCCAAGATGGATGCATGGGATCGTGCACAGGTCATTAAGGCCTGCTCTGAGCTCACCCCTGAAGAAATTGCCCAAAAAGCGGAGGTCCTGAGAGATCGCTGATACAAATCTTGTAAACGAAAGCATTTATCGATGATGGAAGAGAGAACGACTGCTTCTCACATGGTCAGCTCCCCGTTTCTCACAGAAGGAAGACGGGGTACAATCGCCTCACGAAAAATAAACGATTTTGATTTCTCAGTAGATTAATTATGACTATATGGCCTCCTCTCTGAGCCGGGGGATCCGGGCTTCAACGGTGTAAAAACCCTTCTTTTTCTAAATCATCGTTTTTGTGGAAATGATTCAACTGAAGTACGGAGGGGCAGGGTTCCCTTTTATGAGATCACCCTAAAAGCTGGGAACCACGTTTTCTCTAAACTGCTTTTTGGAAGCGGGAGTTTTCTTCTTGAAGGCAATCGTGAGCCCTGATGTGGTCGGAAGGAGAAGGCTTGTGAAATGGTCATGATTAGCTAACCGACGATTAAACTCTCGCATCACCTGAAGCGTTGTCTCGGCAATTTTTAAGTTCGTGGGCTGTTCTCCGTAAACGGCACCGTCAAGAAGGGTATTGTCGGCAATGATGAGGCCTCCCTCCCGAACATTCTGTACAGCCCATTCTAGGTAATCCAAATAGCTGATTTTGTCAGCATCGATAAAAACAAGATCAAAGGGGCCTTGATCTTTGAGGGTTTGAAGAACGTTATAGGCATCCCCTAAATGAGATCTGATCAGAGTTTTTCTTTCAAAATCTTGAAAAGTTTTTTGAGCTAGGTCGTACCGCTTTTGTGATTTTTCAATCGTATGCAGAATCCCATCGGGGGGAAGAGCTCGGGCCATCCAAATGGCTGAATATCCTGCATGCGTTCCGATCTCAACGATTTTTCGGGTTTGCATCATTTGAATCAGAAGTTGGAGAAGTTTTCCTTCCTCAGGGTGAATGTGAATGGGAAAATCCTCTCGTAAGGCTCTCCTTCGGATTTTTTTGAGAAGGGTGTCTTCGGAGGCATAAAGATCCTGAATATAGGAAAGTTTTCTATCCATGAATGCCGCACTGTTTAAGCGCATTTTTCTGATTTTTCAGCACTTGCTCGGAGTTAAAGTCCTCGATGAGCTCTTCATAAATGCGATGCCAATTTTGCTCAGCCCTTAAGTGCATAAACACCGATCCTACACCGACGGCTGCTCGATCCATAAAGACGAATTCTCGGGGGGGACGAACGCCCCCTAACCGGCGAAGTTCCGAATGGACTTTATAGGCCATTTCACGACCGTATATACCGCTGTGTTCTTTTTGAATCGGGCGAATACGATCCTCAAGAAGAGGTTCGTATAAAAGATTTGCCCAAAGGCTTAAAACTTCGATCATTTCTTTAGAAAGGTTTTTAAAACGCCACGTTTCGTAGGCGTGGACAGCCAGTTCGGGGTCATTGTTTTTGAGTGCATGATAAAGATCGATGACTCCCTGAATAAAGGAAGGATCGAACTTTCTGATACAACCATAATCGAGGAGGTTAATCGAGGCATCCGCACAAAACGTGTAATTCCCCAAATGGGGGTCTCCGTGAATGACTGCGTGGGTGTAAAGGGGCTTATACCAGATTTGGAAAAGGGTATAAGCCGCCCGATTTCTAAAGTCTTGGCTCTCCTCCAGAATTGTCTTAAGACGTTTCCCTTCAAGCCACCTCATGGTTAAAAGGCGCTCCGTCGAAAGCTCTTCTATAACGTTGGGAATGTGAACATCCGGTACTTTCTCCAAGATTGTTTCATAAAGACAGATATGCTTGGCCTCCAGAGTATAGTCGAGCTCTTCTCTCAACCTTTCCGTAATTTCTGTGTAGACCTCACCAAGGGAAAGGGCGCCTGTATATTTCTCATAAAGTCCCAAAACCAGTTTTAATTGCTTTAGATCAGCTTCGACGATGGACGCCATATCCGGATATTGAAGTTTACAAGCAAGAGTTTCCCTCGCAAGTGAGATGGCTTTATGGACTTGGCCGAGGGAGGCAGCGGCTGACGCTTGCTGCTCAAAGGATGTGAATTTGGAGATCCAATCGGGCCCCAATTCGGCCGCCATGCGACGCTTGACAAAAGGCCACCCCATGGAAGGGGCATCTGCCTGAAGCTGCAAAAATTCCTGGGCATACTCGGGAGGAACGGCATCTGGAATCGTTGCCAGCATTTGAGCGACCTTCATGACAGGACCCTTTAAGGAACCAAGGGCGCGCGTGAGAGTCTTCGCCATATCATCATGATCGATTTCAAGGCCGAAGAGGCGTTCCCCGATGAAACGAACGGCTGCCCCGCTCATTGCGGTTGAGACATTTGCGTATCGTTTTAGACGTCCACCGAGAGTATCCCTTTCTTCGTTCATGGCTATTCTTCGCCGACTGTTACGATCCGGAGAGCTCTCGTTGTGCCGGATTGAAACATTTTCTTATTTTCTTTCCCGAACTGGGCGCCGGCTGTAATGATGACGTCATCTCCTTTATCGGCAAAGCCGTCTTTGAGAACAATTTCGCAGACCCTATCAATCGTTTGATCAAAGCTGGAGATTTGATCTACTTTAACAGGGTGCGTTCCCCACACGAGCGTCAGTTGCCGTGCAATGTTAATGAGCGGCGTGAGACCCAGAATAGGAGCAACAGGTCTTTCTCGGGCTGCTCTCAAAGTTGTAGACCCCGAGGTGGTAAGAGTGACAATGGCATTGGCAAAGATGGTCGCGGCCACATGGCGAGCTGCGGCTGTGATCGCATCCGAAGGCGTCGGATCGGAAGGCGTTCTCGATGTATCAATCATTGTTCGATAAAGAGGATCTTTTTCAACACGAGTGATGATCCGGTTCATCATTTCGACCGATTCGATCGGAAAGTCTCCCGAGGCTGATTCAGCCGACAGCATTACCGCATCTACGCCGTCATAGACGGCCGTTGCAACATCTGAAGCCTCTGCTCGTGTCGGAGTCGGCGCGTGAACCATGGAATCCAGCATTTGGGTTGCAACAATCACAGGCTTCCCACGTTTACGACAGGTACGAATAATTTGGCGCTGGATGCTGGGGACATCCTCCGGCATCATCTCGACCCCGAGGTCGCCTCGAGCAATCATGATGCCATCGGAGAGCTCGACGATCTCATCGAGATGATCGATTGCGGAGGGCTTTTCAAGCTTTGCAACGAGGAAGGCTCGGTCAGCAATAAGCCTACGGGCTTCTCTCATATCATCCGGATGCTGAACGAAAGAAAGGGCAACGAAATCCACACCCAGATTGAGTCCGAATTCAAGATCGATACGATCCTTTTGAGTGATAGGAGAAAGTGGGAGGCGAACACCCGGCAGATTCACTCCCTTGTTATTCGAAAGTTCGCCACCGACCGTGACTGTTGCTCGGGCAGAGTGCAGATCACACGTTTCGACCCTCAGTCTGATCTTGCCGTCGTCGAGGAGGAGCTCAGCACCCGATTCAAGGACTTGGAAAATTTCTGGATGGGGAAGATTTACCCGGGAGGCGTTTCCTTCCTCCGATTTTAGATCCAGCAGAAAGGAGGCGCCTGTCTCTAACTTGATCTTGCCATCCCTAAAACGTCCTACACGAAGCTTAGGTCCTTGTAAGTCCTGAAGAATACCGATCGGGCGATCATATTTTTTCTCCAGAGCTCTTATGATTTCATAGTTTCTTTGGTGACCTTCATGGGTCCCGTGGGAGAAATTCAGGCGAAAGACATCGACGCCGGATTGAAAAAGCTTTTCGATCATCTCAGGGGAGGATGACGAGGGGCCCAAAGTTGCAACAATTTTAGAAGAACGGTACCTTCTCATGATGGTGGCATTTCCTTTTCCAGTTTTTTGATACTTTTTTCATCACGCCTTGCAATGAAAATACCGACGAGAACGATGACGCCACCGATCATTTTATAGGCGGTGAGGGCTTCTCCGAAAAGGATCCAAGCGGCAAGTGTCGAGACGATCGGCGCAAACATGAGCGCAACGGATGAAAACGTCGCTGAAAGATGGCCCATTGAGTAAGCTAAAAGACCTTGCCCAGCAATATGGACAATCATGGCAAGTCCCAAGAGAGTCATCCAACCGAGACTCGTTGTCGGGAAGAAAGTGTCCCCGCTCATAAAGGCAATCCCTGCAAGGATATACATGCTGGACATTCCCCCCCAGGCCATAATGGTTGGGGCGCTGAAATGGTGTCTCAATTCCTTTACGGCCAGAATATAGGCCGTATAGAAGAGAGCTGAGATGAGTGCAAGGAGATCTCCGAAAAGATGGGACTGCCCTCCTTTAATATCAGCCCCCACGAGAACCAAGGCGCCGAAAACGCTCATGATAATGCCGAGAATCATGGAGGATCCCATTTTTTCTTTAAGAAAAATCCAAGCACTAAGTGCGACGAAAATCGAAGTCAAATTGTTAATAAGCGTTGAGTTTACAACGCTCGTCTTGACCAAGGACCAGTGCCAGAAAGCAATATCGAGGGCAAGGAAGACGCCGCAGGAAATGAGAAGAAAATAATCCCGAGCTGTTCTCGGGCTTCTCGGTTGAACGCTTTTCAGATTATCAAAAATCATCCAGCTCCATAAAAAGGGAAGAGCCAAAAAAAAGCGATAGAAGGCGGTGGAGATAGGTCCTATCTCGCTGATTCGGACGAAAATAGGAGAAAGGCCTACGAAACTGACGGCGCAAATGGCGCTCAACATGGCAAGCGACGGCTTTTGATTATAAAGTTTATTAAAAAAAGCGCGTAACATTCCCTCTCCTTTATGAAGGCTTTTGCCCTAATCTCCCCTTGAAAGGCATCGGGCAAGTAGGTATTGTCTCATCCATAACGTGAACAAAGGAGTTTGCCAATGACTAATTTTGGGGGCGTTTCAGGAGCCCAACTGCGACAGTTTATCGAACGAATCGAGCGCTTGGAAGAAGAAAAGTCAAATATTGCCCAGGATATTCGCGAAGTCTACGCAGAAGCGAAGAGCGAAGGCTTTGATGCTAAAATCATGCGCCAGATCCTCAAAATCCGGAAAATGGATACGGACGAACGCGCCGAGCAAGAAGAGATCTTGACGATTTATATGCATGCTTTGGGTATGATGCGCTCATTCGGGCAGGTTGATTCTTCGACTGAAAGCGCTCTAGAAATGGATTCTAATGATAAAGCTTCTCAAGCAGCCTAAGTTTCATTTACTTCAGAAAGCTTAACGACTTATTAACCTTCCTTTCTTATGGTTAAGAGCGAACATAATTAGAGAAAGGACGATGGTCATTATGAAAAAAATTAAGTTAGCATTCGCAATGAGTGGAATTGCATGTTTCTCCTACGGGTTTGCATCAGATACCGTTACGATGGAGGAACTATTACAAAGCAAGAATCCTTTACCCTTATTAAAACAGGAAGCAGAGAGAAACGTAAAAAATGCTGAGAGTCTATGTCATCAAATCATGGCTCCTAGTTTTTATGAAATTTCAAAAGGAGCTAACTTTGGTGTTATAAAGCGTAATGAACTCATAAGTTATTGTTCTGGAACCGAATTTGAAAAAGCAAAGTTAAAACCGGCTGTTCAAGGACCTAAAAAAGTGGAAGAAAAACATGAAATGCCAAAATTGCGTCATGTTGAATTCAAAAAAGGAAAGGATATTGAGGAAGAGAGGAAGCTTTTAGCAAAAGCGAGAGAGGACATGATTCAAAATGCGATTGCTTTGGGCAAGAAACAAGAATTTGAGGAGAAATTTGTAAAAGCTGAATCTCAATTGCATCAGGCTCAAGAGCATTATAATAATTTAGTAATAGTCATTATCGGGATGCGAGAAGATCTTAAAGGAATCAATGGATTTAAGCATTTTAATCCCCATGCCCATGACCAAGACACCCCCGAAGCCTATCTGGAAGCGCTTCACGGTGCTTTGCCGAAAGAATCTCCTGTCATTTTAGATGGTGGATCATTAGATCAGCTTAAAATTGCAACGAATCTTCTGCATCAAGCAAATGAAAATCTTGCAGCAGCAAGACTGGACCTTGAAAAAATTAACAGAGAAATGTTAGATTTCACTCACTAAACTCTCTTCCGAAAAAGCCTCTTCAAATTGGGGAGGCTTTTTGAAGGAATATGATTTTTAAGCTTAATGGATCTGGAGGAGCGCATCGAGCAGGAAAAGACCAAAGAATCTTCCGTTCAGGAAGCTGCTTGATTTTAGAAAGACTTATCCGGAATTAGAAGGGGCCAGAGCGATAGAGCCATCTCTTCATACCTTCTGCCGCTGCTAAATAGGCGCAGACAACCATGAAAAGAACAGCGTAAAATAAGAACGGTGGTCGTACGAATTCGAATGTTTGACCTAAAAAGGTAAAAGGGATCAGAGCTGCGATAAGTACAAGAATGACAGATAAAGTTGCAAGAAGCGGATGCAGTTTTGCTTTCCAGAAAGGCTTGTACGTTCGGATAACAAAAATAATCAAGATTTGCGTGGTGAGAGATTCAACGAACCACCCTGTTTGAAAAAGTGCTTGGTCTGCTTGGAAGACCTTGAGCAAAATAAAAAAAGTTACAAAATCAAAAAGCGAGCTGGTTAACCCCATAACAATCATGAAGCGCATGATCGACTTCATGTTCCAGGCATGGGGGGTTTGGAACTGTTCCTCATCTACATAATCAAGAGGAATCGCAGTTTCGGAAACATCATATAAAAAGTTATTTAAAAGGATTTGAAGTGGCAGCATCGGGAGAAAGGGAAGAAAGAGAGCGGCACCGGCCATGCTGAACATATTACCGAAGTTTGAACTTGTCATCATCCGTAGATACTTCATGATATTAGCAAAGGTTCTTCTTCCTTCCATCACGCCTTGAAAAACAGCATGAAGATCGTGTTTGAGCAAAATAAGGTCGGAGGCTTCTCGTGCCACGTCCGCTGCCTTATCAACGGAAATGCCGACGTCGGCGCTTAAAAGAGAAGGAGCGTCATTAATCCCATCACCCAAATATCCAACGACATTTCCGTGCGCTTTAAAGCATTCAATAATTCTTTTTTTCTGTGAAGGAGTTACCCGACAAAAAAGATTTGATTTTAACACTTTATTATTAAAAGCTTCTTCGCTTAAATTATTTATTTCGGATCCTGTAAGGATGCCTGTTACAGGGAATTCGAGGGACTTACAAAGGTGAAGCGTTACTTTCTCGTTATCCCCGGTTACGATTTTAAGGTCGATATTGGCTTGACGAAGCGACTGAATGATTTCACTTACACCTGCCTTCATCGGGTCATAGAAGAGAGCAAACCCTGCAAAGACTAAGTGAGTTTCTTTATAAATCATTTCTTTTTTCTCAATCGTTTTGGCATCTCGCCATCCGATACCGAGAATGCGATATCCTTGTTCAGAATAAGCCTCGAAAAGATTCAGGATTTCTTCCCGTTTTTTGGGAGTCAGTTCCAAGACTTCATGATTGTCGGGAACCTCAAAGTGAGTGGCGAGGCTGAGAATATCCTCTGGAGCTCCTTTTATAAACAGATATCGGTTTCCGTCATTTCGATTCTCTAGAATGACTGAGACGCGTCTTCTCTCAAAATCATAAGGGATTTCATCAATTTTGATCCAGGAGTCGGTGTTAATGCTTTCATGTGTTAGAATGGCTGTATCTAGGGGATTCTTAATCCCCGATTCGAAAAAGCTGTTTAAATAAGCAATTTCCAGGACTCGTTCGCTTTCACTTCCATCTGTATTCAGATGCTTGGCAAGTTTGATTTTTGCTTCTGTAAGTGTCCCTGTCTTGTCCGTGCAAAGCAAATTCATACTTCCAAGGTCATGAATGGCCGAAAGTCTTTTTACAATGACCTTTCTTTTTGCGAGTTGTGTGGCGCCTCTCGCAAGTGAGACCGACGAAATCATGGGAAGAAACTCAGGCGTCATACCGACCGCTAAAGCCAGGGCGAAAAGGAGGGTGTCTAACCACGGTCTCAAAATAAAGGTATTGGCGATAACCACGAAAAGAACAAGAAAAACGGTTAGCTTCATAAGAAGGTAACCGAATTTTCGAGTTCCCAGTTCAAAGGGAGTAGGGGGAGGTGCTTCAGAGACTGACTTAGCTATTTGACCGAAGAGAGTTGCTTTTCCTGTCACGCAAACAATCATTTTGCCATCACCTGTTAATATGGAAGTTCCCATAAAAACCGAGTTTAAAGCATCAACCGATCCTTTCTTTTGTCGGAAGGTTATGGGTTTCTTTTCAACGGGATAACTTTCACCTGTCAGGATTGCTTGGTTAACATAAAGATGGTGTGCCTCTAACAGTCTTCCGTCCGCAGGAACTAAGTCTCCTGGCGAAAGAAGCACGATATCTCCCGGAACCAGATTTTCAGTGGGTATTGATTTTTTACATCCGTCACGAAAAACGGTTGCTTGATTTGCAATTGATTTTTTGAGCTTTTCAGCCGCTCTTACAGCTTGATGTTCTTGCAGAAAATCAAGAGAAACACTTAACAAGATCATACATAGAATGATAAGAAAATCACCTCTCTCTCCTAAAACAAAAGAAAGAAAGGCAGATGCGATTAAAAGAAGGACTAAAGGATTATTAAACTTTTTAAGAAATGCTAATATTATATGATCTTGATCTTTTTGAGATACCGAGTTTTTTCCGTATCGCTTAAGCC
>CAYUCY010000061.1:0-2615 GCA_964443525.1 uncultured Thiotrichales bacterium
AGGTGAAATTTTTGGCATAAATCACTAAAATAGAAGAGATTTAATATCTTTAAGAACCACCCTCGCCTCAAAAAAGCTTCTCACAAAGCTTCTCACAATGCCTTGAGTTTTGACAAAGATAAAAGACCGCTTTATGGGCAATTCCTCAAGAAATCTCCGGCGTCCCGCCTGGGATCCAGAGAACATCGCGGGCCCCCTGATCATTGGTGTATCTGGCCAGAACAAAAAGCAAGTCGGAAAGACGGTTCAGATATTTAGAGGCCTCGGGATTCACTGTTTCAAGGGAAGCCAGGTGATAACAGAGCCTTTCCGCGCGCCTGACAACGGTGCGAGCCAGGTGAAGGGTCGCGGATAAACGGGAGCCTCCCGGTAAAACGAAGGATTTGAGCGGTTGCAAAGCCCCATTATAGTGATCGATTTCCCTCTCAATCCGAATGACTTGATCTGCCCTTATCCGAAGAGAAGTGACGCCCTCTCGATCCTTAGGCGTGCACAAGTCCGCTCCCAGATCAAAAAGGTCATTTTGAATCCGCTGGAGAAGAGCGTCAATTTCTCCCTGGGCTTCAAGGCGTGCCATCCCGAGAGTCGCATTGGCTTCGTCCACAGCGCCGATCGCCTCAATGCGAGGCGAGAATTTTTCGACTCGCGTACCGTCGCCGAGGGATGTTTTTCCCTTATCCCCGCCGCGGGTGTAAATGCGCGTGAGCTGAACCATGCCTATCCCTTCCCCATTTGAAGAAAAAGAAGAAGCGCAAAGACCGCGAGCGCGATAGCTTGCACGAGTATGCGAAGGCGCATCAGCTTTTGTGAACGCGCCGAATGACCTTTTTTCATGACAAACAAGTTGATGATGCCGAGAATTAGGACGATTCCGGTTGCAATTACGGCCCCAATGACTACATATTTAAGGACGTGAGACATCTTATATGAGCCTCTTTGATCTTTGTTTCTGACACTATAGCAGAACAGGCAAGAGGAACAATCCGAATTGAATCAAGACCCAGAGGAATTTCATGAGCGATCTTTTCAGTGCCGTAAGACAACCGACAAAATCGGATTATTCCGCCAAAGATATTGAGGTTCTGGAGGGCCTCGAGCCCGTAAGACGCCGCCCGGGCATGTATATTGGCGGCACCGATGAACGGGCGCTTCATCATCTTGTGGCCGAGATCGTTGATAACGCCATGGACGAGGCTGTTGCAGGTCATGCCTCCCGTATTGAGGTGGAGCTGAAGAATGACGGGTCTGTAGAGATACGAGATAACGGTCGGGGTATCCCCATCGATCCGCACCCGAAGTACCCCGATAGATCAGCCCTTGAAGTGATCCTGACAACGCTGCACTCTGGCGGTAAATTCGGCGGGGATGCCTATAAAACATCTGGAGGGCTTCATGGCGTCGGGATGTCCGTGGTTAATGCTCTTTCGGATTTTTTGGCCCTAGAGGTTGTGAAAGATCGTCGCCTTTGGCGTCAGACTTATTCGAGGGGGACGCCTACATCACCCCTTTCCGAAATTGGCCCCGTGCATAACAGGCGCGGCACTGCCCTCCAATTTCACCCGGACCCGGAGATCTTCGGAGAGAAGGCACACTTCAAGCCGGTCATTCTTTACCGGATGGTTCGTTCTAAAGCCTATCTTTTTAAAGGTGTTGAGATCCGTTGGAAATGTGCGGAGGAGATCCTCGGAGGGGACGAAAAAACACCTCGGGAAGATATCCTTCATTTTCCGGGAGGACTTAAAGATTACCTGCTTGAAGTTCTTGAAGGCCAAGAACTTGCCACACCTGAACCCTTCTCGGGAGAAGCGGATTTCCCGGATGAGTCGGGACGCCTCGAGTGGGCGGTTTCATGGCCGATCCAGCACGAGGGTTTCTTTAATATGTATTGCAATACGGTTGTGACCCCTTTGGGGGGAACGCACGAAACTGGTTTTCGGGCAGGACTTACTCGATCTTTGCGAGCCTTCGGCGAACTAATCGGACATAGAAAAGCCGCGCAAATTACGGCCGATGACGTCATGAGTGACGTAACGGGGATTCTCTCAGTCTTTGTGCGCGACCCTCAATTTCAGGGACAAACCAAGGAAAAGCTGGTTTCTCAAAGCGTAACGCGGAATGTGGAGGCCGTCATTAAAGATCATTTCGATCACTGGCTTTCCTCGAACAAGGTGATGGGAGAGGCGCTTCTCCAGCATGTCATCGAACGACTCGAGGAGCGGCTCGAGCGTCGCCAATCGAAAGAGGTTGCCCGTCAAACGGCGACAAGGCGCCTTCGTTTGCCCGGAAAGCTGGCTGATTGTAACTCGACGAATCCGTCCGAGTGCGAAATTTTTTTGGTTGAAGGGGATTCCGCCGGCGGGTCCGCTAAACAAGCGCGAGACAGAAAGACCCAGGCCGTTTTGCCTTTGCGCGGAAAGATCCTGAACGTGGCGAGTGCCACCGTTGATAAGATGAGATCGAATCAGGAAATTACCGACCTGGCTCTTGCCTTGGGATGCGGTACGGGAAAGGCCTGTAATACCCAAAACTTGCGCTATCATCGCGTCGTCGTCATGACGGATGCCGATGTGGACGGCGCTCATATCGCCTCTCTTCTCTTGACCTTTTTCTTCCAG
>CAYUCY010000061.1:2625-9098 GCA_964443525.1 uncultured Thiotrichales bacterium
CGGGCTCTCATTGAGGGGAGATATGTCTATCTTGCGCTTCCACCTCTTTATCGGCTGACCCAAGGCAGCAAGAGCGCGTATGCACGAGATGATGCTCATCGGGAAGAGCTAATGAAGACCGAGTTCAACGGGAAAGGTAAAGTCGAGGTCAGCCGCTTTAAAGGACTTGGCGAGATGTCCTGGCAACAGTTAAAAGAAACAACGATGGATCCGACCAAACGAATTTTAATGCGGGTTCATCTCCCTTCAGGACCTGTCTCCGCCAATTTTATGGAGGAAGGGCTCATTCCCATTGAAGAGTTTGTAGATGCCTTGATGGGAAAACGTCCGGAAAAAAGATTCGCTTTCATTCAAAGTAATGCCGCCTTTGCAGGCGAGATTGATGCTTGACGACCTTTCATCTCGCATGCTTTTCTAAGGTCAAAATATGACAGGACGATGACAAATGGCCGAGCCCTCATCTCTTACCTCTGTTCCCTTTGAACAGGCCCTTCAGGAACTCGAGACGATCGTAAGGTTGCTTGAAGAAGGAAAAGTACCCCTTGAGGAAGCCATTAAAGCATACGAGAGAGGGGCGCAGTTGCAGGCTCATTGTGAAACTCTTTTGAAATCCGCACGAACAAAAATTGAGGAGATCGTCCAGCATAAGGATGGAACGATTTCAACAAAACCGTCTCCCCTTCAAGAAACGATTTCCGCCGATGATGCTGAGTGAGGCTCTTAAAAAAGATCAAAGATGCACAAATGAGGCTCTGCATCGCCTCCTTCTTCCGCTTAAAAATCAGACACCTCCGCAGCTCTTTGACGCGATGACTTACGCCTTGCTAGCTCCCGGAAAACGATTTCGGGCTTTTTTATGTCTTGAAGTGGGGCGGCGCCTGAACATTTCTGAAGAGCAGCTTTTGCCTCTCGCCTGTGCTATTGAAATGGTCCACTGCTATTCTTTGATTCACGATGATTTGCCGGCAATGGATAACGCAGATCTCAGGCGTGGACGTCCCTCGGTCCACAAGAAATTCGATGAGGCAACGGCGATCCTTGCAGGAAACGCGCTTCAATCTCTTGCTTTCGAGACGATGGCATCGGAAACGGTTTCTCCTCATTCAGCCGTTCGCTGCCGTCTTGTTCGAGACCTTGCCAAAGCAATTGGTGCTCAAGGGATGATGGCGGGTCAAATCCTGGACTTACAAGGAGAGGCTCTCTCTTATTCTTTTGAGGAAGTACGACATATGGAAGCCTTAAAAACGGGCGCTTTAATTGCTTTTTCAGTCACGGCCCCGGCCTCTTTAAAAGGATTGGAAGCGTCTGAAATAGATCAACTCTCTGCGTTCGCAGAACTTCTAGGTCTTGCGTTTCAGGTCACCGATGATGTTCTCGACGTTGAGCAAAATTCTGCCATCTTGGGGAAACCATCGGGAGCTGATGATCGGCGTCAAAAGTCCACGTTTGTCTCTCTTCTCACGCTCGAGCGGGCCAAAACTTTTGCTTCAGAACTGATAGAAGCGGCTTGCAAGCACTTAAAAAATCTCTCATTTTCGGCTCCCCTTTTGGAAGAAACCTGTTATTATATTTTGAGGAGAGACAGATAACGCTTAAGGGAGCAATAATGGAATTTCTCGGCATCTTTTTGAAGCCTGCCTTTTATATAATAGACCTCGTTTTGAGGGCTTACATTTTTGTCATTATCGCCCAAGTGATTTTGAGTTGGCTCGTGGCCTTTCGAATCATCAACACAAACAATCAATTCGTGATCGTCGTCGGTGAAGTTCTATATCGCCTGACGGAGCCTTTTTTAGGGCCCATTCGGAATAGACTTCCTTCCGTCACGGGGGTGGATTTTTCTCCTTTTGTGCTTCTCTTGGGCATCATTTTCGTGCGTATGATGCTGTCCTATCTCTCTATTTATTTATTCAAAACACTCTGACTTCGTATATAAATGAATCAATGAAATCTAGAAAGTGGCATTAACCCTCATGACGGCGACCCTCATTCACGGCAGTGTGTCCGCTGCCAAACTAAAGCATGATACTCTTTTAAAAGTAGATGCTTTTAAGAAACAGACGGGGCACGTTCCCGGTCTGGCTGTGATTCTGGTGGGGGATGATCCCGCAAGTGAAATTTATGTGAACTCAAAATGCAGGCAAAGCGAAGAAGTAGGCATCGCTTCTTTCAAGTATCATCTCTCGAAGGATATTTCCGAAGACGATATTGTTTCTCTGATTGAGGCTTTAAACGACCGGGATGATATAAACGGCATTCTTGTTCAGCTTCCCTTGCCGTCTCACATGAATCGCTTGAGGGTCATTGCTTCGATCGAGCCTTCAAAAGATGTGGACGGGTTACACCCCGAAAATATCGGGCGTCTTGCTTTAGGAGACCCGCTGGTCGCGCCGTGCACGCCTTGGGGATGTCTTCACCTGTTAAAAAGTGTTCATACCTCCCTTGAGGGGATGAATGCAGTTGTGATCGGCGCGTCCATCTTGGTTGGAAAGCCTATGGGTTTGCTTCTTCTCGAAGAGCGTTGTTCGGTCACCATCCTTCATGATAAATCCAAAAATGTTCCTGAAATTGCTCAAACCGCGGACATCTTAATTGTGGCAACGGGTGTCCCCGAACTCGTGAAAAAAGACTGGATCAAACCTGGAGCTACCGTAATTGATGTGGGCATCAATCGACTCAAATCTATAAGCGGTTCCGGCAAGGTCGTTGGTGATGTTGCCTTTGAGGAGGTTTCGGAAGTTGCTGGCTATCTGACACCTGTTCCGGGCGGGGTTGGCCCTATGACCGTTGCGGTTCTTCTTGAAAACACGGCGGAGCTTGCCTGCCTTCAGGCCGGGATTTAGTGGCCTGCTTCGACGACATTTTTCGGTTTTCGTATAAGAGGCAAAAGAAGAGCTGACGCCAAAAAAAGACCCGCAATCAGGTAAAAGCAATCATTAAAAGTCAGGGTAAGGGCCTCCTTTTTCGTGATTGAGTAAAGCATTTTTAAAGCGCCTTGCTCAGGGTCTCCGATCATCATATCAGTCATTCGGCCCGTGAGTTTTTCTAAGAAATTTGTGACGGCGGTTTTCACGGACGTGAGCGCTTCGGAGAGCCGAGCCATATGAAGCGCTTCCCGCTCGATGATCACGGTATTTAAGTACGCCAGCCCGAAGGCACCTCCGAGATTACGCATAAGATTATAAAGGCCGCTTGCGTTCTTGAGTCGGTCGAGGGGGAGCGTCCCCAACGCAAGCTCATTAATAGGGATAAAACACAACATTAAAGAGATTCCTCGGACGGCCTGAGGCCAGAAGAATTCCCAAAATGCGGCATCAGAGGTGAGTCCCGCATTCAAGTAGATACCATAAAAAAATAGAAGAATTCCGATCGATAGCATGAGCCGCAGATCCATTTTTTTAGAAAGAAACCCTGCAAGAGGAGCGGATAAAAATTGTGCGGCTCCCGTGACGATCATGATTAGACCGATTTGAAGACTGTTAAACCCTTGAACACGCGCGAGGAAGAGGGGCATCAGATAGACCGCTCCGTAAAGACCGACGCCTAGGCAGAAACTATAGGTACATCCAATCGCATAGTTCCGATCTAGAAAGGCTCGCAGATCTACAATCGGATGAGGAGTTTGGAAGACACGAATGAAAAAGGCAAGGGCGCTGCTTGCTGTAATCATCGAAAAGAAGGCGATTTTTGAATCATTTAGCCAATCATGAGAAGGCCCTTCCTCGAGAATATATTGGAGCGATCCCAAAAACAGGGCCATAAAACCAGCGCCCCACCAATCAAATTTCTTTTTGAGTTCCGGTTGGGGTTCGTCCACATGAATAAAATTCAAGACCATGACCGTGATAAAAAGTCCCGGAATAAGGTTAACGAGAAAGAGCCAATGCCAGGAAGCAAATTGGGTAAGATAGCCTCCGATCGTGGGACCTAAGGTGGGGGCCATGGTTGCAACAAGCCCCATGATGACGCCGACGGAGGCCCGTTTATCCGGTGGGAAGAGAGTAAAACTGGTTGCAAAGACGGTGGGAATCAGAGCACCGCCGATAAACCCTTGGCAAGTCCTGAAGAAAATAAGAGAGTTTAAGTCCCAAGAGAGAGCACATCCGAGACTCATAACCGTAAAACCCAAGGCACAAAAAGCAAAAAAAAGTCGGGTTGAGAAGATCCGCGAAAGAGTCCCCGCAAGAGGAATCATGATCACTTCTGCAATGAGGTATGAGGTTTGAACCCAACCGATTTCTTCAACGCTAGCGGAGAGTCCGGCTCTGATTTCATTAAGAGAACTGGCCACGATTTGAATATCGAGGATTGCCATAAACATCCCCAAGACCATGCTCAAAAATCCGATCCACTCCTTTGAGCCGATAGGTTTGTAAACAGGGATGGAAGAAGGTCCTGACATCTCTATCGGGTCTTAACGGAAACATTAACCGAAAGTCCCGCCCTTAAAAGATCGCAATGCTCTTTACACTGATCGAGCCTGATTTTTACAGGGACTCTTTGCACGACTTTCGTAAAATTGCCCGTGGCATTTTCAGGGGGAAGCACACTAAAAAGAGCGCCAGTCGCAGGGGCGATACTTTCAATTGCTCCTGCGAGCGTTAGATGGGGATAAGCATCAATTTTGATGGTTGCAGGTTGCCCCGGATTCATGTGAGTGAGCTGGGTTTCCTTGAAATTTGCAATCACATAAGGATTTTGAGTGTCCACCAAATACATCATGCTTTGCCCAGGTCTGATGTATTGACCTTTCTGGACGCCCTTGTTCCCGATGGTACCGGAGAAGCTTGCGGTGATTTTTGTATTTTCTTCGGCATCCAAGGCCACCTTTTGAAGAGCCGTTGCCTGTCCAAGGGCGGCACGTGCTTCCTGTTGTTGCGCAAGGAAAGTTGAAAGTTCATCTTGCGCGGCGTGGAGGGCAGCTTGTGTTCTCTTTTCTTCAGCTTTTGCTTTAGCATATTCTGTTTGCGTCTGTTCCAGCCGTCTTTGACTAACAACATTTTTCTCTTTTAAATTTTTACTGCGATCATACTCACGAGAAGCAAAAGAAAGATCAGCGAGTGTGCCGTCGAGGGTTGCCTTGGCCTGGATAATTCTTCTCTCTTGCAGGGAAATCTTGTGCTGAAGCGCATCGAGCGCCGCTTCAGCCCGTCTCACGGCTGCCGTTGCTTCTTCAAGGCGCGCCTGATAATCCGTGTCATCCAGGGTTAAGAGAAGGTCATTCTCTTGAACAAATTGATTGTCCTGCACGGGGATCGTCTCCACATAACCTGAAACCTTTGCGCTAATCACCGTCATATCCGAGTGCAGAAAGGCATTATCCGTCGTTTCATAAGGCCTTACGGCGACAAAATAATACAAAGCAGCAAAACATATCAAAACAACGCTAGAAAAAGAGATAAGCTTCTTATAATCCTTAATGATATTCATTTCCATTTTCCCAGAGATATCAAAGTGTTTTATTTTAAACATTTTTATAAGGCGAGAAAAGCTTAAAGTGTTCAAACCCTATGAGGGCTTCTTGAAAAACTCTGTTTTTCCCGCGAAGGGACGGTGGCGCCCTGGAAAAATGAGAAGCGCTTAATAAGGTTGGAGCTCTCAGGAAAATTGGGGAGACGCTAAATCTTTTTCGGGAAAGAACCGTAAAATCAAAAATTCGGATCGAAGGCGCACGAGAGACCTATCTCCTTCTATGCCAAATGCCGCCATGTTTCCTCTCCCAAAAGTCAAGACTCAGGCCATTTTGATTGCTCTCTTCATCTCAAAAAGAGTGTCGTGTAGTGAGCCGAAAAAACACCTCCTCTTACTCATCCAAACAAATCCTGACAGAACCGTCTTATATTCCTCTCTTCTTGCCTCGGAAGACTTAATAAATCATAGATGATATGGCATACATGAAAGAAGGATTATTAAGAGAAGTTAAAGAGCATTACACCGAATAAGCACCACGTGGAGGTTCATTGCAACTCCAATAAAGATCGGAGGAGCTCAACAACTCTTTTTGCGCCATTGGTAGGGAGTCCTACGCTGCCGTTCTCAAGATTAATTTTCTGAGGAGAATTTAGCAAAATTTGAAGTTTTTCGCTTACCTCTTCTGGAGTTAAAGCCCGTTTGCCCACTTCAAGAAGCGTCGGGTTATAGTCTTTTGCGTTGACGTAAAGGAGAGGCACTCCCATTTTGGCGGCTATAAGGTCAGCCGAGGTTTGAACGCATGCCATCACTTTTGCATGAGGCAGCAGCTGGGCCGTTGGATTTGTAAGGCCTAAGTTTTCTATTTTTGGCACAAGCGTTATGTTTTTAGCTCCTGTCTTCATAAGAATTTCTCTTTCAAAGGAAGCATCTGTTGCGGGATGATAGGTTAACCAAACCTGAACACTCATATCTTTGACGCCTTGAACGAAAATCGGGAAAAAAGTTTTGTAAGTGTTATCCCGACCACCCGCAAAGAGAACAACGGGGGCGCTCTTCGGATC
>CAYUCY010000062.1:0-8715 GCA_964443525.1 uncultured Thiotrichales bacterium
TGCGACTTTGATCCCGAAAAAGATAAGAGCAATACCCAAAATGCGGATCAGGTTTAAAGCAAGATCATTCATCACCTGACGATCAAAATAAAGTCAGGCCCGGGATTAATCAGAGTCGGGATATGAATCCCCACAATTATCAGAAGGGCTGAAATATAAGAAAAGAAGCCGCTGCTGAGCACCTTATTTAGGTCCTTAAGTTTTTCCAGTATTTATATCAGGTCTTTTTAAACTTCTTTCAAGTCTGAAAGAGGATTTAGCCCTGAAGCATTCTTTTCAAAAGATCAATATCTTCAGCAAAAGTTAAATCTTGAACGAGAAGCTCTTCGACTTTCTTGACGGCATGGAGCACGGTTGTATGATCCCGACCGCCGAATTTGCGACCGATCTCGGGAAGAGAAGCAGGGGTCAAAATTTTTGAAAGATACATGGCGATTTGCCGAGGTCTTGCAATGGAACGACTTCTTTTGGCCGAGTGCATATCTGCGGTCTTTATATTGAAGTGCTCGGAAACTTTCTTTTGAATATCATCGATACTAACGCGGCGATCGTTGGCTCTTAAGAGGTCTCGAAGAACCTCCATCGTAGATTCAAGGGTAATTTCCCTGCCTACCAACATAGCATGGGCCACGATTCGATTAAGCGCCCCTTCCAACTCACGAACGTTTGAGCTTATCTTATGAGCAAGAAATTCCAAAACTTTAAGGGGAATATCTTTTCCGAGCTGTTCGGCTTTTGCTTGTAGAATACCTAAGCGAAGCTCGTAGGTCGTCGGGTGAATGTCCGCGACCAGCCCCCATCCTAAACGGGATCGCATGCGTTCCTCAAGTCCTTCCAAATCGCTGGGAGACTTGTCCGCCGAGATAATAACCTGTCTGTTTTGGTCGACCAGAGCATTAAAGGTATGGAAAAATTCTTCCTGAGTTGATTCTTTTCCGCTGATAAATTGAAAATCATCAATCATCAGAACGTCAACAGAACGAAATTGTTCTTTAAAAGACATGATATTTTTAAATCGCAATGCTTTGACGAAAAGATACATGAACTTTTCAGCCGAAAGATAAAGCACCTTTCTTTCAGGGTGGCATTTTCGGATATGCCAGGCAATCGCGTGCATCAAATGGGTTTTGCCGAGCCCGACACCCCCGTAAAGGAAAAGAGGGTTGAAAGCAACGGACGAAGATTCTGCAACCTTTAAAGCTGCTGCATGGGCAAGTTCGTTCGACTTGCCGACCACAAAATTTTCAAAAGTGTACTTAGGCTCGAGACGAGAACTAATGACAATGCCGTCTTCAAGAAATTCAAGACGAGCTCCGTCATCGGGAGTGGGTGTGCCGGTGATAGCATTGGCAGGGACCGGAGCTGCTGTTGGCTTTGAAGGATCGACGATCAGGTCGAGTGCTAAAATATCTCGCTTTTGCTCTTGAAGAAGGGAGAGTATTTTTGTGGCAAAATGGCTCTGAATCCAGTCGCGAATAAAGCGAGTAGGGGCGGCTATAACCAACCGACCGGAAATAAAATCCTGATAATGGAGTTTAGAGAGCCAATTCTTGACCGCGTTTTCTCCGAAAACAGTCGGAAAGGTCTCTGATACTGAGGCCCACACAAAGGCATGCGAAAATCCTGCCGACCCTTCGGAAGAAGTGAGATCCTCAAACGTTTGGGCAAGCTGGGTCATGAATCCTCAAAAAATTAAAAAATTACCACCCTGCAGAATTATAGGAATATAATTCAGTTGTATCTTTTAACTGATACTAAATATAAAAAGGGCACGGTTCAGCGTACCCCTATTTCTCGTTTTTAGGCAAGAGCCTTAATGCGCGCATTGAGACGTGAAATTTTACGAGACATGGTGTTTTTATTAAAAACACCTTTGCTTGCGCCCCGCATCATTTCGGGTTGTGCTGCCTTGAGAGCCTCAGCTGCTGCCGTCTTGCTGCCGTCTGAGATCGCTTCTTCTACTTTACGAATAAAATTGCGAACGCGACTCGTCCGTGCCTTATTGCGCTGGGTCCGGAGGAGGGTTTGACGTGCTCTCTTTTTTGCTGATTCGATATTTGCCATTCGTTTACTTTCCAAAAATACTCGCTGAAGCCTAGCTTATACAACAGATGATTCGTCTCGTCAACAGTTTGGCAGTGGCGATCATCATTTTCCTAAAAGTTGCAAAAAGTATATTTTTAGGGGGCTTTTTTAAACACGGGTTTTCTTTTTTCAAGAAAAGCTTTCATGCCTTCCTTTTGGTCTTCTGTGGCAAAGGTACTGTGGAACAGGCGGCGTTCAAATTTGAGGCCTGCGGAGAGAGGTGTCTCGTAGGCTTGATTAATGGATTCTTTGATCATCATGACTTGGGCACGCGGCATCTCCGCAATCGTTTGGGCGACTTTGAGAGCCTCGGGAATTAATTCTGAAAGGGGAAGGACGCGGCTTACAAGGCCACAGCGTTCCGCTTCGTCAGCCTCCATTCGCCTTCCCGTTAAACACATTTCCATAGCCTTTGATTTTCCGATAAATCGGGCGAGTCGTTGAGAGCCACCCGCGCCCGGGATGGTCCCGATCAGAATTTCCGGCTGACCGAACTGGGCATTATCGGCCGCGAGGATGAAGTCGCACATGAGAGCAATCTCACACCCGCCCCCTAAAGCATAGCCGGCGACGGCTGCGATGAGGGGCTTTCGGCATTTTAAGAGACGATCCCAACATTTTGTAATGAAATCTTCGGAAAAACAGTCTTCATAAGATTTTGAAGCCATTTGAGAAATATCGGCGCCGGCAGCAAAAATCTTTTCTCCCCCCGTTAAAATTAGGGCGCCGATCGAGGGATCACGGTCAAACTTTTCAATCAGGTCTCCCAACAAGTTCATAAGCTCTGAGCTTAAAGCATTTAGGACCTCGGGTCGATTAAGGCGCAAGAGAGCAACATTATGATAGATCTCAACCTGAATTAGATCTTTCCTCATGAACTTCCTCCAGTCTTTTACGGTAATTCTACTTCACCCTGTCGAAGGATGCCATGGGATTACCACTTAGTAAGAAAAAAGATTTTAATACCCTCTTTACCGAGGTTCGTTAATTAACTAAAATTTTAATCAATAGGGAGTTGGCTGAGTTTACTCTAGGCCCTGTTTTGAAAAAGGAAAAAATAGAATTGAAAGCGGTTATTCTGGCGGGGGGATTTGGAACTCGAATTTCTGAAGAAGCGATTTTAAAACCGAAACCCATGATTGAAATTGGGGGCAAGCCAATTTTATGGCACGTTATGAAAATTTATTCAGCGCATGGAGTGAATGATTTTATCATTTGTTGCGGATACAAGGGATACATTATCAAAGAATACTTCGCAAATTATTTTCTTCATATGTCTGATGTGACATTCGACATGGAAGAAAATAAGATGACCGTTCATCACCGAAAAGCGGAACCTTGGCGGGTTACGCTGGTTGATACAGGGGAAAGTTCTATGACGGGTGGGCGATTGAAACGAGTTTCCGATTTTATTAAAGATGAAGAGTCGTTTTGTTTTACCTATGGAGATAGTGTTGCAAACATCGATATAAAGAGAGAAATCGAGTTTCATACAAGCCATGGGAAGTGGGCGACTGTTGCCGCTGTCTCACCGCCTGATAAATATGGTGCTTTCCAGCTTTCAGGAAATCAGGTTCTCGATTTTATTGAGAAGCCGAAAAGTGACGGCGGTCTTATTAATGGGGGTTTTTTCGTGCTTTCTCCAAAGGTTTTATCTTTAATTCAAGGAGACCAAACGCTTTGGGAAATCGAGCCCCTTGAAAGACTTGCGCGAAAAGGTCAGCTGATGGCTTGGCGCCATGACGGTTTTTGGCAATCCATGGATACTTTGCGAAGCAAGAATCATCTAGAAGATCTGTGGGCATCTGGAAAAGCTCCTTGGTGCTGCTGGTAGAAAATTATCGATAATTCTGCATGTCTCTGAAAATACGCGGTTCAGTTAGTGGGAGATGTCAATAAAGATAATAAATGAGATCAACCAAGTGTGGAGATTTGCCATGACGAATCAAGGAATACAAAAATTTTACAACCTCCTATACAGCTAGATTTTCAGAGTTGAAGAGGTGGATAAAAGAGTATGAGAAAAGAAGAGACAGCCACTCTCATTTCCATGATCTAACGCAGTTTTTATGGTTCTTGCTTGACCCTTGCCCGGCATGATATGAAGTAATATGAAAAAGAAATTATCTCCTCCTCACATTGAGCGCCGCGGTTTAATGCTCGTCTTGTCTTCTCCATCAGGAGCTGGAAAGACGACCATTTCAAGACGTCTCTTGCAAATGGATGACAATCTCAAGATGTCCGTCTCTGCAACCACGCGTAAAAGGCGTCCCGGTGAAACCCAAGGGATAGACTATTTCTTCGTTTCTCCTGATGAGTTTGCAGCAATGCGGGATCGTGACGAATTTCTCGAACACGCAAAGGTTTTTGATCACTGGTACGGTACACCTCGCGGTCCCGTTGAAGCCTCTCTTTCCCAAGGTCAAGACGTCTTATTCGATATCGACTGGCAGGGAACGCAATCCTTGGGTCAGTCCGCTCGAGGGGATTTGGTGACGATTTTCGTCCTTCCTCCCTCATGGGATGAACTTGAACGCAGGCTTATCAGTCGAGCTCAAGACTCGGAAAATGTTGTTGCTCTTCGTATGGCAAAGGCTTCCGATGAGATGAGTCATTGGGCCGAATACGACTATGTGCTCATTAATTACGATATCAACAAGAGCGTGGAAGCAGCCTACGGCATCCTAACGGCAGAACGCCACCGCCGCAGCCGACAAATCGGCCTCGGTAATTTTGTCAAAGGACTTCGTCAGGGTCTTTGACATTAGAGCTCACTTTTGATTTCCGCCTTTTCTATTTTCAGATTACGATATTTTGATTTGATTAAACTTATTGATCCCAAAATGGGATCATGATATACTGATAACATAAAAAAAATAAAATGAGAGTAATCGCAAAAAAAGTGTTAAGAGACTTTTGGGATAAGCACCCTCAAGCCGAACAACCTTTAAAAGCATGGTTTTATGAAGCAGAGAAAAGTGAATGGGCAACACCGAGTGATATAAAAAAGTTGTACAAAACCGCATCCTTTTTAGGAAAGAGCAGAGTGGTTTTTAACATATCCGGAAATAAGTATAGATTGATTGTGCACATTCGATACGATCTTAAAATTGTATTCATTAAGTTTATTGGCACACATGCAGATTATGACAAAATTAATGCGGAGACAATTTGATGGACGTAAGGCCGATTCACACCGAAAAAGAGTATAAGGTTGCTTTATCAAGGATAGAGGCACTCATGGAGGCTGCTCCAGGTTCCCCCGAGGCGGATGAGCTTGAGGTGCTTTCTACGCTCGTAGATGTTTATGAGAAAGAACATTTTCCGATTGAGGCTCCGGACCCCATTGAGGCTATTAAGTTAAGGATGGACCAAATGGGGTATGATACGTCAGATCTTCAAAAAATCCTCGGAACGGGACGAGGCCGGATTTCCGAAATTCTAAACAAAAGGCGTTCTCTTTCTTTGAAGATGATCCGTCGCGTTTCAGACGGGATGAAAATCCCTGCTTCCGTCTTAATCAAAGACTATAAGCTCTCACCTAAAAGCTCGACGCATAAAAAAAAGCAGAGCGCTTAATCTTTTTACCATCAGGACACAGGAAAAAACTTTACTCCTTAGGGCGCATAGTGGGGAAGGCGATAACGTCTCGGATGCTGTGAGAGTTGGTCAGAAGCATCACAAGGCGGTCGATCCCGATCCCGAGGCCTCCTGTTGGAGGGAAGCCGTATTCAAGAGCTGTGATGAAATCCTGATCATAAGGCATGGCTTCCTCATCTCCGGCTGCTTTTGCCTCCATTTGAGAGAGGAATCGGTTCTTTTGATCGATAGGATCCGCAAGCTCTGAAAAACCATTAGCAATTTCCCAGGCATTGACGTAACACTCAAACCGCTCTGTAAGGCGCTCATCCTGGGGATGAACCTTAGCGAGAGGAGAAATATCACGGGGAAATTCGGTCACGTGGGTCGGTTGAATTAAGTCGTGTTCCACCTTTTCGGCAAAGACGAATTCGATGACTTTGCCCCAACAATGAGCCTCCTCAACATCCACGCCAACGGATTTTGCAGCCGCTTGGGCTTCACCCAGATCATAGATTTCTGAAAAATCGATTCCAATTTTTTCCTTGATCAGCGTCAGCATAGGCTTTCTTTGCCAGGGGCCTTTAAAGTCAAGTGTGGTCTCACCAAAACGGAATTCGAGCGTTCCGAAAACTTTTTCAGCAACAAAGCGAGTGATCCCTTCGGTCAAGTCCATCATATCGTTAACATCTGCGTAGGCCTGATACATCTCGATCATCGTAAATTCTGGATTGTGGCGGGTCGAAATGCCCTCGTTCCTGAAATTGCGATTGATTTCATAGATCTTCTCCGAGAGTCCGCCTACGATAAGTCGCTTGAGGAACAATTCGGGAGCAATGCGCAAGAAAAGATCCATGCCCAAAGTATTATGATGGGTGATAAAAGGGCGGGCTGCAGCACCTCCCGCAATCGTATGAAGCATAGGGGTTTCGACTTCCAGGAAGTCTCTTTCATTCAGATAGGCTCGAATCTGGGCGATGATGCGGCTGCGGGCACGCAAAACGTCTCTTGACTCGGGATTAGCCAAGAGATCCAGGTATCGCTGGCGATAACGTGTCTCAAGATCTGAAAGACCGTGGTATTTTTCAGGAGGTGGAAGGAGGGTCTTCGTTAAGTAAATGATCTCCTGCGCATTAATCGTAATCTCACCCCTCGGGGTCTTTCTCACATACCCTGTGAAGCCCATAAAATCTCCGAGATCGATCAGCTTAACAACCTCGAGTTGCCTCTCAGAGAGATCGTTCTTATGAGAAAAGATTTGGATTTTGTCATAGGGATCTTGAAGATCGATAAACATACCGCTGTTTCTGATTGAAGTCACGCGACCTGCAACGGTAACAACATCTTTGGTTTCTTCACCCGGTGCTAGACTTTCATATTTTTTTAGAAGATCCCCTATTCCATACGTCTTGTGAAAGCCCGTCGCATAAGGTTCAATACCGAGCTCGCGGAGTTTTTCGAGTTTATTCAGTCGAGACTGACGAAATTCATTATCTTCCATCTGAGGATGTACTTTTGCCGTTGCTGTTGTCATGATCGCTTACTATATCAAGTTTTAATCTTTAAACACAGCATATTTCAGGGCTTCAGGAGAAAAGTCAAGGAAGATGCTTTACGCGGGCTTTAAATCTTTTGTCATTTTTTCTCTAAAATGTTTCAGATGATCTTTAAAGGCGCCGACTTGGTTGAGTTGATCTAGAAACGACTGGCGATCTGCAGCTACTTCTTTCGTGGTGTCTGTCAGAATCGCGAACGTATGGGAAAGAGGACTTCTTTCCATAAATGAGCCGTATTGTTCTTTCAATTCAAGCAGAACTGGGACGTTTTTGTCATGAAAGTATGCAACGGCCAAATTTAGGATGACATCGGGCGTCAGCTTACGTTCTTTCTCTTTGAAGGCTTTTATTTTTTGAAGAACGCCTATCACTTTTTTCCAATCTTTGAGCTCCCAAGAGATCTCAGCTTGAAGTTCCAGGCTTTCAAGAGAAGGGTCATCTTGAAGGAGGGTTAGGGCACCTGTCGGGTTCTCTTGCATGGTCATGATCTTTGCTTCGAGAAAATTCCGTTGTCTGGTTACTTCGAGATTGGCAAGGCGCAAGCGATCAATCCTCTCGAGCGCTTTTTGGGCCAAGTTGATTTTACCCGTTTCAATAAAAATATAACTGAGACGCAGTAAAAAGCGCGCGTAGTCCTCCGAATCCTGGGGAGGGGAATTCAACTCATCCCTCAAGATTCGGCCGGCCTCTTCTAATAGATTTAAATCAAAATAGGCATCGACGATCTGTCCGATGCTTTTAAAGCGAGCATCATCCTTTGGAAAAAGATCCGAGTAATCCTGGTAAAACGCGATTGTTTTAACGGGGGTTAAATCTTTTTCTTCGAGGCGCTTTGAAACGATACTCTCGGCCTTTTGAAGTGCCCATCTTTTCTCGGAAGTATTGGGAAAATAAGTGATAATTTGGCGTAACAAACCCAGGGCTTTTGGATATTCTCGAAATTCGTCATAGAGACTGACCAAGCGTTTGAGGATCTTAAGCTCGGTTTCGTCCCCGCGCCAATCTAGACGGATATTCTCTAGGTTTTTAATTTCCGCTTTCTTTCCAGATTCGTCTAAGCTGTCCATATTGGTCAAAGCCAAGAGTGCTTCAATACGTGCTCTTTCGTTAGGAGACCTGAGGGACTGTCTTAAGATGTCTTCCGCCTCTTGAAATTTTTTATCTCTTTGGAGGAAAAAGGCTTTATAAACTTGAAAAAGCTCTTTTTCCTTGTTCGTGAGGATCAGCGGATCGATCAAATCCAAAAATTGCTGACCCGGCTTATCTATCATATGCGCTGCGTACGCTGCTTGGAAACAAATAAAATTTCGTAAAGCAGACGGATATTTTTCAAGGTATCGAAGGCCGGCTAAGACATCTTCATAGCCCGCTTCATAGTCCCGATTCATCATGTAGAAAACGCCGAGCCAGAGTTTCACTTCGGGATCATGCGCGATATCTGCGTCCTCAAAAGTCAGGATGGCTTCTTGCGTTCTGCCGATGAGCCCCTGGGAAA
>CAYUCY010000063.1:0-8289 GCA_964443525.1 uncultured Thiotrichales bacterium
GCTTAACATGGAATAAAATACTACTTTGAAATAAGTATAAAGTGGTCGGAGTGAGAGGATTTGAACCTCCGACTTCTGCCTCCCGAAGGCAGCGCTCTACCAGGCTGAGCTACACTCCGAATGAAAGGGACTATAGCCAATTTCCGGGTGAGGGTAAAGAGAGGAGTGAATAAGTTCTTGGTATGAGATATAAAACATAAGTTTTATAGAATTGAGGCTTAAGAATTTTTTGTTTTGTAAGGGTGTCCATGGTAAACTGTTTGAACTCGTTACCTACTAAAATTTTCCCCTATCAAGATATTCTGGCGTCAGATCGGGAAAAGGGAATTGCGTATGAAAAAATAATTGATCAATGGGAATCCTTCTCTCCCATCCCTTTAACACGCTTAAAAGTCGTAACCTTTTCATACATTAATTTCGAAGGGAATAGGCAGGATGGCGGAGAAATCGTTGTGATGGATGCTGTTGCGCCAAGAGTTCAAAAAATCTTTGATGCTCTTCTTTCTCGAGAATTTCCGATTGCAAAAGCCAAGCGCATAGAATTTTACAATGGGGAGGATGAAGCTTCCATGAATAACAATAATACTTCGGGCTATAATGCTCGAAACATTGTTGGGGGATCGGACTACTCTCTTCATGCTTATGGACTCGCAATCGACATTAACCCTGTTCAAAATCCTTTCCATTACTTCAAGTCCCATGAAGATAGGGTGAAAGGTCTAAGATCAACGAGCCCGATCCCTAGTGCAGCTTTATATATAAACCGTTCCCGTGCTGAAATCGATCATCGTCCCGGTTTAACCGAATATGTCCTTGATATTTTTAAAAGCAATGGTTTTACAATTTGGGGAGGAAACTGGAATGATCCCATTGATTGGCAACATTTCCAAACATCAAGAGGCCTCGCACGATTACTTGCGGAAATGCTGCCTCAAGATGCGGAGGAATTCTTCGAAATGCATGCAAAACAACCAAAGCTGATGACGGATATACAAAGCGATGAAAAGACATTCATCATTTCATATCAACAAGACCCGGAAAAATTCATGCAAGTTTTTCGAGAGAATCCCCATTTTTTAGAGCTTCCCCTGAAAGCGGCCATGAAAGCATTTGGATCGGCTTTTAGGAAATAATAAAAGAAGCCCACTTTCAATCTTTATAGATGTCTAGAGTGTCTTAGATAGCAATTTCATCAGTCAAGTTTTGAAAGAATCCAGATAGCGTTTCACGCGATCGAGGAAAGATTCGGTTTGAGGTTGTGATTTTGTGCTCTTTTCTCCTTCAAACTCTTGCAAGAGTTCTTTTTGGCGCTTAGTTAGGTTAACGGGGATTTCAACCTGAACCTCAATGAACATATCACCACGGGTGGGACGTCTTAGAATCGACATGCCTTTACCCTTCAATCGGAACTGTTTCCCCGATTGGGTTCCCTCCGGAATGCTGACGCGAGCCTTTCCTCCTTCGATGGTAGGCACGTCGATGGAACCGCCGAGAGCGGCCGTCGTAAAGGGAATCGGGACTTTACAGAAGAGGGAGGAGCCTTCACGCTCGAACATTTCATGAGGGCGAATATTCACAAAGACGTAAAGATCTCCCGCAGGCCCGCCTCGGGTTCCGGGTTCTCCTTCTCCCGACAAGCGAATCCGAGAACCATCTTCAATGCCGGCCGGAATGGAGACGTTAAGCGTTCTCTCGCCTCTGGTTCTTCCCTGCCCATGACAGGCTTGACAAGGATCTTTAATGGTCTGTCCGGAGCCGTTACAAGCGGGACAGGTTGTCTCAACGGTGAAGAAGCCCTGTTGACGTCGGATAGCGCCTCTGCCGTGACATTGAGCGCACTGAGTGACGCCGGAGGATCCTTTCCGGGCACCCGAGCCGTCGCACTCCTTACAAGATCTGAGACCACTGATTTTAATGGTTTCCGATTTTCCTCGAAAGGCTTCTTCCAAACTGAGAGTCAGACTATACCTGAGATCTGATCCCCGTTGAGCACCCGAAGGCCCAGCACGTCCTCGAGCCCCTCCGCGTCCTCCCATAAAGTCGCCAAAGACTTCTTCGAAAATATCCGAGAAATTGCCGCCGAAGTTAAATTCGAAATCGGGCCCCGCCCCCGCACCGCTTCTACGACCGGCACCGCCGCCGAAGCCACCCATGGCTGGATCAAAAGCGGCATGACCATAGCGATCATAAGCTGCTTTCTTTTGATCGTCTTTGAGAACTTCGTAAGCCTCGTTGATCTCCTTAAAATGAGCCTCCGCCTGCTTATCACCTGGATTTCGATCCGGGTGATATTTCATGGCCATTTTACGGTAGGCTTTCTTAAGCTCATCGGGTGATGCGCTTCGATCAACGCCCAAGATTTCATAATAATCTCGTTTTGACATGAGTGATTCCTTTAGAGCAGAAAGGCACCTCTCGAGAGAGATGCCCTACTGATTACGAGGCGGTTATGCCTTTTTCTTTTTATCGTCCTTTTTATCGCCGTCGACTTCTTCATACTCGGCGTCGACCACATCTTCTTTTTTCGATTCACTCGAAGACGATGTCGGCTGCTCTGCCTGTGCTTGCTCCTGAGTTGCCTTATAGACGGCTTCCCCGAGTTTCATGGAGACTTGGGAGAGGTGCTCGATCTTCTCGCGAATCCTATCGGCATCTTCACCTGCAGCAACTTCTCGAAGGTCTTTGACGGCCTCTTCAATAGCTTTCTTTTCATCAGCTGAAATCTTGTCGCCGTGCTCCATGAGACTTTTCTCCGTAGCATGCGCTAAGCCTTCCGCCTGGTTGCGAGCTTCGACCACTTCCTTTCGCTTTTTGTCTTCCTCTGCATGAGCTTCTGCATCTTTAACCATCTTCTGAATCTCTTCCTCGGAAAGCCCGCCGGATGCTTGAATGCGGATTTGCTGTTCCTTGCCCGTGGCCTTGTCTTTGGCCGAAACATTCACGATACCGTTGGCATCAATGTCGAAGGTAACCTCGATCTGAGGCATCCCGCGGGGAGCAGGCGCAATACCCATTAAATCAAACTGACCCAGAAGTTTGTTGTCTGCGGCCATTTCCCGTTCGCCTTGAGCAACCTTAATGGTAACAGCCGTTTGATTATCCTCGGCCGTTGAAAAGATTTGACTCTTCTTAGTCGGAATTGTCGTGTTGCGATCGATGAGACGCGTGAAGACACCGCCCAAGGTTTCAATCCCGAGGGAAAGCGGCGTGACATCAAGAAGGAGAACGTCTTTCACATCTCCTTTCAAAACACCGCCTTGAATCGCAGCACCCATAGCCACGACTTCATCGGGATTCACACCGCGATGGGGTTCTCTTCCAAAGAAGTTTTTCACGGTTTCAATAATCTTCGGCATACGGGTCATACCGCCCACCAGGATAACTTCACTGATTTCCGAGGCCTTGAGACCTGCGTCCTTCAGAGCAGCCTTACAAGGCTCGATCGTTCTTTGAACAAGATCATCCACCAACTGCTCGAGTTTTGAGCGCGTCAGTTTCAGATTCAGGTGCTTCGGACCCGATTGATCGGCCGTGATGAAGGGAAGATTAATTTCTGTTTGAGTGGCGGAGGACAATTCGATCTTGGCCTTTTCCGCCGCTTCCTTCAATCGTTGAAGAGCAAGGCGGTCCTGACGCAGATCAATTCCTTGTTCTTTCTTGAATTCGTCAGCCAGATAATCGATGATCTTAGCATCAAAGTCTTCACCACCGAGGAATGTGTCTCCATTGGTGGATTTAACTTCAAAAACGCCGTCCCCGATTTCGAGAATCGAGATATCGAAGGTTCCGCCGCCTAAGTCGTAAACCGCGATCGTGCCGCTGTTTTTCTTGTCGAGACCGTAAGCAAGAGCCGCTGCCGTCGGTTCATTGATGATGCGCAAAACATCAAGTCCCGCAATTTTACCTGCATCTTTGGTTGCTTGACGTTGAGCATCGTTGAAGTATGCGGGAACCGTGATAACCGCTTGGGTGACTTTTTCTCCGAGGTGTGCTTCTGCCGTCTCCTTCATTTTCTGAAGGATAAAGGCCGAGACTTGGCTGGGGCTGTACTGTTCGCCGTGGGCATCAACCCAGGCATCCCCCTTGCCGGATTTGATGATTTTGTAGGGAACAAGACCCATGTCTTTCTTGGTCATAGGATCGTCAAAACGCCGCCCGATCAGACGTTTGATAGCGAAAAGAGTATTTTCTGGGTTTGTGACTGCTTGGCGCTTAGCGGCTTGACCGACGAGACGTTCCCCGTCTTTCGTAAAAGCAACCATAGAAGGCGTTGTGCGGGCCCCTTCCGCGTTTTCGATGACTTTAGCTTGTGACCCATCCATGACAGCGACACAAGAGTTTGTTGTACCGAGATCGATACCGATAACTTTACTCATTTTCATTCCTTTCTTTAGCAAGCCTTAAAGACCTCACAGAAGCATCTTTAAGGCTCCTTGGAACACAAGGATGAGAGCACCGCGCCCTCATGTCAATTTTATATCATAAGGGCACGGGATTTTGCAAGTTTTTAGACATTTTTTGGCGGATGTCATTGCCAAATGTTCATGCTCAGGTATCATAGGGTAAATAGAATTCTACTCCGTTGAGGCATTCATGAAGAAAGTTCTTTACATTCTGGGCAGCATTTTTTTCGCGCTGATAGCGCTGGCTTTTATCCTCCCGTTTTTTATAGATCTCAATGATTATAAAGCCGAAATCAGTGCAAAGGTAAAAGATTATACGGGACGCGACCTTGTTATTCAGGGGGCGATTCAATTGAGCTTCCTGCCAACTCCGTCGGTTAGTATCCAAAAAATTTCCCTTTCCAACCTTCCGGGCACTTCCCATAAAAATATGGCTGAAGTTGAAAAACTTTCCGTGAGCGCCGAATTTCTGCCCCTTTTAAATAAAAAAGTACATATCACGAATGTGGAGTTGATTAACCCTCACATTCATCTCGAAAAATTGTCATCCGAGCCTAACTGGGTTTTGTCTTCCCCGCAAACACAGCAGGACACGTCCCCCGCGGCTGCAACGCCTTCAGCTGCTGGGACTCCTTTTCAGCTCAAGTTTAAGGATGTTCAAGTCGTAGGAGGATATATCGAGTATAAGGAAGGAAAGTCCGTTCAAAAAATCGAAGGACTAAACGCGTCCTTGAAAGCGAAATCCCTCGACGGCCCGTTCGAGGCAAAAGGCACAGCTCGAGCGTTAGAAAAGGACGTGACCTTTGATCTTTCCCTTGGTGGTATCAAGGGCGAGCAGGCCCTCAAAGGAATGCTTGAGGTTGCGGGAAGTCGGCTTCATTTTGAAGGTCAAACGAACTTGGAAGCTCTGACCTACAAAGGGTCCGCCCGCGGAGAAGGGAATGTCAGGAAGCTTCTCGATGCCTTTGCCATAAAGTCGACTTTGCCTGCCTTTTTAGGAGGAACGGTTTCTTTCGAAGGAGATGTTGTCTGTGGCGAGACCAAAGTCTCTCTTACCCCCCTCATCGTCTCTCTGAACGGCGTTCAGACGAAGGGAAGTCTCTCTTTTTCCCTTAAACCGACATTGAAAATCGACGGATCGCTTTCCCAATTACCCGGCGGAACGGCTGTGACTTTTTCGGTTGGTAAGCGTGATGCTCTCTTCGGAGGTCCGCTGACCCTTTCGATCCGGGATCCGAAAGCCTTTTTTGCTTGGGTAGAGATGGGGACTGACAAGCTGCCTCCTCAGGCGCTCAAGCCTCTTCATTTTGAGGGGAACGTAGGTGTGCTTGAGAAAAAAATTCAGGTGTCCGATATGAGCTTAAAAGTAGGAGATGTGGCGCTTACAGGCGGGATTGGCCTGCCGCTCGGAGAAGGCGCCAAAATTTTCGTCGACCTGAAGACACCCGAGGTTGGGGCTTTTCTCCCTCTTATAGCGCCTACATTAACGTCGGTAAAGGGGCCGGCCTATCTGAGAGGAATCTTCGCGGGAGACCTTAAAGAGCTCTCTTTTGAGGACGCTTCTTTAGGGATCCGTTCTCTTCAATTGAAAGCTTCGGGGAAGGTTTCAAACTTTCTTCTGGCTCCCACATTCAGGGGAACCTTCGCTCTCTCGGGAAGCAGTTTATCCGAAGCTCTCAAGCTAGCAGGTATTTCCTCAGAAGGGAGATATGGCGCTTATACGTTCTCGGGATCCGTCGGGGGCGATTTAAAATCTCTGACAGTGGATACGAAAGGAACGCTTGATACGTTACAACTTTCCATGAAGGGGAGCTTGAGCAATATAACAAGCAATTTAGGTCTGAACATCAGCCTTGCCTTAACACATCCGAACTTAAAGACATTTCTGGGTAATTTGGGAATTTCGAATGTCGTTTCTTCCGGAAATATGAATCTTTCGACGACGCTGACGGGACAGGCAAGGGCCTACAAATTTTCTGATTTAAAGGGATCGTTCGGACCTAGTTTTTCTCTCACGGGCTCCGGTGATGTTAACCTGTCTGCGCACCGCCCGAAAGTTCAAGCTCAGCTTAACCTGAGTGATATCAATTTGGATTCTCTCTTTGCAATGATGGCTCATTATGAGGGCTTGAAAAAGAGCGTTGAGCCAAGACTTATCCTTGTCTCAAGGAGATCTCCCGATCCTTCCTCGAAAAGTGGTCATTGGTCTGCGGAACCTCTTAAGCTTGAGTTTCTCAAGAGTTTTGATGGAGAAATCTTTATTGCGACCCCCAGCATCAAACGGAAAGACCTGGTGATCAATCAAGTTCAAGCACGGGCCCGACTCCATGAAGGCATTCTTGAGATTCCGCAGCTGATGGGGAACATTTTCGGAGGAAAACTCCTGTCCTCCTTACGCCTCGAAAGTGGGCGCAACGATTTAACGCTAATGGCGGGCCTTGAGGGGGCGAACTTAAGAAATCTCTTGGCTACGGGACCCAAAATTAAAATTGTCGATGGTATTTTGAACGTTTCGGTTTCTCTTAAAAGCCAAGGCGCCTCGGTGGCACAGATGATCTCCCGGCTCAACGGACAGGTATCCCTTGATGCCAAAGACGGTGTTATTCACGGATTTGATTTGCAAGCTTTAAGCCGTCAGGTCGATGCAATCAAAGATATCGGTTCTTTCGCAGGTCTTTTCATGACTTACATGGCAGGCGGTTCAACGCCCTTTAAAACCTATAATGCCGTTATCAATTTCCAAAACGGAATCGGTAAGATCGACCAAATGACCCTATCTGCTCAGGGAGGTGAGGGAACGGCAAATGGGACGATTGATCTACCGAACTATGCACTTGATATTTTGGGCCAATTTCGCCTGATAGATCATCCGAAATTCCCTCCTTTCAAAATGCGTCTATCCGGTCCCCTCGACAATCCAAAGCGGGATTTTGATACCTCAAATTTGCAACAGTACATGCTCGACAATGTCTTGAAAGGAGTCGTTTCAAAAGTTCTAAGCGGTAAAACGGAAAAGCCGGCCGATCTTGTCGGCTCGCTTTTAGGCGGTATCGTGGGAGGACAAAAAGAAGAGGCGCCGGCAACACCTCCCCAAGAACCCCAAAAACCCGCAGAGACGGCCCCTGAGAAAATTATTGAAGATCTTGCCGGAGAGCTCCTCGGCGGCTTGTTTAAGGAGGAGAGGAAAAATCGATGAAGCGTCTCTTTTTCTTTTTTATTCTCTTTCTTGCTCCCGTTCTTTCTTACGGGGCGTCAAATGCATTACCAGGGGATTCCTTGTCCATTTGGTGGCTTCTTCCTTTTGCGGGCGTTCTCGGAAGTTTGGCTTTCGGGCCGCTTTTGTTCTCCCGCCTTTGGCAAGCCCATTAACGAAAAAAAGTAGGAGCTTGGAGCCGTTTCTCCCTTAGTGCGATGGGTTTTCATTTCGGCATTTTTACAACGTCGATGACGGTTCTGGAGACGATTCTCCATCACTATCTTCCTTTTATCATTTTGATCGGTGCTCTTTACGGTATTTCAGGAGGACTCCATATAGAGATGGCGTTCCGTTCTTCCGCGCTCTTTAATACGCTCTACCTTGCTTTGGGAACGTTTGTTGCAAGTTGGATCGGGACGACGGGGGCGGCAATGCTTTTCGTAAGACCCCTTATCAAAGTGAATGCTTGGCGGGCTTACAAGAAACACCTGATTATCTTTTTTATTTTTCTGATCGCCAACATCGGCGGCTCTTTAACGCCATTAGGAGACCCCCCTCTGTTTTTGGGTTTTCTAAACGGCGTCGGCTTTTTTTGGACAATCCAACATATGCTACTTCCCATGCTTTTTTGCACTCTTCCTTTGCTTTTCATATTTTATCTGATGGATCACTGCTTTTTAAAAAAGGATG
>CAYUCY010000064.1:0-8283 GCA_964443525.1 uncultured Thiotrichales bacterium
AATGTCATATAGGCATTTATATTGTTTATCAAAGGCTTAGTTGTCAAACTCTGAATTTTTGCAACAGCGCCGTCATTAGTATGACTGCTTCTACACCTTCAGTGGAAGGAGTTTCAATACTCAATTTTCTCGTTGAGGATGCAATATATAAAATCGTTTCTCACGCCTCACCAAAATCTATTTTAAATTTATCACAAACGTGTTCATATTTTAACATTGTCTGTAAAAATTACATTTCTAAAAACCCATTTATTATTATTTCTGAAATAAATCCTATGTATAAAGGAACAGCTTTCGGGAAAGTCGTTGATGGAAAATATTTAATCTGCGGGGAAAGAAATGGAGTTAGTCAGCTGATAATCTTAGGAGGCATAGATTCTGATATCTTAAGATTATCGGGTGTTCCTTTTGAATGGTACGCATTTAGTAAAGCGATCGCTCTGGATAAAAATCTTATTTTTCCTAATTTGAACGGATTTATTTCTCAATTTTCTATTGAAAATATAGAAAATCACGAAATTATAAGCCTTTTCCCAAGCGTGAACCCCAATAATTTGGGTGTCCTGCAGTTTTGTGACAATGGAAACTTCCTTGCTATTTCAGAATGGGAAGAAGATCTTGAGAGTGGAGCTCTTTTATTTCTTGATTCAAATACTAAGAATCGAAGCATTCTGCACCAAGGAGGCATTGATTGTGAAAAGCCATTTGTTTCACTGGGAAATTCTCGGTATCTAACCATGGGATATGATGGCAGCTTTATTTGGGTAGATTACAGAAATGGACAAGTAAGATCTAATCAATCTCCTGAGCACCTTAATCTTCAAAATCGAGCAGGAAATGGCTTAGGTCAAGTTATTTTCAGGTCTTTTGATGATCCGAATGCCGGAATTTATTCTTATCATTTGGGACGCTTTGATACAGATAACAATAACGTCTCTATTTCAAATTTGAACTTTGATCCTTTAGCAGAGGGATTCAAATATTGTAAAATGTTTTTTTATAACAATAAATTGATTACAGTAGGATCAACGATCAGTTCTTCAGATCTTTATTTTTCTAACGAAGAATATCGTTCATCGAGCATCATTACCATCTATAATGTAGATTCAGGAGAAAATATTTACAGCCATCATTTCTTAGAAAACTCTCGATTTTGTCCTCACGACATCGAATTGTTCAACAGGAAAGTTTTTCTTCTTTCTCGGACAAAAGATGACGAAACACTTTTGTCAATTTTAGATCTGAAAAATCTAATTTAGGATTAAATCGCAAAAGCAAGGATATTTCTGGCGCCGCAAACTCAACTTTTGGTAACAGATCAGAGAAAACCCGCCATTAAGGCGGGTTTTTAATTTATAGAATCAATCCCCTCTCAAATACTAACTTTGCGTAAAAATATTATTATGCGTAGAGTCTTCTCTCATCCCTGATAGTAGACGCACAGTATGAAGTAGCTATCTCGGAGGACGACTTTGCGTATAATACAAATGACCGAAGGTTTTCACTATGCGGTTACTTTTTTAGAGCCGTTCACTCAGTGATTAACGAAAGCATCTCTGGAAAGATATTCCTCAGGAAGTTTATAGTGTTCTATTGGTAGACTATTATTTTTTTGGATTTCCCGAGCTCTCTTTACAGGTATCTCATAGTTTTTAAAAACTTTAAATAAGAAATCAAAAAACCTAAGGTCTTTACTATTTTCATATGCAGACTTTAAGGATTCTGATAAATCATCTTCGAACATATAAAGGGCGGGACAGATCCTGTTTCTATCATTAAGGAAACTACTGGGGTCGAAAAATCAGTTAAAGACATTCTGAGGCTTTCTAAAGGAAAGTTCTCTGATAAAGAATTGCAGTTGATGAAACAGGTAGGAGAAGAAGTGCCTCCTCCAACAGATATGCCACCCTCTCCACCTCCTACAGATTCACCTCCACCGCTGCCCATAATAGGTAAGTAAATTAAAAACCCGCCATTGAGGCGGGTTTTTTTGGAACTGATACTCTCTTGACCCTCAAGAGAGTATCAGAGTCTTTGAATGCGGTTGATTTTAGTTAAATTTCCTGATTGAGCCGCTCCTTACAAATGTCATGCAGGGTATTGAGAAGCTCTCTTATTTCTTTGATAGCGGGCTTGCTGAATATAGGAATGATTTTCGAAAACGAATCAGACATGAGAGCACGCTCTGAATTGTGTTATAAGAATAGAAGGGTTATACATCATCGTAAATGTCTTTCCTGTGCTTGATTGCGATGATGAGCACCGTCTGTGTTTGCGAGTCAATTCGGTAGACGATACGATAATCGCTAACCCTAAGCCTACGGTGACCTTTGAGGCTGTATCTCAATGGCTTTCCGAAGCCGATGGGATCTGTTGTCAGGCGTTCTTCAATCGCCCGTTTGATGAGTGATTTGGCGCCGGCCGGTAAATCGGGAATATGTTTACGGACAACTTCTTCCAGATATCGGATCTGATATTTTATTTCCATGCGTCGTCATGTCCGACGGTCTTAGCTTCTTCAATATCAAGCTTTTCAGCAAGCTGCGATAAATAGAAGTCTTCCCTCTTTTCAAGCGCCTCAAGGGTCAATTCTCGGACGAGACTTGAGACAGATTTATGTTCGTGGGCCGCGAAACGAGAAAGAATGCTGGCGGTGGACTTCTCAAATGTCACATTAATTCTGGGGTTCTTTGTAGGCATGGGAAATATCTCCAAAAGTGTTACTATCATATAAAGAGTAACACTATTACATCACCTTGTCAACCATAAGAGCGGGGTTCCTATGAAAGTCAGGCGATTTTCAGCATATTGTGAACTCATCCTTCTTGAGCAGCTTTTTCTTCTTAAGGTCTTCAATATGGGCGTCTGAGGCCGCCCTTGGGCTCTTTTGTGCTCAATTTTTCCCAAAATCCATCCTCTCACGCCCTCTCATTTTAACTTGACGGTGCCGTCCCACTTCGTTTGATCGAAGGCAGTTGCATTAATCCCACACAGAAGGAAGTTGAGCTTATGCAGACGAACCAAATGAGCCTTTAGAGGGGAGGTTTGCGGCTCAGTGCAGGAATTGGGGTTTTTAGAGGGAAAGATCCCGATCTACATGGATATACTTAAGGGACTTCTTAGAAGAGACCATCGCCGGACCATCCTTGGTCTGGACAAGATAGAAATTGGAAAAAGAAAACGTACTACGTGCCTTGAGGTTAGGGTCTTCAAGTGTGACAACTGTAAAGTCTTCGCCCTTGCGGTTCAAAGATTTATGAACGAGAAGATTTGAAATCTGAACAAGGAATACAAAGTAACACAAGAGAACAACCGTCCATGTGATTTAGAGGGGTTTACTGTAGAAGAGAGTTTTCAAATAGGGAATCCATCTGATATGGGGTTTGGAACTCTTTTGGATGAGAACGTAGTCACGTTGGGCGATCTCAAGTTTTGCCTCGATGATTCTGTGACCCCTCTTATCTCTTAAAAAAAGGATGGGAAGAAGGTACCCCGGATAAAAGTAAAAAACCTCTTATTTTAAGCTTGTGTTTTTCATGAGACATCTTTGAAAATCCCTAAAATCTAGATGGGCTGAGAGCTTTTATTTCTTTGGATCCAGTTGTCTTTGTAGATCCGCGCGAGCTGCTCATCTTTGATGAAAAGAAGATTCTCTGCGTTTCTAGAATTAGCGCCTTCACTCCAATTGTAAGACCCTGAAATCGTCGTTGTTTCATCGAGAATCATGATCTTGTTGTGAGCGATTCCCGGGACTTTATCGAGGCGCACATCGATGCCTTCCTGAAGGAGCCTTTTGATCTGAGACTTACGGCCGTTCATCTGGCTTTTATCACAAAGGACTTTAACAGTTACGCCTCTCCTTTTAGCCTCAATCAAGGCATCTGCAAGGGGAATTGAGGTGAAGGCGTAGGCATGGACCAGAATTTCTTCTTTGGCTTGTTTGATCTCGTTCACAATCTTCTCTTCACATCCTCCCTGAGGTGAGAAACACGTTCTGATCATGTTCTCCTGAATCGAAAGAGCAGGAGAGGGTATTTGAGGCGGTTCCTTGATCACCTCCGACGTGATGTAGCCTGCGGCAAAGCTTGCCAGCATGAAGATGCTGAAGAGGAATGAGCTCAGAGATTCAGAGGAGGAGGTTCTTCTTTTCTTCATGGGGGTGCTTAGGACCTTACAAAACGGAGAAGAAGCGTCTCGTCTCCTCTGTCAGCATTTTTTAGGGCCTTGATGTAAGTGTCCCTTGTTTGTGAGGCGTGCACAAGGCTTTTTCGACCCCATATAAATCGTGACCTTCCATTGTTTACGAGAAGGGCGTCAGCCATCAGCCGTGCATGACTGCCGTTGCCGTTCGGAAAAGCGTGAATCTGAACCAGCCTGTGATGAAACCTGGCTGCAATTTCATCGATCGGGAACGTCTTATGATGCACCCAATAGGTCACATCATCACAAAGAGCTTTAAGGGATTCTTGGATGACAGGGTAAGGGATTCCGATATTTGTATTATGGGTCCGAAACCGGCCGGCCCATTTCCATGTCTTATCAAACATCCTTTTGTGAAGTTTCTGAAGGAATGGGACGCTTAGAAGGTCTTTTTGTTTTCTTGAGAAAAGCCATCTCTCTGCCTCCAGAATGTTTGCTTGCTCCCATTCATTGAGCTGATCTTGCGTTGTGATGTGTTGCGGGAGAAGGGCCTCCGCATCATCCTGATTATAGGGCGTTGCCCCTTCGGGGTAGACGAATTTCATTCAGAATCCTCTTCCCAGATGAGCGAGATATTCTTGCGGCGTTTAATATCCTCTATAATTTTGAGGATTTGGTATTCTTGTTCAGCAGGGTCCGTTCCCTGATCTTCCAATCCCATGGAATGAGACGTTCTCTTGACAAGGGATTCAGCCTTTTTTCGGATCTGCTTTTCAACGGTCTCTTCGAGAGGAGCCTCAGGAATCAGAACATAGAACAAACGACAATTCATTCCTGCGGCTACTTTCTTTAGGGACGCAAGAGTAATAGTGTTTGCTCCTTCTGTTTTTTCAAGCTGTTGTAACCCCTGAGGCGACATTTTTACTCTCTTAGCGGCTTGTGGGAGGCTCATTCCGAGAGCCTCCCTTATTGTTTTAATCCACCCATGAGGAGGTCGTTCAAGACGAGCAAAGCGTTTGATAGGAGTGATCTGCTTATCAATTTGTCGTATGAGAAGGTCTTTCATCATCAACTCATAACTTGATATATATATTAATATAATCAAGTTTTACCTTGAAATCAATCCTAAAGTAATCAAGAGATAACTTGATATTCTGTGAGAAAATATTCCTTCGGTCACTCATTAAATCAGATAATCACACCCGATACGACCCTTTGCATGGAGTCTTTTTTTGAGGATGCGATCATACATGACTTTGGCTTTATCATAGGAGGGATGAACCCTTTCTTTACAAACTATCTAATCAACTTGACGGCACATTCCCAATCAAAAAACTTGTATTATTTTTTTTGAGCATTACATATGTATTGTACTTAATTTTTGGAAGATTTTTTAATATGAAACACATTTTTTTTAATACACTTATATTATCCTCTTTAGCTTTTCCTACTTGGTCTATGAAAAATGAGGAAGAAGAGGAAAAAATTACGGCAAAAATAAATAACCCACAGGTCTCAATTGAGGTTTTGGGAAATATTGTGAGCTATCTCGATTTAGAGAAAGATAAAAAAACTGTTATGAAACTGAGGGAAACATCCGTTGGTTTTTTGAGTCTAATGCCTACATATCTGACACATAAAGAAATAAAAAATTATGTTGAGAAGAATAAGCGCTCTTTAAATATGAAGCGTGTTCTTGGTGAAGGCAGGTACGTTCCTTATAAGGTTATGCCTGTAGAGTTGATTATAAAAAATATCAATTCGCCTTATTCTCATGATGAGGAGAAAACAAAGTTAATAGCTAACTTTTTTACAAAAGAAAAGCTGCCACGAATAACTAAAAGCCTCACTCTGATAGACGGATGCTTTTCGAGTGGGTATGCACATCTTTATTTGGTGAAAAATCAAATTTTTAACTATTTTACTAAAGTGATGCCTAAAGGTTCCAGATTAAAAATAATTAAAGGTGATGGGCTTAGAGAGTCTAATTATACAGAGCTTTTGGAAAAAAATCCTGAAAGTTCGGGGGAATTTAAAGATCTCACCAACTTTTATTCTTATATTCCATCTACTCCATCAGCAACGTTTTCTGTGACGAAAAAAAGGAATTAGGTGATTAGCTATTTTGTAAAGGGAGGAATATCAACCTCCTCTACTCCCTTTAGGCCTTAATAGAGAAAAGTTCGCCAGTTGAAGGATCAACATGGTGTGTCGGCCAGCCTACCTTGTAATAATACTGGCATACCAGGGATACAAAGGTAACCACTCTCACAATTAAGTCGAGTACATGGCTAGCATCTCTGCTAGCCATGTACTCGACTTAATGCACCTTTTTGGGGGAATGTGCAAAAAAGAAAAGGTTCCTTAAGGTGTCATTTCGCCCCGCTCGGGAAGACGACCCTTTGAAATTTAAGACAAAGAGAGGTAGGATCATATCGTTCCTTAAAAAGGAGGGAGTCCTTTTCTTGTCTTTGGATTCTCTTGAACTTAACCTCCCCGGGAGACACCATGCCGAAGAATCGCCTGACGCCCCATGATCGCTATATCCGTTCCCTGATGGGAAACAAGAAGGTCGTCAAGGAACTCCTCCAAATCCACTTGCCCGCCAATATCCAAAAGAGCATCGATTGGGACTATATTGTCCCTCAAAAAGACTCCTTCGTCGATGATAAGCTCCGTCTTCAAATTGCAGACGTGCTCTTCAAGACACGGTTTCATGGGGAAGAAGGATTCCTGTATCTCCTCTTCGAGCATCAATCCACCCCCGACAAGCTTATGCCTTTCCGAATTCTCAAATACATGACCGCCATTCAAGAGCAACACCTGAAGAAGGAAAAAACAAAGACGCTTCCCTTCGTCTATCCCCTGATTCTTTTTACGGGAAAGAACAAATATCCCTATTCCATGGATCTCTTCACGCTCTTCGGATCCAATGAAGAGCTCGCCCGGGATTCCTTCTCAAAGCCATGGCAGCTCATTGACCTCTCCCAAGTGCCTGATGAAGAGCTCAAGAGGTGGCTGTGGTTCGGCACCATGTCTCTTGTTGCCAAGCACATTCATGATGCCAACTTTTTGCCCGTCTTAAGAGAAATCCTCTCAGGCCTGCGTGAAATCGAAAAGAGTGGCGAAGAAGCTTACATCTATGCTACAATTAGCTATATTGTTGAGGCAGGTGAAGTATCTGACAGACAGGATTTCATTGAGGCCATCAAACAGTTGGAAACCGTTGACGAGGGCAAGATTATGACCATTGCAGAGCAACTTAAGCCGGAGATTTTCAAGAAGGGCCTTCAGCAAGGTATGCAGCAAGGTATGGAAAAAGGCATCCTACAGGCTGCCCGTGCTCTGGAACTCTTGAGAAAGAATCATCCCCTCGATAAAATTATCGAAGATACGGGCCTTTCCGAAGCTCAGGTCAAGGAGCTCGAAAAGACCCTGCACTAATGGGGCTTATTTGGTCTTCTCCAAAAACTCGTTAAACCAGTCGTCATAAGAATCCCACATTTTCTTCTCAAGGGCTTGCTGTTCCTTTTTCGCAAGCTTCTTGAAGGCATGTCTGAACATGGCGCCGTCTCTGAGTCCCTTGAGCTGCCAATCCGTGAGTGACTGATTAACAGAGACATGTTGCGGGAAGAAATACCAAAGACCTGCGCCCGTCAGCATGGATCCCAAACAAAAACTGATCGTCACCAAAACACCTTTGGTTGTAAGTGACGATTCTCGCTCTCGATAAGCCCCTTCTAGCTTCTTACTCAGAGAGGAAACCTCTTGTTTCATCGCGGAAAATGGTTCTGCCAGCGATTCCTTAATCAACTTCGTCAGAACGGGCTGGGATTCAACGGTCGCCTTCTCCACAGTCTCTTGAATTTGTGAAGAAGCCTGCTTTAACATCTCCAAAGCCGACGTGTTATGATCCTCCAACTCTGAAACCTCGAGCGTCAATTTACTCATGATCCCTGAGAGATCTTTCTTGAGCTGAAACAGATCGTCTTTCAGTTTCTTGAAGATGAGGACGTTCCTTTCTTCTTGAACGTCCAGGCCTTGATTATCATTCATAACGGTTTCCATCATATTTTCTCCTGCTATAAGGTTGGTTTAAGAATAAAAGGCTCATGGCGGGCTGTGATCTTGTTAAACCGCATC
>CAYUCY010000065.1:0-2602 GCA_964443525.1 uncultured Thiotrichales bacterium
ATCTTGTGTTTTGTAGAATTCCCTGCATAGTAGGCCTGGCTCAACGGATCTCCCGGCCCTGGCGTGGGGTATAAGCTTGTATCGACGATTTTTCCTTCCGTCCGATCTCCTCCGAAGAGATTTTGCCCCGTTCCGTCAGTCGTGTTCAGAATTTGTTCTAAGTTTTCGAGCCTTCCCTTCGCGTAAGCATTCAATCCCGTGTCGATGACTGTTGCATTTCCGACAGCTCCTTTAAGCCGAGCCTTAAACTCCGAATTCATGCTGATTAACTGTTCGACTTGTGTTTTCATGGACTCAAGTCGTCTCATTGTGTCATTGATATTTTTAATATATTGGTTACTTTTGTCGATCGCTCCGGTAATATTTAAATGTCGCCTACTTTCAGTGGCGATGTCACTTAACATATGGGCTTTAAGGCCCGTCACCATTTGACGGTTCGTCTCAGAAACCTGCTTTTTTATATTTTGTGTTTGGGAACTCATAACATCAAATTGAGCAAAGTCTCCAACGCGAGTGAGCGAGTTCGTCATGGTTTGTTTCTCCTTGTGTTTAGCGGAATGCTTCCATCAATTGATCAAACATTTCCCGGCTGGCTTTAATGACGGCAACCGAGGTTTGATAGAGCCTTTGTTCCGCAATCATTCCCGTTACTTGTTCTTGAACGTTGACGCCGCTGATGGCGCCGATTGATTCCTTGAGGCGGTCCTGAATTTCGTTTTCCGTGGTCAGGTGTGTTTTGGTCTGATTGGCCTGAAGGGCCGTAAATGAAATAATTTCATTTGCAAAATCCTTCAGAGTGTCACTTCGGACGGAAAAATTGCCGGAGGCCGCAAAAGATACTTTCTCATTCATTTTATCAAAAAGAAGCTGCATGACGGACCTATCACCCTCGTAAAGGGCCGATGTCGTTGGAAGAGGCTGTACGCTTAGAGAACCATCGATCTTTCCGCTTGAGATCAGAGAGGGGGTGGCTAAGATATCGCTTCTCACGCTGATTAATCTCGTGATGCCTGCGATACTGTTGCCGTCTTCTGCGACCTTGTCGGGCGTGATAAATAGATCATTGAGGCCGAAATAATGAGAAAATCCCTGGGTAGCCGTGCTTGGGAGCTGAACGCTTGCAGCAGGGGTCGTCGTCGAAACAAGAGCAATGCCGTAATTGGCGTTTATTGCGTCGAGTTTAAGCTTATTATTGCTCCATGTGGCCGAGACATTTGCCATGGCATCAATGGCGGCTCGAACGCCTTCGGGCGTTGTCACCGTTGTCAAATCAAGATCAAGAGCCTCAATATAAGTATTCGTGGTGTTATCTATCACGGCAATTCTGATCGTTCCCGTGCCCGTAAAGGAACCCGGCGTGGAGGGCGTCATAAATGCCCGTTGACCTGTTAAGGTTTTTGCAGGTGGAAACCCGCACCCTTGATTATGAATTTGATTAACGGTATCCCGAAGGTTGACGGTGAGAGTATCCAAATCAAGTTGAAGCTTCGGCAGGATCGAATCTCGTTGCTCGACAAAAGCGGCTATTTTTCCCGTACTTATTTCAGTCGTAATATCAATTCCGTCAATGGTGATAGGGCCGATCACAGAAGGGTAGGTTGCCCCTGCATCAATTCCCATAGTGGGGTTAAAGGAAAGGTTCTTGGCAGCACCCGTGACGAGAGCACGTCCCGTTTTGGTCGAGATAAAAATAGCCCCGGTTTCCGTTTTAAAGGTAGAGATGTTCATATGTTCGGATACAGCTCGGATAGCCCGGTCTCTTTGATCTTCGAGATCACCATAGGCTTGTCCCAAGGCCTTGTTCAGCGTGATATCACTGTTCAACTTTTCGATTTCTTTAAGTTTGTCATTTACAAGTGCAACGGACTCGCTGATGCTACGATCATAATAGCTTCTTCTTTCCTGTAGAGCAGACCCTATGGTCTTCAAACTTGTACAAAGTTCTTGTGCGGTTGAGAGGAGATCATTTCGCCTGCCTGCATTTGAGGGTGCTTTTGAGAGTTCGGCGATCGCATTTTGAAACTTTCCGAGCATCCCAGACAGAGAGGTTTGCGAATCTATGCCTCCTAAAGCATGCTCTAAATTAAAATAAGAGTCTGCTTTCACGGAAAGCCAGGCAACCGTTGACGTTGATTCTTTCAAGAGATTAATTTTCGATTCGTCGACGATCCTTATAGGCATTGTTGCTCGTACGCCGGCGCCGATGCCACCGAGAACCACGGTCTCAAGTTTTGAAACTTTGTTCGTATATCCCTCAACGTTTGCGTTCACGATATTATTTGACGATGTCGTAATACGTGCTTGAGACGCTGTCATACCTGAAAGACCGTTGACTAGTACTGATTGAAGACTCCCGCCCATTCGATCCTCCTAAAGAACCTGGTTTACGGAAAGAGAAACCAAATCCGTATTATATTTTCTCTGGAGAGAAGGCATTCGTCCGAACACCGTATACCCCTCGACATTTTTTTTATTTGTCGTAAGAATCTCTGAAATAATTTTAAGGAGTCTCTCGTTTGCCGTATTGAAGATTGAAAGCCTCTCTTCATTCTCTGCAGCTAACTCATTTAAATAGCTCGTTCTTTCAAGGAGGCTATGACGC
>CAYUCY010000065.1:2612-6384 GCA_964443525.1 uncultured Thiotrichales bacterium
GCCATCCGTTGAGAAGGGATATATTCGTCTTAATGTCAATTAAAAGACGATGGTAGCTTGCCAATATCCCGAGCTTTTCATCAACGAGTTGAGCTGCTTCGAAAGATTTTTTTTCTTTCAGAAGTCTATTTTCTTTCTCCAGGATCTCAATAAGATCATTTGTTTTAATCATCATCTGTTCGTAAGTCATCCTTTAACCTCCTTAAAATAAGGAATGGGAACGGCTGACGATTGAGCCCGTCCTTCCTGCAAGATTTTCATCTGAGTTGTGAGAGTTTGGGTCAATTCTTGACCACTCGAAGAAGTTGCAAGGGTATCTCCGATCGCATCTGCCAGGAGGGTCCGATACATCTCTTCACCGAAGCCGCCGACGGATTCCAGGCCTTCCATCATCTCCTGGACAAATTGGGTAAAGAAGATGGCGGAATATTTTCGTGCGGTCTCATAGATGACCTCTTCAGAATTTGACTGAGGCCGAGGTGGAAGAGTTTTCGTTTGAATGGATAAAGGAGAGAGCCTCGGCGTCAGGGTCATGAGATCACCTCTATGTCTGCCTGGAGTGCTCCAGCGGACTTGATCGTCCTGAGGATCGTGATCATATCCCGCGGATTTACGCCGAGCGAATTAAGACCTTTTACAAGATCTTGAAGGCTGACACCGGCTTCGAGAAGAGTTAATTTTTTGTTCCCTTGCTCGACACTGATATCGCTTCTTTCAACCACTTTCGTCTCTCCCGTATTAGAGAAAGGATTGGGTTGGGAAACTTGCGGGGTTTCCGTAATTCGAATCGTGAGATTTCCATGACTGACGGCAACCGTCGAAATTCGGACGTTTTCTCCCATAACGATAACTCCGTTGGATTCGTCGATGATGACCTTTGCCGAGAGATCTGGTTGTATCTTGAGCTGTTCAATTTCCGTCAAGAATTGAGAGACGCGCTGGCGATAAGACGAGGGCACATTAATATGAATAGTCGTTGGGTCAATGGCACGAGCGGCACTCCCGCCTGCAAAAGCATTAATTGCTTCAGCAGCTCTCCTTGCCGTTGTGAAATCCGGGTTTCGTAAAGCCAGCTTTAAGTTATGCAAAGAATCCAGTTCAAATCCCGTTTCTTTTTCTATGATCGCACCATTGGAGATACGACCGACGGTGGGCACGCCCTGGGTTACACTTGACTCGGATTTCCCCTGGGCTGAAAAACCGCCGATGGCAACCGCTCCTTGAGCAACGGCATAGACATCACTGTCGGCTCCGATCAGCGGTGTGACAAGAAGGGTTCCTCCTTGAAGGCTTTTTGCATTACCGATCGCAGAAACACTAACATCCATTCGGGTCCCGTGTCGGGCAAAAGGTTGGAGGTTTGCGGTCACCATCACGGCGGCTACGTTTTTAGAGTTGAGATCTTTCATTTTATCTCGAACATTGATACCGAGACGCTCTAACATGCTGACCATTGTTTCTCTGGCATAAGGTGTGTTCTGAAGGCTGTCACCAGTCCCGTTTAAGCCGACAACAAGTCCGTAGCCGATCAGCTGATTGTCCCTTATTCCCTCAAAGGAAGCGATATCTTTGAGCCGAACCATAAGCGCCGTTAAGTCTCGTATTTGGAAAAAAACGGAAAAAAAGGCCAGGAGAAGCAACGTCAATGAGAGGTGGGCTTTGATAAAAGAGATGAGAGAATCGTGTTGATTTCTTTTTATTTTAGCTCTCTCTTCATAAAAACCTTTTCTCATTCAGAAAGCTCCATGTTAAAATTTATTGTAATCCATGCGAAAATCGTGCCAAGCGTGCGAGGTAAGCGTAGAACATTGATGAAGAAAGAAAAATTTTTAGGGAGTTAATTGATCGTGACGCGGATGATGAGCATGTTGTTGAATCGTTTGAGAGAGATGACCTCCGATGAAAGTTGACTCCACTCCGGCACAAAAATTAAATACTCCCTCTCGCGTTAAAAAGCCCGATATAAAGAGAAGAAGTGACTCTTTCTTAGCGGAGGTTGAAGGTCCCACTTATACTCCCTCTTTAAGGGAAACGCCGCCTGCTTCTTCTGAGATTTCTGACATTCTTCAGCTTCAAGAAGTCACGCAACCTCTCTTTTCTCTTAAAAGGTCACGAGCGCGTGGCGAAGAAATATTGAAAGTGCTGGATAAAATTCGCCATTCTCTTTTAGGAGGAGGTCTGGAAAAATCGGCAATGATTCGTCTGCGTAAATCTCTAGAGGCAACGCCGATTTCGTCTCAAGATCCGAGGCTGAACGAAATTGTTCAGGAAATTGAGCAGCGACTGGCCATCGAGCTTGCAAAAATGGAAGTGGCAGAAAATGAGAGAGAGCGGCGTTAGAGTCTTCATTTTTTTAGTTACATAAAGTATAATAGTAATAAAGTATAATAAGAGGAGATAAAAATGCCTAAAGCAGTTAGTAAAAAAGATTCAAAAAATGTGGATCATAATATTATTTTGTCTCCGGACTATAGGCCTTCAGATAAAGAAGAATATATGTGTGACGAGCATTTAGAGTATTTTCGTCAAAAGCTCTTAAAATGGCGAACAGAGCTTTTGAAAGACTCTGTTGAAACCATCCATCATTTGCAAGAAGAGACCCATAATGAACCGGACGTCGCAGATCGTGCTTCTGCTGAAACGGACCGGGCTCTGGAGCTTCGGACGAGGGATCGCGAGAGAAAATTGATCAACAAAATCGATGAGGCCTTGGCTCGAATTGAAGACGGCTCATACGGATATTGTGAAGAAACAGGAGAGCCGATCGGGATCTTGCGCCTTGAGGCGCGCCCCATTGCAACCTTAAGTCTTGAAGCCCAGGAACGCCACGAGAAAGACGAAAGAATTCATCGGGAGGAATAAACGCCGAAAAGTTAAGGCAGAAGTCGCCCGTCTTTCATCACTAGAATCTTATCCGCTTGTTTTGCAAGAGACTCATCATGCGTAATCATGACGATGGTGGTTTTGCTCTTCTTTCGTAGGTTGTTAAAGAGTTCCATCACCCTTTTTGAATTCACGGAATCAAGATTTCCCGTGGGTTCATCCGCTAAAAGAATTTCAGGGTTGTTGGCAAGGGCACGGGCCACGGCGACACGCTGTCTTTCCCCTCCTGAAAGTTGAGCAGGGACTTTATTGTATGTGGATGCAAGGTCAAACTGATCCAGAAGACTTTTAGCTTCCCTCTCCATTGTTTTAAAAGAATGTCCTCCTAGCTTACGCATCGGCAACATCACGTTTTCAAGAGCCGTGAATTCTGGAAGCAAGAAATGAAACTGAAAAACAAATCCTAAATTTTTCAGGCGGAAGCGTTCTTTTTCGGAAAGTGAAGAACGACTCATCTCATTGCCGTCAAAGAAGAGGTCTCCCGACGTGGGTGCATCTAGAAGACCCAAAAGGTAGAGCAATGAAGATTTCCCTGAGCCGGAAGCACCCGTCAATGCAATGAATTCTCCCTGCTGAACTGTAAAAGAGACATCTTTGACAAGTGTAAAATCAAATGGACCTTCATGAAGGATCTTCGTAAGATTTCGGGCCTCAACCCGAAGGTTTTTCTGAGAGCGTGCCATTAACCCGTCCCTCTGATAATGTCAACAGGATTCAAGGCAGCCGCTTTTCTTGCAGGCAGGTAGGAAGCCAGAATGGTTGAGCCAAAAGCAAAAAGAGCGCTGATGACATATTGCCAAAAAGACCTGTACATGATGAGACCTCGTGTCTGGATAAAGAGTTGGGCTCCTTCGAGATTAACGGGATAGGAGGCGAGGAGCTCCGTTAG
>CAYUCY010000065.1:6394-8201 GCA_964443525.1 uncultured Thiotrichales bacterium
CCCGAAAAGAACACCGATGAGGCCTACGATGATGCCTTGATAGACGAAGATTCCGGCAATATCTTTGCGTGAAAATCCCATAGAGAGCAGGATGGCGATATCCTTTACTTTCTCATTTACGATTGTTGAAATGATGTTGTAAATGCCGAACCCTGCCACTAAGAGAATCACCGAAATCGTCGAATACATCACAATTTTCTGAATTACGAACACGCCGAAGATGCCGCTGTTAATTTCTTGCCAGGATTCGGTGCGATAATCGAAGACATTTTCAATTTCTGCTGCATACTTTTCCGCATCATCGACTTTATCCAGACGAATTCGGATTTCATTGATCGTATTTTCTTTTTTTTCAAGAATCTGAACTTTTTTCAATAGGGCATAACTTTCGTTCTGATCCAGGGATGTAATACCTGTTCTAAAGATGCCGACGACCTTCATGGATAAAATGGACCCTACCGAAGAAACAACGCTGAGTCTGGATCCCATCCTAGCCCCTAACTTGGCTGCGAGACCTTTGCCGATGATGATTCCATTGGATTCTGTTAAAAGGTTATCAAAAGAACCCGAGAGAAGATTTTTTTCAATGGTACTCGCTTCCTTTTCAAGAAGAGGTTCTACACCGTTTAAACGCGTCGGAACGTCTTTTCCACCGTATCTTAGGAAGGACTGGCCAACAAGAACGGGTGAGACATGAAAACCCGGTTTCTTTTGAAGATGGTTACTGATTTGATCGGCATGGCGAATTCCTCGGACTTCTTCTTTCGGCTTGAGTCCTCTGATTTCAACGGGAGTAGAGGGGTAAAGACGGGTTACAGGTTGTTCGGGCGCTTGCCTGAACTCATCTCTCATTACAATGTGCGGCGAGACGTCGATCACTTGTTGAATAAAATATTCCTGAAGTCCTTTCAGCATAGAAAAGAGAGCAATAAAAAAGGCAACACCGAAGGTAACGCCGAGGATGGAAATAACGGCTTGTTTCTTTCGACTCATGAGATACGCGACGGAGAGGGAAGGGACCAGACGCATCTTCCTCTCCCTATGAGATCAACTTAGGATAACGCGTGGGGCTTTTGACCACTTCGTCTTTCAAGGTGAGGCCCGAAACAATCTCGATAAAATCTGGGGATTCAATACCCGGCTTAACTTGGATCGGAAAAGGTTTTCCGTCTTCCATACGCCAGACCTTTCCTCGGTGCAAGGCTGTGGAAGGAATCAAGAGGGTGACGGGAACTTCACGAATGATGATATTCACTTCAACGGTCATTCCGATTCGTAAAAGAGTTTCGTCAGGCAAGGCCACCCTTATCCTAAAACTCTTATTGATCGGGTCTCCTTTAGGTGTGATCTCGCTTACTGTGCCCGCAAAGCTTTCATTCGGAAAAGCGTCGGACTTAATGAGGACTTTTTGTCCCACCTGAACCAGGGGAATATCCTCTTCATCCACATCTGCGGTAATCCGAAGAGGTGTGCTCTTCCCTACCCAAAAGAGAATATCTCCGGGTTTTACATATTCTCCCATCTCTACATCCCGACGCAAAAGCGTTCCTGAAAGAGGGGAGCGCACTTGAAGGCGTTTTAAGAGATTTTCTTGAGAGAGAAGCTGAGCCTCCGTTTCCTTGAACTCACTCTCTCTGAGCTCGAGGGCTTGTTGGGACGTAAAATCTTGTTTTCTAAGTTTTCTTTCTCGTTCAAGTTCGTTTTTGAGATAGGCAAGCCTTGATCTAATTTCACGATAACGTGCTTGCTCCACTCGGTCATCCAGCTGAGCCAGCAATTGATTTTCTTGGACGGGAGCGTTTTCATC
>CAYUCY010000066.1:0-8152 GCA_964443525.1 uncultured Thiotrichales bacterium
GATGAGACACACAAAAATCGAGAAAGATGAGAGAGCACGCGTTTTTTCCCCTTATACGTTTCGTTTCAAGGCGGTTGATTCCAAGAGAAATCCTTGCGATTCTTTTGAGCCCAATCCTTGAAAATCACTCTAAAATTACACCCTTCACTTAAACGCTATTTTCAGGAAAAGGGCAAGGGTGTTTTCAAAAGGATTTTCAAGTGTTTCTTTAAAAGTGTAAATCCCACACGAATTTCCAAGCGGTCATCGTAGGGTTAGTTTTTAAACGCTCAGCTATCTCTTTTTCCAGACAAGCGTCCAGATGAACAAATCTGATTTTTGCCTCATGAAAAGATCGAACAAAATCGGTTCCTTTGCCTAGAGTGATATTATTTTTCGTGAGAATCACTTCTTTGGCATTTGATTTGGTGAGATTTTCAGCGAATTGCCATGCGCCTTCATTATCAATCTGATTCCAGTATAAGTCAATTTTTTCAACGCATGTATTTTGAAGGCTTTGCGCAAGGCAAACCGCTTTTAAATTATCGATTTTACAACCTCTCAAAGAAAGGGTCTTGATGCGAGAATTTTTTAGGAAAGACCAAAGTTCTTGGGGTAAGTTTACGGCTTCCATGACCAAGACGTACCAATAAACGCTCGATATTGTATGCGGGTTAAAGTCCAATAACACTATAACCTTAGCCGGAGTTAAGCAATGCGACACCTTGAAAGAAGGACTGGTCTGGATTCCTTTCTTACAAATTTGGTCATCTTTAAATCCGGAGATGAGCATGAAGAAAGCTTTATTAAGACACATGACATACGCGGGGAGCTTCTGCGTTAGATGGCGATCAAAAAGATCTACGGGAATATTTGAAAAATCACCCATAGAGGTCCTGAGATGAGTCAGATCCTCCTCAGATATGATCGGGAGTTGGGAGGTCGGAACTTTAGGACTCTCCTCACTTTTTTGGGAGCATATCCCAGAATGGTAAGGAAATAGAGAAAGTGCCGATAAAATAATAATCCTTCGAAGAAAACGGGGTACGTACATAAGCTTACATCCTTTTTCTGAACAGAGTTTAGAATTTTTATGATTTGGAATAATTTGTGTCAAGATAAGGAGAAAATGTTTGGTGTCTTTCGTAAGCCGCTTGAAATTTTTTTAGGCTCTGAGTACAGTACCATGTTTTTATTAAATTTGAAAGACTTAAGCAATGAAACGCTTCCTTCTTTTATCAACGATTGCGCTCTCTGCCTGTAGCGCTCTTCCTCGGGAAAAGGAGATTATCATGGAAAAAAATTCTTCCTACGTGGTCATCAACGATGAAACTCAATCTAAAGATCGTCGCGCGGTTCTGAAGAAGCGGGCTGAAGACGTTGCTTTTCCGCTAACACAGGAGGATAAACACATTTTAAAAACACTCGAGGCGAAATTCGATGCGGAAGAAAATTGTGCGGGTCTGGCCGCTCCTCAGATCGGATTTTCAAAGAGAATGATCGTTTTTGCGACTCCTGATGACCCTGACCTCAAAAAATGGCGAAACGATTTCACCCAAACCATGCCGAAAACGATTTGGGTTAACCCTTCTTATGAAGGGCTTGGAGAAACAATGCATGAGGATTATGAGGGATGTTTTTCGGTTAAGGATCTCACAGGCCCTGTTAAAAGATATTCAAAAATTAAATATACTGCTTTTCTGCCTGATGGCACCCCTGTGCAGGGGGAAGCTGAAGGGTTTTTAGCTCGGATCATTCAACATGAGGTTGATCACCTGAACGGCATTCTTTGTATCGATCGGATGCCTCAAGACAAGATCATGTCTATCGAAGCCTATCGTAAACTCAGAGCTTCAAAAATGAACGAAACCACAACCGAGTAAATTTTAAAAGGCGATAGAAGCCGCGGGACGTAAAGAGAGAGGCTTAGGACGGAACCAGCTGAACTTTTCCTCCTGAACGGTTTCCTCAAGTGTGATCCAAGTCCAGGCAGTCTCATCAGAAAGCAGAGCCTCAAGGGCTAAATGATTCATTTCATGCCCTGCATTGATGCCCTCATAGCGTCCCAAGAGAGGGCCGCCTGCAAGATAAAGGTCACCGATCGCATCTAAAGCTTTATGACGGACGAATTCATCTTCAAAACGAAGTCCTTCAGGATTGAGAACATGGCCGTCTTCAATCACGACTGCATTTTCGAGAGACCCGCCCAAGGCAAGGCCTGCCGCGCGCAACTTTTCGACATCTTCTGCAAACCCGAAAGTACGAGCGCCTGATAGCTCTTCCTTAAAATCTTTGATCGGATTGAGCATTTCGAGGGATTGGGGAAGGATGCCTTGTCTTCCGTTGAACTGCATTTCAAAATAAATCTCAAAACGAGAGGCGGATGACAAGGTCACTTGCCTGTCGTTGCTTTCAACGGTGACAGATTTAAGAATTTTCAAAAAGCGACGAGGGGCCAGTTGTTCTGCGATCCCGGCTTCTTCGATCAAACGGGTAAAAACAGCGGAGCTGCCGTCCAAAACGGGGACTTCGGGACCACTGATTTCGATCAAGATATTGTCGATTTCGCAAGCCGCAAGGGCCGCCATGAGGTGTTCGATGGTGCCGACAGAAACACCATGCTCATTGCTCACTTTTGTGCAAAGGAGTGTATCCGTCACGCAAGTACTGCGCGCTTCGATGAAAACCGGGGTTTCGAGGTCAACGCGTTTAAAGATGAGACCGGTATTAACGGTTGAAGGAAGAAGGCGCAAACTAACTTTTTTGCCTGAATGAAGACCTACGCCTTCCAGCACGACAGCGCGTTTCAGCGTTTTTTGGCGAATCATTTTTTTGCGCATTTCTTTTTCTATTCTCTTTTAACTCTATTTACAGGATAAGACGGCTTTAAGGGACGGGCAAACGCCCTTTTGTTACAAAATGTTTCTGTATTAATTCTCGAAAGTGGTGCTTGAAGAGAACTTCTTATACGTGTAAGTGATTTGTGCGTGAAGAAATTCATAGGATTCCCAAACAGAAACACTTAACTAAACATAGACGGAAAAATGTCCTGGTAGGATTGAAAGGGTTGAGGGACTAAGAGGCTATCGGAAAGAGCAAGAGAGATCGACCATTCTCAAGGACCGGGAACTTGCTTGAGTCTTTCGCCTAAATCTCGCGAGATTCAGTCTCGTACGAGCGTTGTCGCTCTCGATCAAGGGCGTCAAGTCTTTTTCTGTAAAAAGGAGCTTTAGAGATTACCCTGTGAGAACCGACCCAATCATCTGTGATACATCTTTGATCTTTTGTGAGGCTTACGTCATGACGGCCACCCAGATGCCAGGCAAGGATGTGACGGCATATAGGGTCGTAGGCTTTCCAGAGCCAACTTTTGTTTTTTTTCATTCGACAAAATGCCATATTTCATCAATCATAACAATCTCAGGATTTTGTTGCTGAGGGCGTTCTGTCGCAAGGCTGGCCGTGCGAATCTATTTGTAAGACGGCCACCTCAGAGACTTTGATCAGACGAGCGATCTTCGATATCGTCACCTCGGCAGAGCCATACAGCAAAACCGCTAACGCCTTTAATCCGGGATGTTTCCCTCGTCGAGGCGTCAAGGTGAAGTTATAAAGACATCCCCTGCATCGACCGCAGCTTTCCCTCCATAAACCCGTTTTTAACATAAGCTCCCGAACCACATTTCTTGCAAACAATCTCAGTCATGACTTTTCCCTTCCATGACTGAGATTACCAGGTCATCTATGCTTTGTTAGGTGTTCCCAAAATTAATCCGGTCACACCACAAAAAATGTCCCTTAAAGGCTTCTCACCGAAGTTTTTAATACAACCCGCCTGTCCCTGTGATTTCGGGAGCTGTTCCCTTACGATCTTCGTCGGAAGAGCCCACTTTCGCTCTATTTTCATTGGGGAGAGCATCGGATGAAGCCTCGTCCTCAGCCGATTCCGAATGATCCCCACCGGACGCGCTTGAAGCCGCCTCCACCGAGACGAAATCCGTCGGTGTCTCCTGATCTTCCTTGAACGCCTCATAAATCAGATTCGGATCACGGGAAGAAGTAGGCCGTCCCGTATCCGCATTAACACGAACGAGACGGACCCCTTTCGGAACGCGGAAAGGAATAGCGGGTCTATCCTTAAGAGCTTCCTGCATAAATTCGTGGAAAATCGGAAGAGCCACTACAGCGCCGTATTGCTTGTCACCAAGGGATTGAGGGGTGTCATATCCGACGTAGACGCCAACCACGAGATCAGGCGTAAAGCCCACGAACCAGGCATCCCGATAATCGTTTGTGGTACCCGTTTTGCCTGCAATCGGCCTCCCCAAATCTTGGAGTTTACGTCCTGTCCCTCGCTCGATAACGCCTTGTAAGAAGGATAAAATTTGATAGGCGCTGCCAGGATCCGTGACCTGTTCGGCCGTATCGACAATACCGGGGAGCATCTCTGATTCCGCCGTATATTTATCACAATCTTGGCAAAAGCGGGATTTGTTTACAAGCAGTGTCTTTCCATTACGATCCTGAACTCGATCAAGGAGCGTCGGTGTGACCCGTTTACCGCCGTTTGCAATCATGGCAAAGCCCGCTGTCAGTTTCATGAGCGTCGTCTCTCCCGCTCCTAAGACCATAGCCAACTGGTTCGGCATATCATCAACGATGTTAAATCGCTTGACGAGATCCACCACATTTTTCATTCCGACACGTTCGTGGGTTAACCGAATGGTCGCCAGGTTCCGGGACAATTCGAAGGCACGCCTCAAAGTCATTGCCCCCATAAATTTCTTGTCCCAGTTGTTAGGGCGCCAAATACCCAACCCCCAACCCAAAGAAATCGAGAAAGGAGAGTCATAAATGATGGTGGAAGGGCTAAGACCTCGCTCGAGTGCCGCCAAATATACGAAAGGTTTAAAGGCAGATCCCACTTGACGTTTAGCTTGCGTCGCCCGGTTATATTGGCTCACATCGAAGCTGAACCCCCCTTGAAGGGCAAGCACGCGCCCCGTATGAGGCTCCATCACGATAAGGCCACCCGAAACCTTCGGTATCTGACAAAGCTTATAAGTATCCTTTTGAACTTTTTCACCGCCAAGTTTTTCGACCAAAACCACATCTCCGGGGATCAAGACCTGTTTGGGATGGGTAATCTCCTCCCCTTTTGCATTTTCATTAATATAACGACGTGCCCATTTTAGCTCTGAGAGAGGAATCGAGCCGATTTCGCCCGACTCAAGCCCTATTTTAACGCCCGTCGTAGACAGATCCAGAACCAAAGCCTTTTGCCAACCGCGGTGCCCCGTTGGGATCTCTGCAGCGATCAATTTCTGATGCCAGAGAGGTTTTTTTGTATCGGGATTGGAAGACTTCCCGGAGAGCTCCGTCGCCGTCAAGGTTAAATGCAGAGAGGCGCCCCGCCATCCGTGCTTCCGATCATAAGAGATCAATCCATTTTTGAGATGACGTTCCGCCAACTCCTGCAACGTGGGATCAAGAGTGGTCCGCACGACGAAGCCGTCTTGATAAAGGGCATTCTCACCGTATTTTTCCAAAAGCTCCCTACGGACTTCCTCTGCAAAATAACTGGCGTGAACAACGTCACCGGGATCACGTTTAATCAATTTCAATGGCTCAGCTTTTGCTGTTTTCGCCTCCTCCTCCGTAATATGGCCGTCTTCAAGCATTCGGTTGATGACGTAGTTCCGACGACCGATGGCGGCCTCATAATCTCTGCTGGGGCTATAACGGCTGGGGGCTTTTGGCAATCCCGCCAAGAAAGCGGCTTCCGCCACGGAAAGCTCATCCAAGGATTTGTTGAAATAATTGAGAGCAGCGGCAGCAATTCCGTAAGAGCTACCGCCCAGATAAATCTCGTTCAGATAAAGCTCGAGAATATGATCTTTCGTAAAGGCATTTTCAATCCGAAAAGCCAGGATTGCTTCCTTGATCTTGCGTTCATAGGATACGCTGTGAGCAATTTCCGAGAGGAGAAAGTTTTTTGCCACTTGTTGAGTGATGGTTGAAGCGCCGATCGGTCTTTTGGAGGAGGCGACCCGAGAAACGTTTGTAAGCGCTGCTCCGATGATGCTCGGAATATCAATGCCGCTGTGATGATAAAAATTCTTATCTTCCGCCGACAAAAAGGCATGAATCACCCGTTTCGGAATGGCTGCGAAAGGAACGTAAATCCGTTTCTCCCAGGCATATTCACCGAACATTCGCCCATCCCCAGAATAAAGACGCGTGACGACAGGCGGTTGATACTTTGAGAGAGATTTGTAGTCGGGAAGGCCTGCTCCGAAATAATAAAAAACAAGAACCGCAGCAGTGCCTGCCAGAAAAAGGCCCAAGAGCAAAAGACTAAATAAAGTGGTAAAAAATTTTTTCACGAAAAATCAGACCTTGTCTCTCTAAATAGGATAGAGGGTTAGTGTATCAAAACTCCTCTATTCATGAAAAATTCCGCCAAAAAGTCAATTGAAATCTCAACGTAACAATCGCAAGCGATATAAATCTTCTACGCAGCGTCCTTAATTAAGAATAAATATTCAAATCGGCAATCTGGCGCCGATACGGCCTTGCCTCTTCCCCCTTCAGTAAAAGGAGAGTCAGACCGTCAAGAGACCCCCAGAGGACACTTCTTCCTCTCTTTTCTCTCGCATCCCACTTCATTTCTTTATGAGCTTGCAAAGGGCGCCTCCTTTTAGATTCTTCTGAAATTTCCTTGGAGATAATACACAAAGCAAACAGCTCAAGTGAAGGTATGAATTACACGATTCTTAACAGCTAAATTTCATCCCTGTACCCGAAAAGAAACAGGGTGTGGCGCCCATGAAACGGATTTTATTTATTGTATAACGGTTTAAAGTTAGCTATTCTGACGATGGTTTTTTATGTGCCGCAAAATCATGAAGAATATTTCGAGGACCGGCACGATTTGTAACGTGGAAAGAAAAAGGGAGCCTCCGAGCTTCTTTGAAGGATTTACAAAGGGTTTTACCAAAAATGATTGATCGTTTACGTATTGTTCAACGATTCGAGCTGGAACCTCACCAGGGCCGGCCTACGGGTGGTCCAACGCCCGAATCAGCACCCCGACGTTAAGGTCGGGCGACCCTTGTAATTTCACAAAGACTCAAACTCTCCCAATGTCTCAGGTTTGTACCTGAGCAGTTTTAAGGAGTCTTATGATGACAAACCCAAATAAAATTATGTTGATCGATGCCGCCCATCCTGAGGAAACGCGTGTTGCCATCATCGATGAAAAAAATCGCCTGACGGATTTCGATTTCGAAAGCACAACCAAGCAAACAATTAAAGGAAATATCTTCCTGGCCAAAATCGCTCGTGTGGAGCCCTCCCTCCAAGCTGCCTTCGTTGATTACGGCGGAAATCGCCACGGGTTTTTAGCCTTCAGCGAAATTCATCCCGACTACTTTCGTATTCCTGTCTCCGATCGTGAGGCTCTTAAAGAGGCGTTAGCCGAGCAAATCGCCTCCCGCAATGAAAATATTCTGCCCGAAGACTTGAAGGAAGAAAAGCCGAAGGAAACGGCGAAAAAGAAAAAAACAAAAGCAAAGAAAAAAGAGGAAGAGGTTCTTGTTGAAGAAACCGGCGGAACGGACCTTCCCTTGCCTGAAGAAGAGGAAGAAGAAGCCGTAGCGGCCCGTCCTCCTCTTCATAGAATGTATAAAATCCAGGAGGTCATTCAAAAAGGACAGATCCTCCTTGTCCAAGTCGTCAAGGAAGAACGCGGCGGAAAAGGAGCCGCTCTTACGACGTATCTTTCTCTTGCGGGACGGTATTGCGTTTTAATGCCGAATTCTCCTCGAAGCGGCGGCATTTCTCGTAAAATTTCAAATCCGAAAGATCGTTCACGCCTACGTTCTATCCTTGAAGAACTTTCTATTCCAGAGGGGATGGGCCTTATTATCCGCACGGCCGGCCGCGAGAGGACGAAGGTCGAGATTAAAAGAGATGCAGAATTTTTGATGCGCGGGTGGAATGAGATTCGCGAAAACACGCTGCAATCAATTGCACCCGCCCTTATTTATGAAGAAGACGATATTATTAAGCGCTCGATCCGCGATTATTACACCAAAGACATTTCCGACGTCTGGGTTGCAGGAGAAGACAGTTATAAAGCCGCCCGCCAGTTCATGAAAAATCTGGTCCC
>CAYUCY010000067.1:0-8131 GCA_964443525.1 uncultured Thiotrichales bacterium
CTCTAAAACATGGCCAACCTCGGCAAATTCGCTCTCGAGCGTATAATTTGAAATTTGTTTTCTCAGAATCGATGAAATTTCAGCGGGACGCAGTTCCATAAGTTAACCTCTTAATTCTTTCCGAAGTTGATTAAGCTGTGACTTGACTGATGTATCAATGAGATAGGGACCGAAACGGACGATAATGCCGCCTATAATCTCAGGATTAATGGTTTCCTTTAGGTCTATTTTTGTGTTTAATTTCTTTTCAATGGCAGAGGTCAGGGATTCTTTTTGGGCTTTGAGGAGTTTTCGAGCTGAAATTACCGAGGCCGTAAGACGATTCTCTCGAGCTTTCAGAAGGTTTTCGAAGGTGTCAATAAATTGGGGCAGAATATTTTTCCGACTGTTCTCGACCAATACTCCCAAGAGCTGCATTGTTAAGTTATGGAAAGAGGCCTTTGATGAAATTTCGGAAAAAACAGCGGCCGCATCTTTTTGAGAAATGATCGGAGACTTAAGAAATGACAAAAAAAGCGTATTGATATCTATTATTTTCTTAAGAGAAGTAAGGTCGCGACGAACGGCTTCAAGAACCTTGTGTTCAAGTGCAAGATCCAGGAAGGCTTGCGCATAACGAGAGGCGAGCGTCTTCATGTATCTTTATGTCCTTCCCAAGCTCTTTTTATCGGTGCCCATCCCTTTTTCTTATTTCTCAGTTATCAAGGGTTTACGTTTTTTAACATGCCTACTCCCTTGAGACAAGGACTTTTGAGAAAAAAGAGGGCTCTGAGAGGGGAGGGAACGGATTAAATTCTTGCATTTAATTTGGGTTCGCCGAAGAGATATCCTTGTCCGAAATCAAGGTGCAGATCGGAGAGATCAAGGAGCTGTTTATCCGTCTCAACTTTTGAGAGAATAAGATCAATGCCGAGGAGATCTGCTTGACTCTTAAGGGCCAGAAGCCTTTGGAAGTCGCTTTCTAGCCGCGTGAAATTCAGGAGAAACAGCGTATCAAGCTTGATAAAACGGATATATTTTTTCTTGAGTGTAGGAAGATCAAGCTCGATATCTTCAATACCATCCAGAGAAAAATAGCAACCGAAATGATTCAGTTCCTCAAGGTGCTTATCAATAGCATCCAAACTGCTTAAAAAACGCTTTGCATTCATTTCAAAGACGATATGTTTGGAAAGCTCCGGATGGTCTCCGATGAAATCGATAAAACTGTCAACAAAAAAAGCGTCTTGCAAGGTTGCAATCGAGAGGTTGCAGAAGACGGGCACGTGAATTCTTTTTCTTAAGCCGTGACGGATGACTTGAATGGACCTGAAAAGAAGAGTGTTATCAATGAGTCTGACAAGGGATTCCTCCGTCGCAATGTCTAGGTAATGGTCAGGGAGAAGGATGCTCCCGTTTTGCGTTCGAATACGAGAAAAGCATTCGAAAAATCTAGGCTTACGTTGAGGAAGACTCACAATCGGCTGGAGCAACATTTCGATCCGGTCGTTCTTGATCGCGTCTTGCAAAAGAGAGAGAATTTCGCTTCGATCATATTTATTAACGTCTATTTTCTTTTCGCCTTTTGCCTTTTCTGAGATTTCAGGTTCTTCAAAAATCTCTTGATCTTCGAGAGGCTTATCTTTTTGTGTGGCCGTTATTTTCTCCATAAGGGTTTGTAAGATTTTAATTTCTGCAACAATTTCCGAAGATGCTTCCCTATCCAGAGTTTCTTTTGAAGAGGCGGGGGCTTCAGGAAAAGCGGATAACTTTTGTAAGATGAGTTCATTGGTCTTAACGAAGTGATTAATGGCAAGAACAATTTTGGAGTGTTGCCTTCGTCGGGTCAGACTCTCATATGTCAAAACTGTTATCATGTAAACCAGGGCCCCGAACATCCAGGCAAAAAGAGCTTGAGAAAAAGGAAGTAGCGTAAAAACTCCTCCCGTAAAAAGGACGGCGCAGGTTGCCAAAAGAATGAAGTAGGATCTTTTCAAAGATGCCTCGCCTGACTTATCACTTATCTTTTCTAAAATTACTTTAACATAAGGAGCGATTCTGTCGCAAATTTTGGGAGGAAATTAAAAATTAAGTGGCAATCAAGGTTTTGATTTTTTCTTCAAGCTCTGAGAAGACAATGGGCTTTGTAATGAATCCTTCAGCTCCTGCTTTTTTCGCCAGCAATTTGCTTTCCGAATCTCCATAAGCTGAAATAATCAGGATCCTGATGTTCGGGCTGTCTTTTTTGAGTTGCAGCAAGAGTTCAAGCCCGTTCATCTCCGGCATATTCAAATCTGTTAAAACGAGACCGATGTCGGGGTTTTGGTGAATCACATCCAGCGCACGTGCACCATTCCTAGCAAAAAGAAATTCGTAAATACCGGTCTTTATTTCATTGCGAAATCGCTGTTGAATCAAGATATCCAGATCCGGCTCATCATCCACCATCAGGATTTTTGTCATTCTACTTATCACCCTGTTTAAAATAAGACATTTTTATTTTATTACAAGAAGTTAATAAGTTTACCATATCAGATAGAAAACTCTTTGTCTAAAAATAGTTTTTAGGAAAGTGCTTGTTCAGAAATATATGATAAAATAAAAATTATAGCATAGGAAATCGCAGGGAAGATTCATGGCTATTGAAGTAAAATTTTGGGGTGTTAGAGGATCCAGTCCGTGTTGTTCGCCTGAATATAGCCAGGTCGGAGGACACACGAGCTGCGTGAGTCTTTATGACGGAGATGATCTCTTGATCTTCGATGCGGGAACGGGGCTATACAACTTGGGGAGGTGGTGTCTTGAAAAAGGTATTCGTCGAGCCTCTCTTTTTATCAGCCACGCTCATTTTGATCACGTGATCGGACTCCCCTTTTTCGAACCTCTTTGGAGCCCGAACTTTAGGCTTTCCGTCTATTCAAGCCATTTTAGAGCAAAGGGAGGATTGAAGAACTTTCTGAGTTCTCATCTTTTTAAGGAACCTTTTTTTCCAGATGTTTTTGAAAGATGTGTAGGACTTGATCAGATTCTTGATATGGAGACGGAGGTACCGACATTCGTACAAGGGTATGAAGTTTCCTCTATTGCGCTTAATCATCCGGGCGGCTCAAGCGGTTATCGTGTAACTCGTGGCAGTAAAGTTTGCTCTTATATCACGGATCATGAGTCATGCGAACAGGATGATTTTTCAAGTTTAAGGGATTTCGTGCTCGGATCCGACCTATTGGTATTTGATGCGACCTTTACAAAAAATGAATATGAGGAGAAGAAGGGGTGGGGGCATTCAACTTGGGAACATGCGGTTCTTCTTGCAAAAGCAGCCAATGCAAAACGCCTGGCTCTTTTTCATCACGATCCCGCTCATACGGATGAAATTATCTCTGAAATTGAATCTATTTCCAAACTTATCTTTCCTGAAGCTTTTGCAGCCAAGCAGGGGACGATGATCCGGATTTAAGCTGTTAATTTAAGCTGATCGATCATCATTGTGGGCGGAATAGCCCGCGAAAAGATGAAGCCCTGAGCCCAGTGAGGCTCGATTGAAGAAATGAATTTCAAATCTTCTTGGGACTCAATGCCTTCATAGATAACCTCGATCCCGAGCTCTTTAGCCAGATATAAAATGACCTTGATCATTTTTTGACTAAAGATATTTTTGTGAGACTCGTTAATGAGAGAGCGATCTATCTTCAGATAGTCAAAAGAATACCGCATCAACATGGTAAGGGATGAGCGACCGACACCGAAATCGTCGAGGGCGATCCTGACACCGAGCTTTTTAAGATCATGGATGATAAAAAACATTTTATCGTTGACGGATTGAACAGCACTTTCCGGAATTTCAAAAATGATTTGAGATTTGGGAAATTTGCAGTCGGCAAGCGCTGCCTGGACATGGAGAACGAAGTCATTCTCCCGCAGCTGTTTTTCGGCGAGATTGATGCTGATATACCAATTCTTGGCGGCAGGAATCATTTTTTGCCATTCTTCCATCTGCCTTAGACTCTCTCTAACCGCATACTTTCCAAGGGCGATGATGAGGTCACTTTCTTGAGCGATGGGAAGAAAATCATCAGGTTGCAAAAGACCATATCTCGGATGATGCCAGCGCATGAGGGATTCGACGCTTACAATTTTTGTGCTTCTCATATCCAAGATCGGTTGATAGTGGAAAAGAATTTCGTTTCTGTCGAGCGCTTGCTCGAGAGAGGTCTGGAAATCATAAAGGGTGTGAGCCGTATGACGCATTTCAGGGCAAAAGAAAGCATATTGGTCTTTACCGTTTGCTTTTGCTTGATAAAGTGCGAAGTCTGCATCTTTCATCAGATCTTCAGCCCGAACATAGTCATTATTAATGATTGCGACGCCGATGCTGAGAGAAGGAGTAAAGCTGTGTCCCGAGATGTTAACCTGGGTATGAGTTTCTTTAAGCAAGCGTTGTGTGAAGTGCTTGACTCCTTCTTCATCTTCGACATTCGTCATTAAGATAATGAACTCGTCCCCCGCAAGGCGAGCAACTGTATCGGATTCTCGAGCGCACCTCTGAATTGAGGCTGCGATTGAGCAAAGAAGTTGATCTCCCGCTGCATGTCCCCATTGGTCGTTCACATCCTTGAAGTCGTCCAAATCAATAAAAATAACGGCAAAATTAATTTTGTCCCGCTTGTAACGAATAAAGGACTGGGTCAATCGCTCCATGAAAAGAATTCGATTCGGAAGTCCGGTAAGGCTGTCATGGAGTGAATTATGAGAGAGTTGGATTTCAAGGAGCTTTCGGTCATGAATATCTGTTTGCGTGCCTGCAATCCTCAGGACTTTACCAACTTTGTCTCGGATTGAAGATCCTCTGCAAAGCATCCATCTGTAAAATCCTTGACGGTCTCTGATCCGATATTCGCATTGAATGCTGTCCGAATGACCGTTGATGTGATTATCGATTGCCGAGGTAAGAGCCCTTAAATCCTCAGGATGCACTCGACCGAACCAAGCTGCCGGGATATTGACGATTTCATCTTCATAGTAGCCAAGCATTTCTTTCCAGCGTTCAGAATAATAAATTTTATCCTCGGCAAGATCCCAGTCCCAAATCCCGTCGTTGCTGCCTTTTGTGGCGAGATTCAGGCGCTCAGCCGTTGATTTAATTCTTTGGGTGGCCTTTTCAATCTCTTTTTCCATCGTGGATTCGGTGACGGTCAGCTTGTCTTGAGTGTCCTTGAGCTGAATTAGGTTTCTAACCCGTGTGACAAGCTCGAGCCTTTCAACCGGTTTATTGATAAACTCAGTCACCCCCGCATCCAGGCATTCCTTAAAGACTTTTGGATCCGTTGAACCAGAGAGAATAATGATGGGGCTGAGCTCGTTCAAGGAAGAGTTTCTTACCGCGCTCGTCAGTTTAGCGCCGTTCATCAGCGGCATATGATAGTCGAAAATACCGATATCAAAACTGTTTTTTTCAATCCATTCCTTTGCTTCCAAAGGATCTGAAAAAGTAATGTGCGTGATTTCCTGTGCCGTTCGGAGAGCGCGTGCGATAGACTTAATAATGTTCGGTTCGTCATCGACAATGAGGATTGTTTTCATAGGGCCCACCTGTCGTTTTATAAGGTTCTATTTATATTCAAGATATAACATCGAACGGTTATAAAAGAGTTAACGTACAAAAAAATAATTATCCAATTTAAAATTAGTTCTATTTAGAGCTTTCTTTGGAAATTTCAGATGCCCGTAGAGGTTTACTAAAGTAAAATCCCTGACCATATTCAACATCAAGGGGCTGAACAACTTGATAAATTTCTTTCGTTTCTATTCCCTCAACAATGATTTCTTTTTTTATCTCACGAGAAACCAAAAGGATCATCTTGAAAATATGGAGCGCTTCTTCTCCTTTTTCGAGATTCATAGTCACGGATCTGTCAATCTTGATATAATCAAAAGGGTAACGGGTAATCAATGTCATGGAAGATCTCCCTGATCCGAAATCATCCAGGGCAAGCAGGATCCCAAGTTCTTTAAGCTTATTTAAAGTGCTGAGATTCTTTTCCGTCGGATCGACTAAAATGGACTCTGAAAATTCGAAGACGATTTTATCGCGATCTCCTTGGTAAGTTTCTAAAACTTCCTTAACATTTTCGATGAAATCGGGATGAGCAATTTGTTTTGCTGCTAAATTAATAAAGATTTTCCAGTTTTCAGCTTCTTTGGAAAGAGCTGCCCATTGAATTAGTTGCCTAATTCCTTGCTCAACAGCTAATTTTCCAAGCCGGATGATGAGATCAGATTCCTCCGCAAGAGGGAGAAAATCTTCCGGAAAAACGAGACCATAGCGAGGATGTTCCCAGCGCAAGAGGCCTTCATAACCGATCGCCTTTCCTGTCTTAAGATTAAGGACGGGGTGATAGAAAAGAGATATTTCATCCTTTGAAAGGACACTTTTTAAAGAGTTTTCAAATTCAAAAGATGCGATTCTCTCTTCAAGCATTTCTTTTTTAAAAAAGGCGACTCGTTTTTTCCCGGCTGCTTTTGCTTTGTAGAGAGCAAGGTCCCCTTCTCTTAAGATTTCATCAATCGTTTGATGAGTATCGCTGATAAAGCTGATGCCGATGCTGAGAGAAGGGGTAATGGTTTGAGATAGAATTTTGACTGGTTTCGAGCTTTTTTCCAAAAGTCTGTCTGCAAAAATCTTTATTCCTTCAAAGGTTTCCGATTGCTTCAAGAGAAACACGAACTCGTCTCCCGCGAGTCTTGCAACCGTGTCTGCTTCTCGACAAGAATTTTGAAACCTTTCAGCCATAATTTTGAGGAGTTCATCTCCGGCGGCGTGCCCATAACGGTCATTTACACTTTTAAAATCATCCAGATCAATAAAAAGGAGAGCAAATTTCTGAATACCTGATCGTTTAAATTGAACAAAAGCCTGATGCAGACGTTCCATGAAAAGGAGTCGATTCGGCAGCCCCGTCAGCGAATCATAAAAGGCATTTCGTGCAAGTTCCAACTCATAGTTTTTTCGAGCATGGATATCAGACTGGGTTCCTGCAACACGAGTGACTTTACCTGACGAATCCTGAATACCGCAGCCCCTGCAGAGCATCCAAAGATAATGGCCCTGACGATCCCGAACTCGGTATTCCGTCTGAAAACAGTCAGGCGCCCCATTTCTCTGTTCTTCAATCCGGGCTTTTAGATTTGGGAGGTCTTCGGGATGGATCCGCCCGAACCAAGAACCGAGTGCATTTGGAAGCTCGTCTTCCTTAAAGCCGATCATCGTCTTCCATCTATCCGAAAGATAAAGGGTGTCATCAATGAAGTTCCAATCCCAAATACCATCAGGGGAAGCTGTAGCAAAATAGTAAAAGTGTTTTGACTTTTCATCTATCGTCTCTTGGAATCTTGAGAGTTCGTTTTGAAAAGATTTTTGTTGTGATGTCGATTTTTCCGAGTAGTCTCTCAGTTTAAGAAGATTTTCGACGCGAAGCATAAATTCGTTTCGGTCAAAGGGTTTATTTAAGAACTCATTCGCTCCCGCTTCAATCGCCTCTTTTTTTATATCCTTTTCTACTGCCGCCGAGAGAATAATCACTGGCACGTCTTTAATGTGAGGAAGGGAGCGGATGAATCGAGTAATTTCGCCGCCGTTCATCAAGGGCATACAAAAATCAATCAAAGCGAGATCAAAGGCCTGAGACTTGATCCATGTGTGCGCCTTGATCGGGTCCGTAAATGCAATTGCTTCATATCCCTCCAGCTTTGAAATAAGCCTTTTAAGAAGATCAACGTTATGGTCTTCATCATCCAGGATGAGGATTTGCTTTTTTTTCATTCTTTTCTCGTAATTAATCTCTGTTATTTTACGTTATATCCGAAGGATTAACGAAATGCTAATGAGAATACTGCCTTTAAGGAATAAAAAAACTCCCCTACCTTAGGGGAGCTTCTTTATATTTTTGGCTTTTAAGACTTAAGCAGCTTGATCTGTGTTTACTTTTATCTTTTTAGAAAGCTTCTTTTGCTCTTTTTTTTCTTTCTTTTTAGTAGAGATTTCTTTCTTCTTGAGTCTTTCATTGGTTTCAGTGATGTAAACACTCAGGCTGTCCTCCTTATCATGGGCCATGTCCCATGCAAGTTGCAACATCAGGTTTTTAGCGCGTTCACT
>CAYUCY010000068.1:0-7857 GCA_964443525.1 uncultured Thiotrichales bacterium
GTCAAAAAAATCGGTCTTGAGACGCTCACCCAGTTGGAGAGTCTGTATTTAAGCGGTACAAGAAATCTTGAAGAGCTCTCTCTCAAGGGCTGTGAGGCTCTGAAATCCCTTAATCTCTTCTCCTCAGCCGCCAAAAAAATCAGTCTTGAGACGCTTACCCAGTTGGAGAACCTGGATTTAAGATGCACAAGAAATCTTGAAGAGCTCTCTCTCAAGGGCTGTGAGGCTCTGAAATCCCTTGATCTCTCATGGTCAGACGTCAAAAAGATTGAAGGTCTTGAGACGTGCCCTCAGTTGGAGAACCTGGATTTAGGCCGCACAGAAAAGCTTGAAGAGCTTTTACTTGTTGATTTGTCTTCTCTAAAGAGTTTAGCCTTTAAAGGTTCAGCCGTTCAGAGATTGGTGCTTAAAAATCTGAAAAGCCTCGGGGCCTTGGATTTAAGTTCCTTGACAAACCTGACATCGGTGCGTTTCGAGGGGGATTTTTCGGCTCTTCAGTCCGTCACCTTTGCGAACTCAACAGCCTTGGAGTCGATCGAAGGTATCGATTGCCTCTGGCACAAAGATATTACTTTTGGTTTCAAAGGATCAGGGATTCAAGATCGTACCCAAATCAAAGGCATCGACCTCGATGACGAGAAATTGCACGGATGCGCCACCTAAAATCTGAGATTGATATCTGCTTCTGGGAGATCTTTAAGGATTAACGTCAGAAGCGAAGATCTTATAAGATGAGCATCATAAAGCCTTCCTCTTGGTGACAGGAACCAAACCTTTTTCATTGCTTTTGTCTTTTTAGGTTTGATAGGGTGAATCAGAAAAAGCAACTTAAGGCGTCTGATGAAGTCCTTTTTTGAAAATGGGCTGTTGAAGTCGAAAGAAACCGTTGATCGTATTTTGCAAGATTCACTCCTCTTAGAGACTCTTGCCGAGGCGACGAAAATTTGTATCTCCGCTTTGGAGACGGGCGCCAAAATCCTCTTTGCCGGGAATGGAGGTAGCGCGGCCGATGCTCAACATTTGGCTGCCGAACTGGTCTGTCGGTATAAGGTTGACCGTCAAGGGCTTCCCGCACTAGCTCTTACGGTGGACACATCAGCTTTGACAGCAATTGGAAACGATTACGGATATGAGCATCTTTTTTCCCGCCAGCTGGAGGCTTTAGGCCGGAAAGGAGACATTCTTTTCGCAATCTCAACTTCCGGCAATTCCAAGAATATCTTAAACCTCATCGAAAGAGCAAAAGTTATGGGAGTTTATGTGATCGGGTTGACCGGAGCCACGGGAGGTGGGATGAGAGATCTGTGTGACAAGGCCCTTTGTATGCCTTCTCATGAGACCTCAAAAATCCAGGAGTCCCATATTATGTTGGGGCATCTCATCTGTGAGCAAATCGAAAATCATTTCTTTCAAAAGGAAGCTTTGGTTCAGAAAGCCTCCTAAAACTGTTCATCTTCATCTCGACTCTTTGAGGAGCCTGCAGGAGGTACTGCACCCGGAACGGGACCTGCTGTGGTAAGCTCTTGAAGGGTGGGTACAGAGAGAGGTCTACTGCTGTTTGCCTCTTCTGATAAGCCTTGTCTGGAGGGGCTGGCGAGAGGACTTGAAACTTTGGGAGTGGATGAAGCGCTTGAAGGGCTGGACGGTGGTGTACGACGAGGAGATCCATCGGTTGCTCTTTGAAAGAGACTGAGCGGGAAACCCTTGGTTTTTTTGGGGGGCGCCTGATCCTGAATGCTTTCTGTCTGTAATGGAGCTGGTGAGGTGTGTGAAACCCCTTTAATCCTTCTCAAAAGCTTGCTGGCAGAGGAGGTTCTTTGGAGTTCAGGTCGCGGGGATAGGTGGTTGACTTCCGTAATTCTCTTAATTGTAGGATTGACAAATTGGGAAGAATCAAGGAACGCATCTGCCTTTTCTTGGTCTTTCTCTTTGTCGGACGGGTGCGTAGGGGTGACTTTCGTGCCTCTCTTCGTCTTCTTATTTACATAGCGCGGTGAAATATGTTTTTCACCGACTGCTTTTGCAATCTCTTCTTCCGAAGGGCAAGGCTGCTTCTCTAATTTCTTGGAATTCCTTTTCACCTTGATTTTTCGAACGACTTTATCTAATTTTTCCCCTCCGATATCCTCATCTCGCGGTGAGCGTATGAGAAGGTTTACCCTTTCGTGATAATCCGTCATCAGTTCTTGAAGAACAACAGGGGCTGTTTGAAGCCCTAGGAGTACAGTTGGGTCAAGGCCTTCCCCGTTTTCAAGGACTGCAATAAAAGAAACAAGCTCTGAATTATAAGTTTCTGCAAAGCTTTGAACTTTTTGAAGAAGGGAGATTGAAAGTTGAAAGCCGTGTAATTGAACATTTTTTCTCGGATCCAGTTTTTCTCGGTAGGAGAGGATTAGTTTCTCGTAATCACCATAAAGCCAGCGGGCGAGGGTGAGAAAATCATCCTTTAAGAATGAAAGAAGTGGAAGAATTTCTCCTCTTAAGAGGCTGTTAGAAAATGTTCTGTAATCATAGCTTGCTAGCCGTTCGATTAATTGATCGCCGCCTATATAGTCTTCCACACCTGGTCTCAGAAGGATTCCTGAAGGAAGATGACCGAGATCAAAAAGAAAAGCTTTTTCAATCCGGCTAAAATTCTTAAGGGAGGCGCTTAGAAGGAGCGATTGATAATTGACGCATTTTGCGGTTATGAGCGGAGAGTGAGTCGATATAGGAGTCATCTCGGAACTTTTCATAGAAATAGTTTGGGAGATTGTCTCTTGGATAACCGGGGAGGAAAGCATCGACTCCAGGTTTTCTGGAGAACAACCTTCATCCGAGTTGCTTGCCTCTACAGGAGTTCCCCAACTCATTATTATTGTTGCACAATATGTAAAAAGTAGAGTTTTCATCCAAGCCATTTTCTCGCCTCTTCCTCAATTCGCTGTATATAATGAGGTCGGTTTTATTAACAAATCTTTAACGAAATGGCATGTCTTCATCGGGGTTGCGTTTAATGAATGAAGATTTAATTTTAAAGTTCTATGCTAAATCCGGCCAGATTATTATCTTCGATAGGAAATGTTGTAAAAAATTAAAAGAATGCGAATAAAATGTCTTTAAGAATAAAAATTGAGATGGCGGGAGTGACGGGACTCGAACCCGCGGCCTCCTGCGTGACAGGCAGGCGCTCTAACCGACTGAGCTACACCCCCAATGCAATCTCAATGAATTAGTTCCTACATGTGTTTCTGCCCTCCGTCAAGAGGATAATAGTGATTTTTCTTTTGTAGTTTGGCTTGAGAAAGCTCATAATAATTTTATAAGATGCAAAAGGAGGCAAAAGTGCGTCAAAAAGACTTAAAGCCTTATATGCTTCGGATTGTCCTTCCCATTCTTATTCTGGTTTTGGCGGGGGTCGCTCTTTTTATGCACAAAGCAAATATCAATTCTGAGATTCCCGTTGACTATACCGAGGATCCTTATCCTCTTTCCGCCTGTAAAGATAAGTAGAAATTCAAGGCATGAATCAGGCGATTTTGCGGGGACCTTCAAGGGCGTGGTAGGACGCGGGGAGAACAGCCGTAAAGGTAGATCCCTTGTTAGAGGCGCTTTTAACGGAGATGCTGCCGCCGAGGAGCCTGCAAAATTCTTTTGTGATCGTGAGACCCAACCCGAATCCCCCGAATTTGCGCGTCGTAGAGGAATCCGCTTGAACGAAAGCATTAAAGATATTCTGAACTTGTTCTTTCGACATTCCGATGCCTGTATCCTCCACACTAAATTGAAAGAAAGATTGTGTTCGGGTTTGTTTGGGCTTTATTGAGAGTTTAATGGATCCTTGCGTTGTAAATTTTGCGGCGTTGCTTAAGAGATTCAACAATATTTGCTTTACTTTTGTGACGTCGGATTCCATCTCATGAATTCTGTTATCGATCGAAATCGTGAGAGCATTGTGATTTTTCTCGATAAGGGGTTTTACAATGGAACAAACTTCGCGAAGGAGTGCCTCGATGGAGAAAGGTTCAACGTGAAGGGTTATTTTTCCTGCTTCGATTTTTGAGACATCGAGAACGTCATTGATCAGGGTCAAGAGGTGTCGTCCCGAGTCCGTAATTTTCTTAAGGTCTTCCACGATTTCTTTTTCCGACATTGTCGGACCGTCTTCCTGCAAAATCTCGCTATAACCGATGATGGCATTGAGAGGTGTGCGAAGTTCATGGCTCATATTAGCTAAGAAAAGGCTTTTTGCTTTGTTGGCGGCTTCCGCCTCTGTCCGGGCAAGCTCAAGGGCTTGGATGGTAACTTCTAAAGTTCGACTCCTTTCTTCAATGGTTTCATAAATTGTTTGGAGCTCCGTCGTGATTTTATTAAAAGCTTCTGCGAGCTGATTAAATTCGCGATGCTCGGTGTGGGGAAGCCTGTGGCTCAAGTCACCGCCAGCCATCCGACGGATAGTTTTGATCACTCGATCCAGGGGCGCCGTAATAATATGGGAGAGTGCCACGTAAATGGCGATCATAGTTGCAATAAGGAGCATCAGGAAGGAAAGCGTTGAATTCATAATCTCTCCAACCTCTTCACGCATGAGCTCGTCCTGAGAAAGAACAATTTGAAGAGACCCTATTTTTTGTGGTTTTCCATCTTCATCCATATGAACGATCGGCTCAAAAAAAGAAAAATCTTTCGTACTCATCATATCATCGCCGATGGAAGCGACAATTTTTTGATCCTGATCGAAAACGCGAGCAGATCTGAAGCTCGCATCATCCTTAAGGCTGGTTAAAAACTCCTGAACTTTTGTGAAGTTTAGCTCCCACATGGGATTAACAAGGGCTGCAGCCTGTACACGGACCAGCAGTTGGCCTCGATTTCGAAGACCTTCGAGATCTCTTTGGTAGGCGAGATAGATCATCCAGGTGGAAGAGACGAGCATGATAGCAGTGATTACAATTGCTACCGTCACCATCATTCGTGTCTTAATTGAATAAACTCTCGCCATGTTCGTTCCCGGATTTCCTACATTTCCTTATTGCACGAAGTGGTTAAAAATCCTTAAATATGAAACTACTTGTCAGTGTCTCAAAGATTCAAGGGAGAAAGAAGTCCCAATGAAGGAATCTAGGAAAAAAGTCTATCTCATTGCTGGAGAAGCTTCAGGTGATCAATTCGGAGGTCTTCTGATGGAGGCTTTGAAGAAAAAGTCGGATTCTCTCGAGTTTTATGGTATCGGAGGCGAGAGAATGGAGATGCAGGGTCTCAAGAGCCTTTTCCCGATGTCGGAGCTCGCCCTTATGGGACTTTTTGAAATTCTCCCCCATCTTCCGAATTTGATGAATCGCCTTCAGCAAACGGTAGACAATATTGTTAAGATTCAACCGGACGTGATCGTGACGATTGACTCACCCGGTTTTACCTATCGAATTGCCAAGCGTCTTAAAAAGTATCGCATTCCGATCATCCACGCCGTGGCCCCCTCCGTATGGGCATGGCGACCCGGCAGGGCTAAGAAGATTGCAAAATTCTTTGACCACCTTTTAACCCTTTTTCCCTTTGAGCCTCCCTATTTTGAAAAGGAGGGCCTGCCGTCGACCTTTGTAGGACATCCGATCGTTGATCTCGGATTTGATGATATCTCGAAAGAAGCGGCGAAGAAAAACTTTACGATTTCTTCGGATGAGCTCCTTCTCCTTTTACTTCCGGGGAGTAGACGCGGAGAAATTAAAAAACTTCTGCCCATGATGCTGGAGGTTGCAAAACGCCTTCAAAAGTTGGACAAGAAAATTAGGTTCAAGCTTGCGACCGTTCCCTATCAAATTGAGGAAGTCGAGTCTCTTCTGGGTCAAGAAGATTTGGAGGTTGAGGTTGTTACCGATCCATTAATGAAAAAACGTCTCATGCGGGCGGCTGATCTTGCTATCGCTGCATCGGGGACTGTTTCTCTCGAGCTGGCCCTTTGCGAGACACCTCACCTTGTTACTTATAAAATTAATCCTTTGACGGCTTGGATTGTAAAGCAAATGATTTTGGTGGAGCACGTATCTCTCGTGAATCTTTTGCTGGGACATACATGTGTTCCGGAACTGCTTCAGGAAAACTGTACTGTTGAAAAGATTTTTCAAACGGCTCTCACCTTATTGGACGAAAAAGAGAGAGATGTTCAGAGATCTTCTCTTGCTACAATAAAAGGGATGTTGGCCCCTAAAGGCAGCATCCCGAGTCAGGTAGCAGCTCAAGCCGTTATACGCTTCTTGAAGGGAGAAGCCTGTTAAGGGCTTTGATCAAATTGATATGGATGAGAAGGTGCTGGATTTTCTTTTCATTTGCTTCTTTTTCTTTTTCTTTTTCCTCGATTAAGGCGCCTAAGGCGTCACTTTCTATCTCCTTGACGGCCTCCGGCGGAAAGTCGAGCATCTTCTCCAGGCCCAGTTTTGCCTTCATCACAAAATCTTCCGCTTGAGTCAAAAGCTCTGGATTTTTCTTTAGATTTAAATAAGCCCAAAAGGAAAGCTGCCCGAGCGAGAGATAGTAATCTGTTTCCCCGTAAGAAGGAACAAAAGGCTCTGCAAAAAGACCTGCCTTCACAGCATCCAGAAAGCAAATGCTGGAAAGCTCTTTTAAAAGGGTTGGATCAACAGAGACATCTTCCAAGTTTCGGATGTAGATACCAAGGTGGATACACTTTTTCATCCTTTGAATGGGAGTATCATCCTTGTTGAGGTAAACTTCTCGAATCGCAAGCGGGGAGAGAACCGCTGCGATTCGAGGATCAGGAAGAAAGGGTAACATTTCTTCCGGGGTAGAACTTTCAACTGTTTTGATCAAACGTTGCCGACCTTCAAAGACTTTTTGTTCCAGTTCATTCTTCAAGGGTTGCATGAGCATTTTTTGTGCTCTCAAGGCTTCTTTTCGCTCCATTTCCTCTTTCGTGACGTAACGCCCGGTTCTCATGATAAGGGGAAATCCATGACCTTTTGATTTTTCTTTCTCGATTTCTTCTTGTTCCCTGCGCCAGTACGCTGAGCTCATTTCTTGGAGGGGAGTCGCCTCCTCGCTGATTTCCTCGGTGATCTCCGACTGAACAGGAGTGAATCTTTCACTTGAGATTTTCAAGCGTTTGGGACTCTGAGTACTTCCTGAGAGAGAGGAGGGGGAAGAGACTGTTTTTTCTTCTTCCGTTGTCACGGATGCCTGCAGATCCATTCCTAGAACTAGCAGTGAGGCAGAAAAGAGTCTGGATAAAGATTTCATGGGATCCTCCTGTCGCGTTGTTTAAAGGTCTCTTGGGTATGAGAAACCTTTGTCTCTAACAGGGTAGGGAGGTAATTATTAATGATATCTTAACAAAATGATCATCAGGCGAATTTAAGGCAAAAAAATTTTTGAAAAAAAACAAGTCGATATTCAAAAGCCTAAAAAACATGGCAATTTTAAGAAAGATGAATTTAGTTTAGTGTGTTGAAATAGTGACAAAACCCAGAATTTTAAGTCGGTAATGCATGTTGACTTGAAGGATAAAACGATCTGTTTTAAAATAAAGCCTACATGAATACCAAGAAAAGACCTCTATACAAGGCCTTTCTAGATTTCTTTTAAGCTTATAATCTTGCCTGGTTATGCAGTTGACTATACCACCTACTACATATGGTAGTTAGCGGAGCACGCAAATATTGGTGGTTTACCCTTAGCTTTCTTGTATACTTTTAATATGATAGAAAAATTACCTCTTTTAGAGCAACATATTATTGATTGCCTAAAGATCAATTACGGCATTGAAGTTGCTACGCTTACATTCCTTCCCCTGGGAGCTGATATGGTTGCGTTAGTATATAAAGCTCAAGCGCATAACCAGTCATCTTATTTCGTCAAGCTAAAACG
>CAYUCY010000069.1:0-7808 GCA_964443525.1 uncultured Thiotrichales bacterium
CACGTTTGAAAAATCTCCGATCTGTGCCTCCCTCATAACGATGGCATGGGGATCCGCAAGGATGTATCCGTGATCTAAGCATAGAACGGCAGCCTATGACAGAGGGCTGTCTACGGCCTCAAATTGTTCTTGGACGACTCGAATGTTATTTAAGGGAGTATAACGTTCTCCCGTTTTTTGATCAATCAGTCTCGCATGTCTGTGAGAAAAGGTTCCGCGGCCACTATCTTGTCCGCTCAGACGTACGGGAGAACCTTCAAGAAGAAGACTGCCTACCGCCAAGGCTTCAGCTGTTCCCCAGTCAATCCCCTGGCCCGTTTCAAACATTTTTGTTTTTTCTTCCAAAAGACGGTTCAGCTTGGGATGAAGATTAAAAGAGGCAGGGATCGTCGAAAGAGCGATGCCGATTTCCTTAAGAATCTCTGTTGGGACACCCGTTTCGGGATTGGGCTCAGAAGAAAATTTACCACCTTCGATGCCGGACCAGGCTCCTTCGAGCCAATCGGCTTTGGCCTCTATATAAGACTCTGCCTTTTCAAATTCGGCCTGCATCCTTTCTTGATATTCTTTTATTATCCTTTGAAAATCGTCGGATGTGATGACACCTTCTCGAATAAGCTTATCTGCATAGAGCTCGTGAATGGGCTTACGATTTCGGATTGCTTCATACATAAGAGGTTGAGTGAAACTAGGTTCATCCATTTCGTTGTGGCCGTAGCGTCGATAGCAAACCATATCGATCACTACATCTTGTTTAAATCGAGCTCTGAATTCGGCGGCCATTTTAGAGATAAAGATGACGGCCTCTGGATCGTCTCCGTTGACATGGAACACAGGGGCACCGATCATTTTAGCCATATCCGAGGAATAGGCCGAGGAGCGGGAATGAACGGGTGACGTCGTAAATCCGATTTGATTGTTAATGATGAAATGGATTGTTCCTCCCGTGGTGTAACCTTCGAGATCGGAAAGAAGCAGTGTTTCCGCAACCAGACCCTGACCTGAAAAAGCGGCGTCCCCGTGAATCAAAAGCCCTAATACTTCCGAACGAGTCGTATCTCCTCGACGGGTTTGCTTTGCTCTTACTTTTCCCACGACGATCGGGTTTACGGCCTCCAGATGGGAGGGGTTAGCGGAGAGGGAGAGATGGACCATGGTTCCGTTAAAATCCCGGTCACTTGATGTCCCCAAATGGTATTTAACGTCTCCCGATCCCTGAACTTCCTCTGCATAAGGAGACTTGCCTTGGAATTCTTTGAAGAGGGCGCGGGCCGGTTTTCCCATCACATTTGCCAGCACGTTTAAACGACCGCGATGCGCCATCCCGATCACAACCTCTCTAACGCCGTTTTGGGCAGATGTGGCAATCATACTTTCAAGGGAAGCCATCATAGACTCGCCTCCCTCGGCACCGAACCTTTTGGCGCTGGGGTATTTTACTTGCAAAAAGCGTTCAAAAGAAGCTGCTTGGGTCAAGTCATTGAGGATTTTCTTTTTTTCTTCCGCAGAGAAATGAACGGAGCGATTTTCAAGCTCCTCTTGAATCCAGGACTTTTCTGCAGCATCTAAAATGTGCATAAATTCCGTGCCGAAGGTCGAGCAGTAGGTTTCCTGAAGAATCGACAAGATCTCACGTAATGTTGCCCGTTCTTTTCCTAAAACACCCCCGATATAAATTTGTCGGTCGAGATCTTCCGTTGTAAAATCGTAGTGAGATGGGTCGAGTTCGGGAATATCTTTGGAGGTTTCCAGATTAAGCGGATCCAGTTTCGCATTCAGATGACCGATGGCCCGATACGCTCGAATAAGCATCAGGGCGCTGATGGCATCCCTTGTTTCTTGAGAAACAGCGCTCAAGGGCTGTTTGACATCGGGCTTTTCTTCAGGCGGCTGGTGGAATGGAACGACGGAGTCCGTGCGAGATGGTTGGGGGGCTGCTGTTTGAGGGAAGACTGATTTTTTTAGCTCCTCCAGGTGTTCTGGTCCTAAACTTGAAAAAAACTGTCGCCACTCGGGATCAACGGAGGCGGGGTTTTCAAGATAATCGAGATAGACCGATTCTATAAAGGCTGCATTATTTCCCGATAAAAGTGTTGAAAAACTATTTTTTGTTGTCATGACCTTGGACTTGTTTGAATCGCTTTCTCAAGAGGACTTTATCCTCAAAAGGTTACAATTTCCTTTACATTACAGCTTTTTCTTCTCTGCCGAAAGAGGGGAAGGTGAAAAAACAGGGAAATCAGATTACATATTATGCTTTCAGAAAGGTATCTTCAATTGAGGTAGAGCTTTCAACGCCGATTTTTTTAAACACAGCCTTGCTGCTTTCAGACATGTAAAAGTTTAGATAGAAGTGAGACAAGAGGGGCATTTGTGCCTAAATCTCCCTAAAACCACCTCCCTTGCTTATCTGTCTTTAGTTAGATGTCTCTAAAATTTTTTATTTCTATTTTTTATAGGCAATAAATTTTGCGATTAAGTTAAAGTCTAAAGGAAAAAAAGGAAAGGGGAACTTATGAATAAATACCTTTTGAAAAAAAGCATCCATCCCCTCAATTATTTCATCAATCATATTAGGATGTTCCCAACAAACTATTTTCCTAATATCTAAATCAAATTTATTTTTTAAAATTCGTCTTGAAGATAAATATCTTCCCAGGCCCCAAGCAAAGCCACCTTCCACCGGTACTGCTCCAACAAAAATCCCTTCGGGGCGTAAAACACGGTGAATTTCTTTCAACCAAACATCTAAAGGGTCAAGATGTTCTAAAGAATAAAAACTAAGTACTATATCCTGAGAACATGAGTCTAAGGGTAATACAGAAGTTCCATGATCAAGAAGGTAGCACTGAAGAGGGATAGAATTTTGCGCAGCTTTTTCTTGGAGGTTTGGGAAAAAATCTTTACACACATCAAGAACATTATATTGTCTAGGTGTTCCTTTAAATGAGTGAAGATGATAGCCACCTCCTGGACCAATTTCTGCTACAGTTTTATCTTGAAGGTAAACTTGTTCTAAGATTTTATACCCTTTATCATTTATAATTTTTTGTATCCCCCCTTTTCTTTGAGTTTCATAGTAAACTTCAGGGTAGATCGATTGCCACTTCTCCCAATCCTTATCATTTTTCCAAGGAGATTTCCCATAAAGACTTCTATTACCAAAAAGAGGGATAGAAAGAAAAGATGGAAGATAACTTCTAATCATGGCTATAAGTACCGTTTATCTCTCGGAATTTAAACAAGAAGAAGTTAAAGGCTTAATTACTTTAAATGTTATACCGCCTAAAAATGAAGCTAAAAAAGATTTCTCTAAGAGAGGTTCTAGCATGGAAAGAGCTCTATAGAGAAACCGATTTGAACATCCAGCATAAACAAGACCCCAGTAACAATGAATGTTCCATATAAAACCATGGGATTCAAATAAAGATGAAAGCTGTTTTTTATTATAATAATGATCTGTAGAACAATGTTTTCCTGTTCCTCGAATGAGTGCTCTTATTTGATACCAAGGACTTTTCCCGTTAGGCGTCACGCCAACTAAAAATCCACCTGGTTTTAGGACTCTATAACATTCGTTTATAAAAGCATCTACATCTATAATATGCTCAATTAGACCAAAAAAATATACAAGATCGTGAGAGTTGTCGCGTATAAATTCAAGGCTACTGACAGATGAAATTTTAGGAATTACATTATCTATTTTTTGTTGTTGTAATTTGATTTCTAAGTTTTTTATCATATTCTTACTGCCATCAACAGCTATAATACTGTTAAAAGATTTAGAAAGCTTATTAAGATACACTCCTGTTCCTACTCCTAGCTCAACAGCATGAACAGAAGCCGAAGAGCTTATAGGGCCTAAAGCTTCAAAGAAGCTATCAAGTCTACGCCTTAAAAAATGAGCTGTTGAAGGAAGATTTTGATGCCCAAACCTATCATCCCAACCATCAGCATATTTATCATAAAAACCTATAACATCTTTCTCGCTACTTACAGATTGTGTAAAAAAATTTTTTTCATTTATTTGAGTCATGCTAAATAGCTTGCTCCTCAATAATTACAATTTTTAGGACTGATGGATACAGTAGAAGAAAGCAATTATATCAGTCAAGGGGTTCTGTCGCATCTGTTAAAAAATGGACGAATTCTCACACATAAGAAAAATGAAAGTTTATTATTTCTGCGGCATTCGGCGTATCAATATCTTACCAATATGACAATTCATAAACAGATGCGACAGTACCCGGGACTTTCTCCGGCTATGAACGGGTGATTCCGGCGGAAAACGAGAAGCGTCTGACGTTGGATCTTGAGAGTTTCTCCAAATCCGTTGAGCGCGTCTTAACGGTTGCCGCCGAGAAAACACGCGGCATCAAGATCTCTGAAATGGCCGTTTACAAATGGATTCGCGCAACGGCGCTGGCCGTAAATTGAGAGTCGCATTCTTTATAATTGTACCTTGGATGACCTCGATTGTAATCGCTCTTAACATAGCTGGTTGAAGGGCATCTCTTGCACTTTAGATGTGAGATCTCTCTTTCCTCCTCTATTTTTTAGGAAGTTAGAACACAATCCTCCTTTTTTTAAGTGTCTTATTTAGTTAAATGGTTCTTAATTTTTTTAAGAGGAAGGTCGAGTGCGCGCGCAATTTGGTCGAGAGCTTTATTTACGTAGGAAACTTGTTCCTCGCCGAAGAATCCTCTCGTGATTTCCATATACTCGGAAATAATGACAGGTGCAGGCACTTTTAAGGGATTTTCAAGCATTTCGGCAATAGCAACCGTGAGGATGATTCGAAGAACGGAATCCAATCGCTCAACCGTCCATCCTTCTGTAAGGTTCTCATTTAAAATCGAGTGAATATCAGCCGCTCTTTTTTGAACAATCCCGAGAAGGGCAAGGAATAAAGATTCTTGAAGCTTGACAGGGTAGTCCCCGGTATCAAAACGAAATCTTTTAAATTCATCCGAAACGCTCTGGCTTCCCTGATCTCGATCCGCCATTTGAAAAGAGGCTTGAACTGCTGCAAGTCGTGCAGCGCGTAGGCGTTCATATTTAGAGGGTTTTGAGGACATTTTACACCGATTTAATAGATCACGTTCAGGTTTTCACTTATGCCTGTTTCTAAAGGTTTTTGCAAGGAAATGCGTCTATATCGGGTGTAGGAACTGAAAAGACAACTTTTGGAATGGAACTGATATGTATCTTCCCTTATATGATGACAATATGTCATAAATTAAATAAATATTAATCTCTATAATTTATATTTATTTATTAGGGATGGGAGGGATATCTGAGATGAAGAAAAAGACGCGTAGGAAAATTTTGTATGCATTGGCAACCTTTTCATCGATGATATCATCTCCGGGGGCGTATGCAAAGATCAGCCCTTTGGCCTTTAAGGGAGTTACCAAGTGTTTTAAGAAAGGAAAAGAGTTTTTCTCGCCCACGGTGGGGGAGGCGGCTCTTGAAAGCGGACTCCTTTATGATCTCAGATTTTACGGGAATTTTGAGGCTGCCCATAGGGAAGAAGGGGGCGTTGAGACGAGGGATTATATTCAAGACAGCTCATCCGATCCCGTCTGGAATGTGGTGAAAACGCTTTTCCCGTCTTCAGGCGGGCAGTTGAGCGGCGAGTCTACGTTTTTGACTTCTTTCGGAAAAGTCGTTGATAACCCTCAATCCATTGCGGTGCTTCTGAATTTCGCAAATAAGCTGCGGGAAGAGGAGAGTGTGGACGAGGCGGTCCTTCAGGACACCTTCCTTGCGACACTGAGCCCTGCGGCGATGGGAACGAAGGCGGCGGAACATGAAACGCTAGAGGCCTTGATGGCAGATCTGCAGAGCATCTCTCTGGTGGACAAAAATGGACAGTCCATTACCAAGGTGCAGTTGGAAAAAGAGGTTAACGGCATTCTTCAAAAACATAACCTGACTCGCTTGCAAAGTCAGGTTAAAAAAGAGATCAATAAATTTGCCGCTGCTAGGGCTCAAGGAAGACTCGAGGAAAAATTAGGGAAGGCGAAGGAAAGTTCGATGACTCTTCTCAAAACATCCCTGGAAAGGGATATCAAGAAAAAAGAAGAGACCTTTCAAAAGCAATTCACAAAAGAGACGCTGAGTCCTCTGGTTGCTTACCTGAAGGATGCCATGGCGGGGGAGAAGGATGCCCTTTATCCAGAGCGCACGACGGAACAGGTTCTCCTCGCCTTCTTTTGTTACAAGTTTAACAGCCAAGAGGATATTTGGGAGCTCTTGAGGCATCTGGACGGGGACATTGTGGATCACTCGATGATCCCGACATCAACCGATGAACTGAAGGAAGCGGATCTTCAAGAGATCGCAACACACGATGTCTATGATCTCGATGACATCCTGGATCTTGAGATGGCGGATGTCTGGTCGCAGATCACGCCTTATAGAGAGGGAAGTCCTCTTTTAAGCAACGGAAATGCGTACAAGTATGACAGATCAAAGGATCAGTTGTTAAAGGAAGAGACGACGTTTGCGGATTGCCAGGAAATCACCTTGCGGCATTTGATGAATCTGCTGTTCTATGATTTCGCCTTGAAGGGATGGGACTTGAGTCACATTGAAAAACATCTGCAGGAAAACGATCCTGAGAATCCCTACTTTAAAAATGTCCGAGAGTTTTATGCCGCGCAAGGTCCGAGCTTGGCCAATGCGGGGGACACGGATATGAGATCCCTTTTTAACAAGGTGGTCGGGGATTTGAACGCAGATGGTAAAGGCCCCGAAATCCACTATATGAAAGGGACAAATGAGCTCAATGCAGGCTTTATCAATATGATGCGGGTCTTTGAGAAACTTTTTTCTCTTCCCTTAAAGCCTTTTCCCACGCCCCTTCAAGGGAAACCGAAAGAAAGTTTTGAGGCAAAACGCGAATGGCTGGAAAAATCTTTAGAGCTTCTCTCTAAAACTTTGAACCCAACAAGAGCCTTCCAACTTGATCTCTCAAAACTTAAGGAAACGGGGGATGAAATCTCAGGCGACCTTTCTGTGACAGTGGAAGATGAGGAAATAGGTGAGCAACTCTTTTCTTTCAACATCTATTCGGAAGTAAATCGTCATGCTCAAATTATGGATCTGAAACAACTGAAGAAAACCGAGAAACGAGACTATACGGAAGAGCTTCAAAGCCACCCTCTCTCTCTTCAGGAGGGCACGGCGGAGGAAGCCCTTTGGCTCCTCTCCTCAAACCCAACCCTCAAGGCTCAAAAAGTCCGTGCGCCTTTGTATGCCCTTTTTCATACACCTTTGACCGACAACGACTCAAGGATTCAATTTCTGGAGACGCTTTCTAAAAACTTTCCGACTTGGGTTCAAGAGCCTCATGCGACAGACCAACAACTCGCTTTCCTCCGCTCCGTGCTTAAAAACATCCTTGAAAATATCTCCTGGGACGACCAGGCCGTTGTTAAAAAAGCCTCCCCTCATATTTGGAGCCTCTTGGAAAGAGAAGAATTAAAGAGGACGCTTTTCAGCAGCGTCGGGGGATTATCTTTTAATAATAAAGAAAAGCTGGAACATCTTTCAAACTTCACAAATTTTCACTATTTATATGCGTCTTCTTTAGCTGTTGAAGAGCTCTCTCTCAAGAGTCTGGAGGCTCTGAAATCCCTTAATCTCTCATGGTCAGCCGTCAAAAAGATCGGTCTTGAGACGCTCACCCAATTGGAGCAGCTGAATTTAGACCGCACAAGAAATCTTGAAGAGCTCTCTCTCAAGGGTCTGGAGGCTCTGAAATCCCTTAATCTCTCATGGTCAGCCGTCAAAAAGATCGG
>CAYUCY010000070.1:0-3747 GCA_964443525.1 uncultured Thiotrichales bacterium
TGCTGGCTATCTTATTTTATAAGAAATTAAATTATAAAATATCATCTTCTAAGGGGAAGAGAAGCGATGGAGAAGATACGACCTTGTGTTCAATAACGGACAGTTTGCTTTCTGCACCTGGTGAATTTACGTTTTGGGACGTTTATATTGCTGTATTGAGAAATAAGTCGGGTATCTTTGATTGGGGAAGGATAGAAGGACCATTACTATCACAGATCAAGTCTATTGGAGATCAGTGGAGGTCAGTCACACCTGATCGAGAACATTCCTTTAATATCATTCTTTTCAGATTAAGAAGTATCCCCGCACTCAAGGTTTTAGATTTAGACGAAGGAAGCTTGGAGAAAAAGATTGGCTGCTTTGAGTATTCTCTTCCTCTCTTAAGATATACTCAAAAATGTGATGGAGTTTTAAGGGTCTCTTTTGATCACACAAGCGAAACATATAAAAGAATTTCTCAAGAACCGGAAGAACCCCCAACCGAGTTAATTAAGCGCCTTTCTCTTTGGCAAAACACCGAAGGAAAAAAATTAGAAGATACCCTTGATCAACTGGAATCTAAGAAGCCTATGCCTTATACACCTCATGATTTCTCTCGCCCCAGGATCAACGAAATTTCAGAGAAGTCTCCTCACGCCTTTGTAAAATTTTATTACAATAAAGAAAAGAAAGAGTTAAGCTTTTTAAACTATCAGTTTCGTCCGGATGAATTCTTTTCGCTTCTTCCTTTTATCCCCAAAGATATGCTTATTCTTGATTTGCGAAGCGCAGCGATTAGAAAGGCCGATATCTTGGCGCTTGCTCCCTTTCTGCCCAAGACTTTAAGAGAGTTATATTTATCGAATAACCGAATCGGTGATATGGCGGGAATGACGATTGCATCACATCTTCCTCCAAATTTGGAATTTTTTGATTTAAGTCACAACAGACTGGGGGATGTTGCCCTTATCGCCATTTCTTCTCGTTTTCCAAAGACACTTAAAAATCTGAGTCTGGCTGGTAATAAAATTACAAGTGAAGGAATAAAAAGACTTCTTGCTTCTCCTCTGCGTCTTGCAAAATTGGATTTAAGTTATACCTGGATTGATGACTTAGCATTTTCCGATCTTTCTGCAGAGCCTTCTCTTCCTACATTCTTAAATTTAAGTCATACGAATATCGGGGATCAGGGTATCATCTCTCTTATGAGCTATGATTTAAATACCCTTCAATGGATTGATTTGGAAGAAACTAAAGTTCGGAAAAAAGGAAGGACGTGTCTTGAGAAGAATGGATTTGTCGTACCCTTGCAGAATTTTAAACCAGGTCTTTGGAGCAAAAAAGAAGCTTTATGAGTTTATTTATCTGTTGAGGCTACATCCCCGATTTCGTGATGTCCTTGAAAGCTTCAAGCGTTTTATCCCAGATAGCTTTGGCCGATTGGATTTCAATCTCTGCCGCCGTTGCAATTTCCATCAGCTGCTGGGTTGAGAGCTGTCCTTTTTGAGAGAGAATGATTGCTTCCTCATGGGCACGAGAGGCTTCGATCGCCGATTTTACGGGGTTTGCCACAAAATCTGAAAAACTCGGCTTATCAATGCCGAAATGAGTTTTTGGTTGCCCGTCAGAACCATACGTTTTTAAAAAAGATCCGAGACCCGTCGTTATTGTAGTTGCCATTTTTGCTCTCCCAAAGAATCTTAATAATTTCCGCCGATCATTTTGATCATCTTATGCTTAAGGTCAGTTCCCATTTTATAAACTTGAAGGGCGCGTTCAGTTGCGTGTTTGCTCTCCTGGAGATCCAAAAGCGAGGAGAGCGGGTTTATATCCGGCATCGTAACCATTCCATCTTGATCTGCCTGCGGGTGGGTAGGGTCATGGACTTGCCGGACTTTTTCGGTCTCCTGTTTGACTTTGGAAATCTCAACTGTTTCAAGGTTATCTTTGTGATTTAATTTAGCTCTGAAGTGAATACTTTTAGGGATGTAGTTTGCAGATTTTGCGTTCGCCATATTCTCAGCCGCTATCTTTGCTTTCATATCATTTGCATTCATCGCTGATGTTGCAGCCTTCATCATATTTGTCAGAGCATCCGCCATAATTTAACTTATCCTTTCCCACCGATCAGCATTTTGGCCCTCTTTAAAAGTGCTTGATATTGCATTTGCGCTTCATAGGTTTTGGTGTAGGATTCTTGCAAAACTCTCAATTCCTCATGGGGGTTGATGGAATTTCCAGAAAGGTTCATATTTTCTTTATTTACGACCTCATCGACCCGAAACGTTTGATCTCCTCGCAGACGGCTTGCAAAGGGAGATTCTCTCAAAACTTTCATTTTTGCATGCGGGATGTGGGCATTGCTTAAATTCGAGGCTGCCACCTCCATCTTTTTTTCCTCGTGTGCCATAACCCCGTTTAGAGTGGCAAAGACTTTAGTATTTTTGATATCCATCCTTTTTTACGTTTTGTTCCCACCTTAAAATTTTCTATAATTTAGATTAATAAATCGTAAATCTTTCTAAAATTATGTTATAATTTTAGAAAGTGGTCTTTAACTGATAAGTTTGAAAATGCTCTATATAGGCCGCAAGGGAGGAGAGTCCGTCATTATTAACGACCGCATCAAGGTGACGGTTGCCGAGGTGCGAGGTAAATCCGTCAAGCTTGCTTTCGAATATCCTCAGGGAACGAAAGTTTTACGAGAGGAGCTTTATAACAGAATACTTCAAGAAAATAAGACGGCGGCTCAAAGCGCCTACCTTCTCGGGGAGGAACTGGATTTAAAAGATGACATCATCAAACCTATCAAAGCTGAAAACGGATCTTGAAACTCTCGAGGCGTTGATCGAGCAGATGCTTGTTCTTGCACAAACAGGACAAGTGCGAGAGGAGGACCTGCATCTCCTTTCCGAGAAGTGTGCTGCCGTTAAAGATGGTATTTCGATGGACGATCTCAAAGAATTTGCGCCTCTCGTTCAATCGGTTATGGATAATCTGGGTCGGCTAATTCCGAAACTACAGGTTGAATCAACGACTCTTAGAAGTTCTCTGGACGGGATCAAGTCTAGAACGGCCGCTCTTAAGACCTATACCAAAGTTGAGCATTCGGGACGGAGAGGAGCTTGAATGGAGACGATGGGTTCGTTTTTGGATGTTGCTAAATTTTTGGGCGCTTTTGCTGCTGTCATTCTCTTAATTCTTGCTTTCGGTTGGGCATTGAAGCGATGGGGTGGGCGTCTTCAAGGTATTCGGGTTAGTGAATTTAATGACCTTGCCCTTCAAGTGCGGGCAATTGACCCCCAGAGAAAGCTTTTAAAAATCCGGGACGAGGAAGGGGAGTATCTCGTGTTGACAGGACCTCGCCAAGATTTACTTCTCCGTCATAAAGCCTTGAAAGGAAAAGGATGACTCGGCCCTTCGTTCTAATAAAGATCCTTTTGAAAAGCCTCAAGCCTATCACTTTTTTTGCTTTGTTTTCAGTTATTCTGCTTAGCTTTTTTTCCTCCGATCTTTTTAGTCAAGCCCTGACTCTCGATATGGGAAAAGAAGGGGGTTCTTTTACGGGGCGGATGGTTCAGCTTGTTCTTATCCTTTCCGTGCTTTCTCTTGCCCCCTCCATTCTTGTGATGGTGACTTCTTTTACCAGGATCGTCGTCGTTTTTTATAGTTTAACGCCTGCTTTATGGGGTAAAAAATAACCCCCAAAATCATTTTTTATAAGGTTTGGCAATTCTTTAAGTTGAAAAATATTAAAGTAACCACTTT
>CAYUCY010000070.1:3757-7526 GCA_964443525.1 uncultured Thiotrichales bacterium
ACGCAGTGCTTTAGGGCTTCAACAATCACCACCAAATTCAGTTTTTATAAGCTTGGCACTTTTTATGAGTCTTTTTATAATGGCCCCGACACTTCAAAAATCTTACGAAGATGGGATTGCACCTTACGTAGCGGAGAAGATCAGCGATAAAGAAGCTTTTGAGAGAACAACGAGACCTCTTCACGCTTTTATGATGAAGCATGTTCGTGACAAGGATCTATCTCTTTTCATAAAAATGGCTAAAGTTGATATAATAGAAAATAAGGAAGAGACGCCGTTGCGGGCTCTTATTCCAGCTTTTATGATTTCCGAACTGAAGCGGTCCTTTGAAATCGGATTCCTTATTTTTCTGCCTTTTCTTATTATTGACATGGTGGTTGCCTCGATCTTGATGTCCATGGGGATGATGATGTTGCCCCCGATCACGATTTCTCTACCGTTCAAGGTTATCTTTTTCGTGCTCGTGGACGGTTGGCATATGCTGGTCGGCAGCCTTATTAAGGGGTTCGCGCCGTCTTAGGCAGCCTGTTCTTTAAGCTTAGGTCCCATTGTTGAGCGTTCTTTGTAAAACCTTTCTAAAATTGCTTGTTCGGTCCGAAGTTTAATGCTGGAGAGGGCAGGGAAGCGCGCAATTAAATAGAGAGTTTCTGAGTCGTAAGGTTTTACGATGACCCGAGGATCTGCTTTTGGTTCACTCACTCCGCTTTTTCTGGTAAAGCGTTGAAAAACTTTTCGTGCGTCATCCAGATAATCTTGGCAGACATGCTGAACGGCCGAGAGCAGAATTTCCTTGTCTCTTTCCCAATTCCCGTCAACCGAGACAGGGATGGTTAGAGACAGCATCGTGTACTTTCCCACAACAGATTCATTATAAATAGGAGAGAGCAAAAAGACGCTATTAGGAATGGTAACAAGGCGACCCGTTCTTTGATTGCCGTTCCCTATTTCCATCAGGGTAATTGTAAAGAGGGTGGACTCAATGACATCCCCTTTAATCCCATTTATTTCAATGCGATCACCGACGGAACAAATATCCTTGGTGGATTTGATAAAGGCTCCGTTTAAGCACATAATTAATTCTTTGGTAGCCAAAACAAAGGCCGCCGCCAAAGCCGCGATGGACAGAGCAAAAGAATGAATCTGAGGAGTCCAAATAACAATGAGGCCGAATAAAATAAAAAAGAAAGTTGACTGACGAACACGAGAATATACCTTTAATTGCCATTGGTCCGTTGTCCATTCTTTTGACTCAAGATATTTGAAGATAAATTTTCTTGACACCAATACGACAGCAATTAACATTGCTGACGAAAAAGCATTCACATAAAAATTATTTTCATGTAAAAACTTTAGAAGATCTTTCATGGGCTGACTCATAATTAATTAACAAATAATTTATCACAGTTACCTTCTTTGCTCAAGATTTCTTTTCTTTGAGAAATCAATTAATTCCATAATATTAAATAAAATTGATAAATATTAAAAAATATTGGCAACATAATAATGAATTTTTTATAAACAAAATTCCATATTGGAAAATGTTTAAGGATAGGAAAACGAAGAAACTTTTACTGGGATTTTTATCTTATCTCTCTTAATGGCAGCAGACCTTAACGCTTCTGCTGCAACGCGGACATCCGTCGATGATCTGGTTGGATTATAAGTCAAAGAACCCCCTCTGAAACAGCTTGCGCAAGATCAATGATCGAGTCTGTTTATGAAGGAGGTTATCGCCAGACGACCGAGTCCAAATATGGCCAAGCTTTTCCGATGAACCCTGAAATCATGAAGAAGCTCATGTCGGATATAGAAGGCAAAACCGTTTTGGAAATCGGTGCGGCGGGAGGTGAAAATAGTATTCTTTTGGCGCTTGCAGGTGCGGCTAAGGTCATCATAAATGACATAGCAGAAGGTGAAATTGTCCTTGCGCGCAGGAGTGTCGCGACCCTTCCTCGGAAGATCCGAAAGAAAATTCGGGCCATCCATGCGGATTATTTTGATCTTGAAGCTTATGAGGAAGGACAAGACGTGCTCTTCCTTAACATCATCGCGAAGATTTCTGAGCTCACAGCATAATAAAATTAGTATCGATCATTGAAAGAGAAAGCCCCTCAACTGAGGGGCTTTTTTTATGTTTTCTGGTAAACTCCTCTCTTAAGAAAAAAAAATCTTGAAATTTGTTGCATATGCAACTACATTTTTCATATGAAGAATGAGATTCCAAGCAATCTAGAAGATCATTTAGGTTACTGGCTTCGTTGCCTGTCAAATCTCGTGTCCGGTTCATTTGCAGAACGACTTGAAAAACATGGTGTTTCTGTTGCTCAGTGGGTTGTTTTAAGAACCTTCTATGATCAGATGAAACCCATCATATTGATCGAGGCGGCAAAGTTAATCGGCGTTGACAAAAGTTCCTTGTCCCGAATGATTGATCGGCTTGTTCAAAAAGGGTTGATTGTCAAATCTTCAAACGATCAGGATTTGCGTTCAACCCATCTTGCTCTTTCCGAGGAAGGTCGGGATCTCATTCTTAAACTAGCCAAAGAAGCGGACGCGAATGACCAGAGCTTTTTTCAGAGTCTTTCAAAAGAGGAGAAAAGAAATTTTCTTAAGGTTATTCAAAGGCTTCTAAAAGAAAACGGCTGGAGTCCATCGGAAAATGGGCGAGTCCATATGACATAAACCATGAAGGAGAAAGAGAATGGATACAAGAGTTATTCAAGAATGTAATGAAGGATCTTTATCAGGCAAGTTAACTTTTCCAGAGGTCGTCAGAAAACTTTTAATGGCAGGGGTCGAACGCTACATTGCGGACCTTGTGGGGTTTCAAAAACTTTCTTATGGTCTGAAGGGGGAATCTCATCAAAGCACTTTAGATTTCTTAGATGCGCCGGAAATACCCGATGGGTTTAATGCAAACTCGATAAAGGAAGCCTTAACGGCAATTCAGCAGCAAAAGATTGACTATCCTGAATTTCTGCGAAGAATTATGATAGCAGGCTGCACCCATTACGAAGTATTTTTGTGTGGGAAGCAGGCCATTTATTTCGGCCGGGACGGAAGTCACCATATTGAAAAATTTCCTTCCAAGGACTGACCATGTTGATCACTAAAAAACGATGCGGTTGGGTTGGGACAGGAAAGCCCTTTTATGAAGATTATCATGATAAAGAATGGGGCGTGCCCGTTCATGATGATAGGATGCTTTTTGAAATGTTGATCCTGGAAGGGGCTCAAGCAGGTCTAACCTGGGAAACCATCTTGAAGCGTCGGGAGTCTTATAGAGAAGTATTTCTGAATTTTGAACCCGCCCGCGTTGCTCGGATGAGCGACACCGATTTGGAGAAGATTCTTTTAAATCCGGGGATTATTCGAAATCGTTTGAAAGTTTTCGGAGCGCGTCAAAATGCGCGTTCCTTCCTCGCCATTCAAGAAGAATTCGGTTCGTTTCATGGGTATGTTTGGAGATTTGTCGAAGGAAAGCCGAAAATAAATGTGAGATCTTCTCTTGCAGAAATTCCTCCTCGAACGATCGAATCGGATGCTCTTTCAAAGGATTTAAAAAAGAGAGGGATGACATTCGTCGGTTCGGTCATTACGTACGCTTATATGCAAGCAGTTGGAATGGTCAATGACCATACGGTTGATTGTTTTAGGCATGAGGAATTGGCTTCAAGTAGTTAAAACAAGCTATCTTCCGCTGAAGAACATCAAAAAAAGCCCCTCAACTGAGGGGCTTTTGTCATCTATGTAAGAAAGTCTAGTTTTC
>CAYUCY010000071.1:0-7101 GCA_964443525.1 uncultured Thiotrichales bacterium
TTTTTGCACTCTTCCTTTGATTTTCATATTTTATCTGTTGTATCACTGCTTTTTAAAAAAGTATTATTCCGAAAAACAAAAAACGGCCCCTTTTTCTTTTGAGAAGATCCAAATCACGGGCGGTATCAACCTCCTTTACCTCTTAGGGGTGATCGGTGCCGTCATTCTAAGCGGATCTTGGAAACCCGGGATTTTTCTGTCCGTCCTCGGTGTCGAGCTCGCTCTTGAAAACGTGACCCGCGACATTCTTATTCTTCTTTTTCTCTTCCTTTCCTTAAAAAAAACCTCGACGGAAGGGCGGGAGTTGAATCAGTACACTTGGGAACCGTTTCGGGAAGTCGCGAAAATATTCATGGCCGTTTTTATTACCGTTGCCCCCGTGATCAGCATTTTAGGAGCTGGCTTGAGGGGGTGCCTTGCTCCCATCGTCTCGCTCGTAAGTCGGGAGGGTGAGCCCATCGCAAATATGTACTTTTGGATCACGGGCCTCCTTTCTGCTTTTCTTGATAATGCACCTACTTATCTGGTTTTTTTCCATATGGCAGGAGGAAATCCCGAAATTCTCATGGGTCCCCTTGAGGCGATACTCCTGGCAATTTCATGCGGATCTGTTTTTATGGGAGCTTTAACCTATATTGGAAACGCGCCTAATTTCATGGTGAAATCCATTGCAGAAATCAATAACATTCAAATGCCCAGCTTCTTCGGTTATATAGGATGGGCGTTTTTATTTCTCCTGCCTCTTTTCATCTTGGTTGACCTTTTCTTCTTTTTTTGAGGTTTTGACTTTATTCTTTTTAAAAGATAAAATTTTACTCAAAGATCTCACATTAACTGAAAGACCCACGTCGTGACGTCCGTCGGATCCACTACCTTTCAAGATTCAACTTTGATTTTAAAACTCTCGGGGGATTGGGCCTCAGGGACGGCTGCACAGATCGATCTGTTCTTGAGAGGAGTGAGCATCCCGAAAGGCTTTGCTATGATTCTTGACCTTCACGGGGTTAGGTATATGGATACGACAGGGGCCTGGCTTCTTTACAAGTTCGGGACGCACCTTCAAGAGATAGGACAGCGTCTAACCATTAAGGGACTTCGACCCGAAATATCAGGGCTCCTCGAGCAGGTTCGGGAGATCTCAAAAACGGAAGCCCGAACACAGGAAAGACGGTTGCATCTTCATAAAAGATTGCTTTACACGATCGGTGAGAAAAGTTTCAAATCCTATGAGAAGGGACAGGCTCTGCTTTCTTTTCTGGGAGAAACCTTTGTAACCCTCGCTCGCGTGATCTTGAATCCCGGGCGCTTAAAGTTCGTCTCTCTCTGTCACTTCATGCAAGCGGTCGGTGTCAATGCGATTCCAATCGTGGGGCTTATTTCTTTTTTGATCGGTATCGTTCTTGTTTATCAAGGAGCCGATCAACTAAAGCGCTTTGGGGCGGACATCTTTACGATCGATCTTCTTGCCATCTCCGTCTTACGGGAAATAGGGATTTTATTGACTGCGATTGTGGTGGCGGGACGTTCAGGGAGTGCTTACACGGCTCAGCTCGGTTTTATGAAACTGAACCAAGAGGTAGATGCCATGTTCGTCATGGGGTTGAGCCCATTCGAGTTTTTGATCATCCCGCGGGTTTTGGCTCTTTTAATAGCCTTGCCTCTTCTCACCTTTTTTTCTGATATGATGGGGCTTTTAGGCGGGTATGTGATGTCCATTTTTATGCTGGATCTGACCTTCTATGATTTCTTTCATCATTTGCATCTTTCCATCAAGCCTTGGACTTTTTGGACGGGGATCGTGAAAGCGCCTTTTTTTGCTTTTGTCATCGCGTATATCTCTTGTTTTGAAGGCTTTCGGGTTTCGGGTGGAGCTGAAAGTGTCGGGAGGCAAACGACGACGGCCGTCGTTGAGTCTATCTTTTTAGTGATCGTCCTCGATGCCGCCTTCTCAATCGTCTTCTCGATCTTAAGGATTTGAATGATGACAGAAGCCATTATTAAAATCGAGAATCTCTCAACCCGCATCGGCTCTCAACTCATTCATAAGAATTTAAGTCTTGAGGTGCATCGGGGCGAAATTCTGGGACTTGTGGGAGCTTCTGGGGCCGGCAAGACCGTTCTCGTTCGAGTCATTTTAGGGTTGATGCCTTATCAAGCGGGATGCATTGAACTCTTCGGGAGAGACTTAAATGACCCTCGATACGCTCAAGAAATTCGACGTCGTATGGGCGTCCTTTTTCAAAGCGGAGCCCTTTTCAGCTCTCTTTCGATTGGGGATAATGTTCGCTTGCCGATGTTTGAGATCGCTAAAATCCCACCGCATCTTGCCGATGAACTGACGCGGCTCAAACTTAATTTGGTGGGATTGCCGGCTGATACGGCCTTTAAATTTCCGGAGGAACTATCAGGAGGGATGGTTAAAAGGGCGGCTCTTGCCAGAGCCCTTGCGGTCGATGCGGAGCTGTTATTTTTGGATGAGCCGACCTCAGGCCTTGACCCGATTTCGGCCGAAAGATTTGACAATTTGCTGAAAACCCTTCAACGTAATCTTAAATTAACCGTCGTGATGGTGACACACGACCTGGATTCTTTACAGGCATTATGTGACCGCATTGCAGTTTTGGTGGACCACGAATTGATTATCGGAACGATTGAAGAACTCAGGCGTCACGATCATCCCTGGATTCGGGAATATTTCAGAGGTAGGCGGCGTGGTCACGCCCACGGAGGGGAAGCATAAAAGTGGAAACTAAAGCCAATTACATCGCCGTCGGATCTTTCGTCCTCGTTTTACTGGCAGGGATCGTGGGATTCATTCTTTGGTTTTCTCAATATGATTTCGGCCTTAAAACATCCCTTTATGATATTTATTTTGACGGCTCCGTCTCGGGGTTGCGCGTAAACGAAGACGTAAAATTTCACGGCATTCAGATCGGTGAAATCAAGGAAATCGATGTGGACAAAAAGAACTTTAATCGGGTTCGCGTTCGGGTCTCCGTTAAGGAACCCTCTCTTATTCGCGAGGACGTGTATGCCATCATAGAGGCTCAAGGACTGACGGGGTTAACCTATATCCAACTGCAAGGAGGGAGCAAACAAAGCCCCAAGCTTAAAGCCAAGGAAGGGGAACGCTATCCCGTCATCAAGTCCCAACCTTCAAAAATCGAGATGCTTTTCTCGAATGCGCCCCTTGTTCTCTCCAGTCTTTATGATTTATCCGAACAGATGAATGACATGTTCGACAAAGAGAATCGGGATCGCTTCCGCGAGGTTTTGAGAAATCTGACGGATATTACGGATAAACTGAACAAGGGCGCAAATTCCCTTGACGTTATGATGTCTGAGCTGAGAGGAACCTTATCCTCCTTTGGAGAAACTATTAAAACCGTCGGGAAAATGTCTTCTTCCCTTGATAAAGCCTCAGTTCAGATTGAGGGGATTATCAAAGAAAACAGAGCTAATCTTAAAAACTTTACGGATACGGGGCTCCAAGATTTAAACCGGGTTTTAAAGAAAGCCAAGGGGATGGTAGACCAAATTTCCTCTCTGACAGAACAACTCGACAAGAGTCCCGTCGCTTTTTTAAATAAATCAACGGATGTAGGGTACGAATTGAAATGAAAAAAGTAAGCCTTTTGCTTCCTCTTTTGCTTGCAGGATGTATCAGTGTTTTCCCTGATCCTCCTCCTACATCCAAAAAGATTGTTTTGACACCTGCGTTAAAAATGGCTCGGGGCGGCCCGAAAGTTCCTTGGCAATTGATCATTGAAAAACCGCTGTCAAACGAAATTTTGAACTCGACGCGCCTTGTCGTTGTTCGCTATGACCTCCAAGGCATCAAAGCTATGGAATATGTGGCCGGTGTCGAATGGAACGACAAGCTTCCAAGAATGTTACAGGAACGTCTTATTGCCGCTTTTGAATCCTCGGGACGCATTACGGGCGTCGGGCAATCGGAAGAAAGTTTTCGGGCGCCCTATGCCTTGCAATTGGATATCCGCCATTTTGAAGTCGAAGTCCAGGAACGGGATCAGCAGGCCCGAGCTTTCGTTGAAGTGTCGGCAAAAATAATCTCTTCTAAAACTTTAAAAGTCGAAGCACAGAAGACCTTTACACGACATGCGCCAGCACGAGCTCACACTTTGAAAGGTTTCCTGGAGGCTTTCGAAAGTGCTTCGGGGCTTTTGTTGGGGGATGTTGTTCAATGGGTTTTGAATCCGAAGGGATCGCCTCTGACACACGAGACTGCTCTAAAAATTGCTCCTCAGAAAAAACTTAAGAGAAAGCGTTAACTGCCTCTCGTGGTCGGATAAAGAACGATGCCGCCTTCTTTTGAGACGGGATCGTTTAGCGGATCTCCTTTTTCTTTTCTTGCCTCAATAGAACCGGCGAACAAAGACACAAAAAGCAGAGCAAAGGCAAAATGAATAAAATATTTCATATTAACCTCCTTGTTAAGGGTGTCTACCCCTATTTTTAGAATATCACGAAATACTTTAAAATTCGTAAATTTTAACCTGGTTTTTGTTCTTTAAGAGCCAGATTGAAATAAGAGAGAGAATCTTTATTCTTATTAAGGGTTATTTTTTCAGGGCGTGCGACAGGAATCGTCTTAATTTCCTCCCCTTTAAAGACGCGAGCTATCATCTCTCCTGCCATTTTACCCGAATCCAAGTAAGAGTAACCGATCATAGCAGGCAATCCCTGATCTACCAGCATGATATCCGCAGCAAAAGCAGGGGTTAGGGACTCTCGACTGACTTTTAAAACGGCTTCAAGCGCGGAGACAACCGTATTATCTGTCGGAATGTAAAAGGCGTCAATTTGGCCCACCAGACTTTGAGCGGCACTCCCTACATCCGAAGACTTCGGGGCGGGTGCCGGGATAAGAGAGATTTCAAGGGCTTTTGCAATCTCGGAGAGTTCTTCAAGCGCTGTCCGGGAGTTTTCTTCACCCGGATTAAAGAGAATCCCTAAGGTTTTAAGAGAAGGCAGAAGAGATTTAATAAAACGGAGTTGTTTTTCGTAAGGAGGTTTATCCATAACTCCCGTAAGGTTTGCCTCGGGTTTTTCAAAATTCTCGACGAGCTTGACTTTGCGAGGATCCGTCACAGCTGCGAAAATAACGGGGAATCTACCGGCAGCCGCCTTTTGAAGCGTCTGAGCGGACGGAGTTGAGATTGCCAATACTGCATCGGGTTGAAGGCTCACGATCTTTTTTGCAATCTGAGCCGATAAAGAAATATTGCCTTGGGCATTCTGATAGACGACCTCTAGAGTTTCTCCTTCTTTGTATCCCGCCTCTTCGAGAGCCTGAAGGGCCCCTTCCCGAACAGCATTGAGAGCAGGATGCTCAACAATCTGGGTGATGGCAAGCAGGTACTTATCCTTTGCATCAAGAGGCAGAGAAAGTGCAAGAACCCAAAGGAAAAAACAGAATCTCAAGCGCATCCTTAAGCTCCGAGTTTAGATTTCTTCAGACGATAAAAATAAAGGTATACGATCGGGACGCTTAAAAGATAGGCTAAAATGACCAAAGCACCCGTCATCCAGGGATAACTTGCAAAAAAAGCGGCAAGAAGGCCGGCCAAGAGAAGAAACGGCGGAACTTTTTGGCGCGGGATTTGGAGGTTCTTAAGAGCAAACGTCGGGATTCTGCTGACGAAAAGGATTCCTCCGAAAACAAGCATTACTGAGACAAAAAGAGGCGAGAGGAAAAACTCTTCTTCCGTAGCAAGGAAGGCAACGAGAGGGAAAAGGCCAATAAAGGCTCCGCCCGGGGCAGGAACGCCTATAAAGAATTTTCGGCTCCAGTCCGGTTGCTTGGCTGCATGTTCGGGTCGCAGGTAAGTATTAAAACGGGCAAGGCGGAGCCCGCAGCAAACGGCAAAGAAGAGAGCAACGCCCCATCCGAGACCTTTCCATCCTTGCAAGGCAAGGATATACATCACGACGGCAGGAGCCACGCCGAAAGAAATAAAATCGGATAAGGAGTCGAGCTCGGCCCCGAAATCGCTGGATGCTCCTAAGAGTCGAGCAAGTTTACCGTCGAGAGCGTCAAAGATAGCGGCTACGCCGATGGCCATCACCGCATGTTCCCAGCGCCCTAAAAGGGCAAACCGGATCGCACTCAAGCCCGTACAAAGGGCGATGACAGTTGCCAGATTCGGAATCATCTTTGTAAAAGATAACTCCTGGAGGCGCTTTCTGGGGGTGACCACTTTTTCATCTTTCTCTTTTGACATAGCTTAGCGCACCTCGCCTAAGCGTTGATCTTCTGAAGACCCGAGATCGGCAATGACGGTTTCACCAGCGACGGCCCTTTGACCCTCAATTAAAAGAGGATTGACGCCCCTAGGAAGATAAACATCCACTCTGCTACCGAATCGAATCAAACCGAAACGTTCTCCCGCGCTGACTTTTTGACCCTCATAGACATCGCAACGAATGCGACGGGCGATAAGACCTGCAATTTGAACAAAGGCGATTTCTCGTAAGTCCTTGAGCTCAACAACGAGAGATTGGCGTTCATTGTGAACACTTGCCTTGTCGAGGGAAGCATTAAAAAACTTCCCCGGGTGGTAGACGGACTTTGTAATCGTTCCATCGACGGGGATGCGGTTGATATGAACGTCAAAAACGCTTAGGAAAATGCTAATACGGGTCCAGCCGTCTCCCTTAAGGCCTAGTTCCTTGGGCGGGTTGACCTTTGTTATCATCTGAACAAAACCGTCCGCAGGACTGATCACAAGACCTTGACGGACGGGGGTTACTCTCTCCGGATCCCGAAAGAAATAGGCACACCAGGCGGTCAGGATGAACCCGAGCCATCCCAAAAAACTTGAAACAAGAGAAAGAAGAACGGTCACAGCAGCAAAAACAGCAATAAAAATCCAGCCTTCTTTATGAATTTTAGGCATAATGGGCACTTGCATGAGAGTTCCTTAAATCAGTCAACTAATGGCATGACTTTAGTCGAGAAAAGAGCGTGTGTAAATTTGGAAAATAAACTTTTCAAGGCAAGGCAATGGCTGGGGTGGAAGGATTCGAACCCTCGAATGGCGGGACCAAAACCCGCTGCCTTACCGCTTGGCTACACCC
>CAYUCY010000072.1:0-7090 GCA_964443525.1 uncultured Thiotrichales bacterium
CGGCGTTTTCCATAAGAAGCATTTCGGCGGTCTCGTCCAACCCACATCAAAAAAAGATCGCTCAGAATACGTTGTTGAAAAATCTTTTGTAGGGGACGCAGAGGAAGGAGACCTCGTTGAAGCAGAATTAGAAGAAGGACCTTATCGCCTCTCGCGCGCTGTTCGCATCAAGCGCGTTTTAGGTTCCACTAAAACTCCTCGATCTATGAGTCTTATTGCAATTTTTAATTATGATCTCCCCCATGAGTTTTCTAAAGAAGCCTTGGAGCTTGCAAAGAAAGCGAAAGTCCCCTCTCTCAAAGGCCGTGAAGACCTTCGTAAAATTCCCCTTGTGACCGTTGACGACGAAGACGCCCGAGATTTCGACGATGCCGTTTGGGCCGAACCTGATGCCGACCCCGAGAATAAGGGAGGTTGGCATCTTCTTGTCGCGATTGCAGATGTCAGCCACTACGTCACCCCCGGTGATCCCTTGGACAAGGACGCCTTTGCACGCGGAAACTCCGTTTACTTTCCCGATCAAGTCGTCCCGATGCTCCCCGAGGCTCTCTCGAACGACCTTTGTTCTCTGCGACCGCACGAAGACAGGGGATGCCTGGCCGTTCATCTTTGGATTAACAGGGACGGGAAGCTTCTTCGGTATTGCTTTACCCGAGGTCTCATGCGCTCGGCTGAGCGACTCACCTACCGTCTGGCTCAAGCAGCTTATGAAGGAAAAGACCACCCTTATTCAAAGGAATTTGTAAAAAGAACGGTTGCACCGCTCTACGGCGCCTATCACGCCTTAAAAAGAGCTCGAGAAAAACGAGGGACCCTCGACCTTGATTTGCCGGAGGAGCGTATTTATCTCGACGAAAAAGGTCATATCACGCAAATCGAGCCTCGGGCACGTCTTGAAAGTCACATGTTGATTGAAGAGTTTATGATTCTTGCAAATGTAGCCGCGGCTAGTTTCCTAACGGAGCATAAAATGCCGTGCATGTTCCGGGTGCATGACCAACCTGCACCTGAGAAAGTCAGTGAGCTTCGAAATTATCTTCAATCCCTCAACCTCTCCTTCAGCAAAGGGCAAGGCATTAATCCCATTCAGTTTACACAAGTTTTAAAAAAGGCAAAGGAAACACCCTTTGCACACGCCGTAAATCAGCTGGTTTTAAGAACCCAAGCCCAAGCGGCCTATAGCCCTAAAAATATAGGGCACTTCGGATTAAACTTACCTCAGTATGCGCACTTCACCTCTCCTATTCGCAGATATGCGGATCTCCTCGTTCACAGGGCAATCTGCCATGTTCTTGAAGGAGGTGTGATGAAAACCTTTCCATACGAAAGAGAAAAGTTCATTCAGATCGGCGATCATATTAGTGACACCGAACGCAAAGCAGCGGCGGCCGAACGGGAAACCACCGAACGTTACGTAGCAGCTTTTCTTGAATCTCGTATCGGAGAGGTCTTCCCCGCACGCATTAACGGCGTCACGGAATTTGCTCTTTTTGTAACTTTTGAAAAGTTAGGAGCCGATGCCATCATCCCGATGCGCTTGATGACGGATGACTATTATCGATATGACGCCCCCCATCATCGCCTTATCGGCCGTCGCACGAAAAAAATCTACAGTATCGGAGATATCCTTGACGTCAAACTGTTAGAAGCCACCCCTTTGAGCGGAAGCCTGATTGCCTGCCCGGCCCATCTCGAGAAAACCACTTTTTCAGAAAGGCGCCGAAGACGCGAAAACTCTTCTGAAAAAAGAGGAGATCGCTCCAGGAAAAAGTTTAAGAAGTCCCGAAATAGGTAAGGTAAAACAACTTCTACATAAGCGTCGTCAAAATAACTTAATGCTTCTGCCCATTCATATCCTGAGTCTTAAAAAGTACGGTAGAAGAGGAATATCCTTAAGAAAAGAAAGATCAGATATATCGGGATGATAAGAAGCATGCTCAAAAGAAGAAATAATATCAGATATATCGAGCTTAATATTTTTATTAAGATCTATACCGCACAATTTAACCTCTGTAAAATCATCACCCCAAATTATACCTCCCTCTTTTGGCTCATCAATACCCACTACATTCCCCAAGGTAAGTCTCCCCTAGTCATTCTCTTCTGAGGCAGCGACGGGGACCTCTATTTCTAATGTTAAATTATTTTTTATTTCCTCACTTTATTGTTGACAGTTTTCAAAAAAAATCTCTACCTAATACCAAATGAAATTTTAATGGAGTATAATTATGTTAAATAAAATTTGTTCTTTGAGCATATTAATTTTATTTTCTTGTGTAACGTCTGTTTCCGCGAGTATGTTTTATAATGAGGAAGAAATCGTTCAAGCGCGATCTTTTGGAAGTGGAGCCGTTAAGATAGAACATTTTTTTCAAGAATCTCCTCAAGCAATGTGGATGAGCATAAGTAATCAGGAATACCAGTATACTAGTCAAAGACAGGGTAACTTCCATCATGAACAAGCTATTATCGTCAAAATAAAAAAGCAAATCGGTACTTTTGGGTGTGATATGTGGGGTGAGCTTGCTCTTTTCCCTAACGATGAAGGCAGTATGAAACAGATATATAAATCACCTGCACCTGAATTTCATGATTGCTTTGGTACTCCCTTTAATTGTTATATTAAGTTCTATGGCAATACTGAACATAATTTCCTTGTATTAGATTTCATTGGAACTGGTGCGTGGCAAAATGGTAAAGGGTTTCCGCAGTTTGCCACTGATGCTTTTATTAACTTTGCTAAGAATCATACAAATGCACAGTATATACTTTGTGACCCAAGAAACCCTATCTATAGGCATATAAGCGAAAAATTTGGATTTGTGTTAGATAAAGAAAATGAACTCTGGCGGCATTTCAAAAAAGGAGTTCAGCAACATTATATTCTCGATCTTACAAAATAGAGAAACCTAAAGACTCTCTCCTCTTAGTTAACCCTTTTGTTTAAGAGGAGAACCGAACCCCTTTTAGACAAAAAATTGATTAGATTGAAGTGAAAACCTGGCACAGTTTTATGATCCCAACGGTCGCCGCCGGCAGGTTAATCCCTCTCTTTCAAGGTTAACGTAAAGGTCCCTTTAGTGATTAAAGGTCAAGCAGCTTTGCGACCTTGAATAAGGCCTTGGATAATCGTCACGAAAGTTCCGATTGTAAAAGGTTTCAATAAGAAGTGATCAGCTCCCGCCTCAAGGGCACTCTCTTCAATTTCTTGAGAGGCATTTGCCGTAACGGCTAGGATGGGAATCTCATTTAAAAAGTCATCCTGCTTTAAGGTTTTAACCAAGGTCTCTCCGGAAATATGGGGCAAGTGCATATCAACGACAATCAAGTCGGGATGATAGTCATCTGCAAGGGTAAAAGCGAGCTCTCCCGATTCATCTGCAATCGTCAGGTATCCATGCACAGACAAAACATCTTGAAAAAGTTTCAAGTTTAAGGGGTTATCCTCAACAATCAGAATGGTAGGTCTTTTGTTTTCCATTGTCTTTTGCCATGGACCCTCATTTTCATGAGACCAGTATCTAAAACTTGTATTAATTTTTCGTTACTTCAGTTTCTTTTTTTCCAAAAAAGATTAAGTCCTTAAAAAATCAGGCTTTTTGTAACGCACAGACCAGAAGAATCAAGACACTCGCCATCCCGATGGAGGCGATATAAAGACCGGGCGCCAAGACAGTTCCGAAGACATGCCACAGAAAAAGACAAACCGCGGGGGCTGTCTTTCCGATCGCCTCCGCCCCAATCGCATAGCCGAGTCCCGGCAATAAATATCTCTCTTGGGAGTTGAGAGATTGATGCAGGTACACATTATAAGGAGATAAATATGTCAGCCCCAACATAACAATAAAGATTCTGACAAGTGTCACATAAATAAATCCAGCACCTTCCAGAAAGAAGAAAGCGGGGACTATTAAGATCGAGTGACAAAAAGCGCTTAAAATCATCACTCGTTGTGGTTGGTACCGCTCACAGAGCCTCCCCAGGACGGGCACAAGCAACATATCCAGGACTAAAAGGGTCGTGTTCATCCCCATCATCTCTGGGTAGGAAATTTCTGTAATTTTCGGGATAAACCCGTTCATGAAAACAAACGGGATTACATAAGTCAGGTAAGTGAAACTTGCCAAAATCGTAATTTTAAGCAGGAGAGAAGCGTGCGTTTTGGTAAAAGACAACCGCTTGAATGAGCGACCAACAGGAATGCGTGGCAAGTCATCCAAAACCTCCGGAATGCGCCTTAACTTGAGGGCAATCAAAGCCGTGAGAGCTCCCGCAGTAAACGCCATCCGCCACAAGGTCGGATCGAAAGCAGCAATTCCCGTCACAACCGCAGAAGCAAGTAAAATCCCCGCAACAACAGAGCTCTGATAAAAGCCGTTCGCACTCACCTTGCGCTGGTCGTGGAAAAGCCCGATGAGGTATTGCGGTGCGATACTTGTCTCACCTGCCGCAAAAAAACTTTGAGCCACGCGAAGCAGAACGAGAATAACCGGAGCCGCTGCTCCTACTGCCTCATAAGTCGGGATTAATCCCATCGCGCAAGTCGTGACAGCAACTCCTTTAAGGGATAAGGAGAGAGAGGCAGCTGCTCCTCGTCTCTGAATAAACCTTGCAAAGAAAAGAACACCTAAAGGCCTACTGACAAAAGAAGTTGCCATGACGCTATAAGCTAAAACTAACGAGACAACGGGATCCGAGTCGGGAAAAAAAAGAGGCGCTATGAGAGGGGCCAGCAACCCATAGAGGGCCGTATCATAATGTTCAAGCAAGTTCCCCAAAAGGCAGGAGATAAAAATAGAACTTTTAGAGCGTCTTAAGGCGTTATCCATGAGTCGTTTCCTTCATAAAAAAACGCCGAAGAATGCCGCCGAAAAAGACGGAGACATCGCACTTCCTTTCGCGCGGGCATTACCCCGATCAGGTTCCAAGAGTTAAGGAATCCCCTTTCTCAGCCAACATGTGTCAGCACCTCCGGCGATGTTCGTATCCTAAAGACTCGTGAGAAAAATGCAAGCTCCTCTTTTTCTTTATCTCAGCCCCATCAACTTCTCCCAAGAAGGTGTCTTGAGCTCCCGCCAAGGAGTCATCCGACGACCTGACTTTTTACCCTCGGGATCCCGTACTTCAGCAATGCAGGCAAAAAGTTGATCTCGGTTCTGCGCGTCTAACTCACGATTTTGAGGGTCGTCATTTCCAGCAACAGGCTTTAAAAGGCATCTCTTTTGAAGAGTGCATTCTTCTTTACATTTAGTTATGAGAGGTCCTTTGTTTCTCCTGTTTTTCAAACTCACCTCACAAAAAAGCGGACAAGTGACCTGAATACAGTGCTGTGCGACCTCCCCTTCACATTGAGCGGTGGCTTTCTTAATCTCTCCTTGCTCCATTGCCGCAAATACGGTCGATGTCAAAAAGGGTATAATGAGAGCCGCCTTTAGAATCTTCTGCATTGATTTTCTCCCCGTTTTATCTTATTTCGCCAAATTCTCTTCCGCTCATCGGAATCCCGTTTCGGAAAAGCAAAGAAAGTGTAGCTCACTTTATTTTTGGATCAAAGACGAAAATTAAATTAAAGACGATGAGCCTATTCCCCATTTGTTCAGATGAAATCATCTTGTTAATAAATTATTAATATATTTCAATCAATTACTACCAGCTTTAGCCGGTAGTAATTGATCACCACTTCCCTAACACGAATTGAATTTCCTAATTTGAGCATTTATAGTGCTAATAAAGCCGCCTTAAAAGAGTTAGCTATGACATTGGCGGTAGAATTAGCCCCAAGAGGGATAAGAGTTAATTCTATAGCTCCCGGCCCTACGAATACGCTCTTGTGGGGTAAATTGGATCTCTCAAAAGAAGAATTATCTGATTTACGACACGATCTTTGTAAGCGAGCGCTGTTGCAAAAAATTAGCGAAATGACTTTTTTAGGAGATTTCAATTGATTTTTTCCATTACACTCGGCATCATAAGGCATAAAAAATACGTAAATAACAGGGAAAACTAATGAAAAAATTTATAAAGATCAGCTTATTATCAACGTCTATTCTTATCCCAACACAAGCATTGGCAGTCAATGGTTATTTGATGCTCGGATCGGGTGAAAAATTAGGAACGGCCGGAGCAGGCGTGGCAAAAGCGATGGACGGAACAGATGCTTCCGTAAATCCAGCTTTGATTGCGAGATTACCAAACCATTTTATCGTTGCTGCCGGCATCTTCCACCCGGAACGCTTTATGGATACATCACGGGCGACCGCTGCCACTCCTGTGGGCGGCTTGCCGATCGGAAATGCAACGCGCGGACGCCAATGGAGTGCGCAAGAGAATTTCCCAGATGGCTCAGCGGCCGTTGTCTTCAATCGGGAAAAATGGAGTTTCGGCCTTTCGTTGACAGGGTCGGGTGGCATGGTCACCGATTATCCCTCCTCTCGCATCAACCCTGCTATCCTCCAGGCAGTGTCCGGATCTCCGGCAAAATATGACTCAGGCGTTGCATACAGAATCTTCAACTTTCATCCCGCTTTCGCCATGCTAGCCTTTAAAGACAGAGTATCAATCGGTATGAGTCCGATTATTTCGTATTCTGACTTTAAGTCGGATTCTGCTACGCTGACTTTTGCTCAAACGGCCGGGAGAAATACTCGTGATTCAGCGTGGGGCCTGGGCCTGAGGGCTGGAGTTGATATAAAAATAACGGAACCGCTCACATTCTCGATTGCAGGTCAAACCCCCACTTATTATCAGCGCTTTAAAAAGTACCGAGATCTTTTAAAAAGCTCTTTTAATTTTCCCGCAAACTTCACAATGGGTCTCGCTTGGGATATCAGAAAAGGATCCACCCTGCTTCTGGATTATCAATACGTCCATTTTAAGGGCACGCGTGCCCTTGACTTAACTCCTGAATCTGGTGGATTCGGGTGGGATAATATGAATATCTTTAAGATCGGCTTTATTCAAGATCTCGGTGAAAAGTTTACGCTTCGTCTGGGATATAATTACGGCAAATCGCCCATTGGAAGTGATAAGGTTTTTGCAAATGTTATAGCCCCTGCCATTACTGAACATCACTTTGCGGCTGGCCTCACAT
>CAYUCY010000073.1:0-2421 GCA_964443525.1 uncultured Thiotrichales bacterium
GTCCAGCACTATAAAGACGAAAAAGTACCTCTCTTTTTAAAATACGGCATCGAACAACAAATTGATGCTATGTATACTCCGGAGGTTCGCCTTCAATCGGGCGGTTCCATTGTTATCCATCCGACCGAAGCCCTTGTTTCTGTTGATATTAACTCGGGCAAATCTACAAGAGAACGTCATATCGAAGAAACGGCCCTTCGAACCAATCTTGAGGCGGCCGAAGAAATTGCCCGTCAGGTACGCTTAAGGGATTTAGCGGGTCTCATTGTGATTGATTTCATCGACATGGATAACCCGAAGCACATTGCGCAAGTGGAAAGAAAGGTCAGGGACTGCTTCCGTAATGATCGCGCACGTGTTCAAATTAGCCGAATCAGTCCTTTCGGCCTCCTGGAACTTTCCCGTCAACGATTACGTCCGAATATTCTCGAGACAACGGCACGCCCTTGCCCTCACTGCCATGCAACAGGATTCATCCGTTCAAAGGAATCCATGGCGCTGATGATTTTACGTCTGATCGAAGAAGAAGGACTCAAAAACCTTTATGAGGAGCTCCTCGTCATTGTTCCTATGGAAGTCGCTTTCTACCTCTTGAATGCTAAAAGAAATCACCTTCGACTCATCGAAGAACGCCACCGTTTTCGGGTTCAAATAACGGGGAACAATGATATGTTTACTCCTCATTACGCAATCGAGGGGCAAAAAGCACGCGGCCAGACTGGAGAGCCAGCTGTTATCATTCCCATCGAACCCTCCGAAAAAGTGGAAACGTCCGAGTCGAGACAAAATCAAGGACGTTCGGAGGATGGAAGAAAAGCCAGCGGACGTCGGGACCGCAGACGCGGACGCCACCAACGACAAAAACGTGAGGGAACTGCTCAAACCGAAGGACAGGTCAAACCGGCTTCTCCTGGAGGAGCAGAGATCAAAAAACCTGATACGTTGAAATCCTCTCAAAATGAAGAAAAAAAGCAGGTGGTTGCTCAAAGGCCATCTGTTGACGACGTTCAGCCGGCCCAAGATAAAAGGAAGATGAAACGACAGGGACGTCGTACGCAAAAGAAACGCCCAGGAAGCGAGAAGGATTCGGATAAATCGGAAGCTGCCGCGGTCGCCTCGGCCTCAGCTCTGATCGTTAAGCCCGAGCTTCTCCCGGAAAAAAATAAGGCCGCAAATGCGCTCGTTTCTCTTGAAACGCCTCCTCAAAAAAATGAAGCGTCGAAGGACGCTTCAGAGCCGAGAAAAAGAAAAGGCAAAAAGTCTTGGTGGAAAAAAATTCTGGAATAATAAGCCTTCAAAAGGGAGGCCTGCTTTAGGATGAAACGGTTCATTAAGGCTCTTTTGATAACAGCATTCCTCGTGCCCTCTCAGGGGAGGGCAGCGCCTTCTCTGCAAGAAGGAGCTTTTATTCGAGATGCCGAGTGTGAGCATATCCTCAAGGAAATGACGTCTCCTCTTTTCAAGGCCGCGGGACTCAACCCGAAGGATCTCCAGCTCCATCTTTTGATGAGCCGCGACATTAATGCCTCTGCTACCGTCGGATCCACGATTATCATTAATACGGGACTTCTTTTAAAAAGTAAAAGTCCCGAGCAGGTGATCGGCGTTCTTGCTCATGAGACGGGGCACATCGCAGGCGGCCATCTTGCAAACCTCCAAGGGGCGCACAAAAAATCGATGATTGCGGCTATCGGTTCGGTCCTTCTAGGAGCGGCAGTTGCGGCAGCAGGATCCCCCGATGCGGCAGCAGGCATTATGCAGGGCGGCATGATCACGGCGACAAAACTTTTTTATCACTTTACTCGAGGTCAGGAAGGGAGCGCAGACCAGGCGGCTCTCAAACTTCTCGATCGGCTCAAATGGCCCGCTCGGGGACTCTATGAATTCATGAAGGTCCTGCAACAGCAGGAATTTCGGGCAATCGAACAGCAAGACCCCTATCTATTGTCCCACCCATTGAGTGAAGAACGCGTTCGAGCCATTGAAGCACATCTGCAAAAATCAAAGGATGATGAACGAGAAATTCCTCAGGCTCTCAAAATCTCTTATGAACGCCTCATTGCAAAACTCGAGGCTTTTATCGAAACACCTGGGCAAATCTTTTTAAAGTATTCAAAAAATGACACCTCCTTTAAGGCACGGTATGCCCGAGTCATTGCCCACTACAGAAAAACCGAAATTGAAAAAGCTCTTGATCTCCTTTCCGATCTTCTAAATGAGCATCCGAAAGATCCCTACATCTGGGAGCTCAAGGGACAAATCGAGTTTGAAACAGGTCAGGTTGATGATGCCTCTCGTTCCTATAAAAAAGCCCTCGATCTTGCTCCCCATGAGCCTCTGATTCGCCTCTCTTACGTCCAAACAATCCTCGAGACGAAAGATCCGAAGGCACCTTTGATTGCCGAGACTGAAATCGAGAAG
>CAYUCY010000073.1:2431-6999 GCA_964443525.1 uncultured Thiotrichales bacterium
AATCCGCCCTGGCTCTAGCGGAGGAAGCCATGGTTCTCGGAAAGTTCAAGCGCGCTTCCGAGCAAGCCAAAAGAGCGCTCCACTTCTTAACTTCGAAAACCCACCGCCTGCGCGCAAAAGACCTTAAGGAAGAAGCGGAAAGAGAAGAACGCAAGGAAGATTTCTGGCGCTCTTAAGGAAGGATAATCGACGTATTCAAGCTTCCTCTTCTGCTCAATCCGAAGGTGATTCCTCCTTGAGACGCCGCCCTGATTTTGAAACGAGATTCCCTGCTCACATAAAGGTTCCTCGGTGCGTTTTTATCTTTTTGTCTCTCGCAGAAATGGAGGCAGAGATAAATTCTTCCCTTAAAATCGCATCGGTATTATTACGAGGAGAGCGCAATGCCGGCTCTCTCTCCTCACCCTCGGAAGATGTCGTACCATAGATCGATGAATCTGCTTTTCCCAAGAATTCTCTTCGGGAATTTTAAAAAGAGACACCGATCTCCTCCTCTAAGATAGAATTTGGGAGGAGACTCAAGCTGTTTTTGATTAGGACTGGCTTCCCTTGATATCTTCCGACTTCGCATTTTTGCACTCTTTAGACGCGTATAAAAGTATCTCACAAGAAAAGAGCTCTATTCGGGGCTCTTTTTTAGAGGAACTCTTATCTTTAATAATAAAGGAAACTCATGATTTGGATGAGTTGCTCTTCTAACTTTTCTCTCTCATACCACTTCACTTCAGCCACATCTCCCGTCCTGAACTCTCGATAAAGAGGAGCCTGATGCTTCAGGATAATGGTTTGATTTGGATAAGCAGCAAACCAATCCTTATTCCGCATCTCAAGTTCGGTCAAGTTAGGATGCTCATAGACCTCATCCTTGAAAGTCCCCTGAACTTTTTTCTTATTCTCGTTAAAATCACGCGGCGTAATCATAAAAGTCACAGATTTACGATCACTACTCGTTGTCTCATTCGAGAAGAGATATTGCACGACGGGAATATCTTGGAGAAGAGGGAAACCGCTCTTAGAATTGTTATCAGTGCGCGTTTGGATTCCCCCCAACATGAGCGTTTCTCCGAGTTTCATCGTGACGGTTGTCGTCACTGAACTTTCATCAATTCTTAAATAACGGCTCTGAGCTCCTCCCGTTGCTGCTCCGGCATTCTGAATCGCCACTAGGTCGCTCTCATTAATGAGCGCACCTTTTATGTTAATCTGAAGAGTAACGTCATCCCCGTTTTTCGCAACAGGCGTAACTTCAAGGGTAATACCCGCGGGAGTTTGAGAAATGTTACCGCCGAATTGACCTGATGTCGCAACGGTAATATTTTGACCCGAGAAGAATTTAGCGGGCTGACCAATGGTTGATGTCACGGATGGACGATCTAAAATTTCGATATTCTGACGAACGGCATTGGCAATATTCAAGGAATAATTGATCGTTCCGAAAGAGATACCCTGCGTAAAAAGACGAGATAAAGAAAGCCCGGTTGTAGGTCTAAAGGTGGGCGCTGCCGATGCTAATCCCGCATTTGCAGCACCTGGAAAAATAGTCGCCCCCCCAAGATCAAGATTTGCTGCAGGATCCAAACTCCCTCCTCTGGCGCGCCAATGGGTTCCAGGTGCAAGCGTTAAGCTGAAATTTTCTAGAATGTTGCGCCCTTTCGAGGTTGTTCCCACTTCACTCACTCGCATGATAACGGAGTCAACCACGACCATCTCTTGCGGGTCCCCGGCAGCTGGTGCCGGTGCAGGGGCCGCCTGTTGAGCAGCTGCAGGATCAGCGGCCGCTTGCGGTTGTGCACCCCCCTGTTGTTGTGCTGCTGCTTGCTGCTGCTGAGCCGCTGCCTGCTGCTGTGCGGCCGCGGCAGTAGGATCAGCTTGGGCCAACATGATCATGCCTTGACTGTGAAGTCGCCGAAAGTCCTCAAGGCGACCTTTCACATATCTGGTTTTATGAGCATTTCCTTCAAGCTTTTGATAGTGTCCGAAGGCATCTAAAGCTTCTTTTGACTTGCCTGCTGCTGCCAAAATGAGAGCAGCTGCCCTGTGAGCCTCGGCCTTATTGGGATGGGCTTTCGTATACCGCTCTACAGCCGCACGCGCCATTTTGAGATCCCCTTGAAGGTAGGCGGTTGATGCCAGTTCATACAAAGCGTCACTTGCATCGGGCTTTAGAAGGAGAGCATTAGCAAACTCTTCCTGAGCTTCCCGATATTTTTTCTTAGCTTTCAACACACGCCCCAAACCGATAGAAGCATGGACATTTGCGGGGTCGAATTTCAAAGCTTGATCAAACCCTGCTTGCGCAAGATCCAAGTTCATCATATCGCCGCTTTGAGCCTTAATTTGATACACCATTCCGTTTAAGGTATGAAGCTGCGAGTTTGTCGGATCTTCCATGAGGGCCGCGTTGAACGCCATATTGGCTTTCTCAAGGTCACCTGCTAACATGGCTTCAAGGCCTTCGGTCAATCTCTCTTTGCCCTTAACGTTTTTGTTTTCGGCTAACATCTTTTCAATGGTCTTATCCGAAGCACTCGCCATCTTTGTTGAGGACACGGGTCCCTTGTCATGACATCCTGCAAGAGTTATAAGGGCGAAAGCCGCAAGTGTCGTTCTTAATGCTGAAGAAGAGGTCCACTGTCTCATCTGAATACTCCCTGTATTTTATTAAAGTTTCATTAAAATTATAACTATAAGTGCCTTTCTGTAAAGCACAAAACAGATATATTTTTCTTTTCGTGATTTTTTTCACAGGATGAGGGAATAATCGTCTCTTTTTAGGTGAGATAATGACCACCGTTCACCGTAAGGGTTGCGCCTGTGATAAACCCAGCCTTTTCGTCCGCCAAGAAGACGACGCACCGTGCAATTTCCTCCGGCTTCCCGAGCCTTCCCACGGGAATTTGAGCAATGATTTGGTTAAGCGCCATCTCCGGGACCGCTTTTACCATGTCGGTTGCAATATAACCAGGTGCGATGGCATTCACCGTAACCCCTTTTTTTGCCGATTCCTGAGCAAGGGCCTTGGTAAAGCCAATGACACCGGCTTTAGCCGCAGAATAATTTACCTGCCCCATCTGGCCCTTTTGCCCGTTGATAGAAGAAATATTGATGATTCTGCCGAAGTTTCTCTCGCGCATATCGTTGATAACTGCATAAGACATGGTAAAACAGGACATAAGATTGGTCTGGATTACATCTTTCCAATCTTGTTCGGTTGATTTATGAAACATGCCGTCTCTTGTAATGCCAGCATTATTGACGAGAATATCAACGGGACCCAATTTTTCCTTGATCTCAGCCACGCCCCTTTGACAAGCCTCGAAATTACCTGCGTCCCATTTAAAAACGTCAATACCATTTCTTTTTCGAAAATTTTGAGCGGCCTCGTCATTACCATGATAAACTGCGGCAACGTGGTAACCTGACTCTTTTAAAGCCAAAGAAATTGCTGCTCCAATACCCCTCGTCCCGCCTGTGACCAATGCGATCTTTTGCATTATCTCTCCCCTTACTTTTTTGCTTCTTTAGCCCGAACCATAGGCAAAGAAAATTAATTAAAGATTAATATAAATTCATTTAAGGAGAGATCAAGGGTTTTTATTTTCTATAGGATAAATTCTCACATATAATTTTCGAAAATGTGATGCGGATTTTGAACGGGTTTATTTGGTGAAATAGGGCTGTGCTTGGGAAAACGGTACCTCGGGCAGCTCAAAAAAGCTTCAACTTTTGGTCCAAGATACTGATACTCCTCCATAAGACTTCCGATCGCCCAAGAATAACGATTAATACCATCGTTTTTATCAATAGGGTCATATCTATTGAAATCAAAAAAGAAACTGAAACGATGGGATTCATGCACATTGACTTTTTCTTTTCTATCGGGGAATATTTAAAAGAGTCATGCATACATATATCGGATGTTCGGGATGGGTTTATAAAGATTGGAAAGGCACTTTTTATCCTTCCTCTCTTTCCGAAAAAAATTGGCTTTCTTATTATTCAAATATATTTGAAACTGTAGAAATCAATAGTAGCTTTTACCATATGCCCTCGGAATCGACCTTAAAAAGCTGGTACCATAAGGTTCCTTCTCATTTTAAATATGCCATAAAAGCGAGTCGGGTGATCACTCACCTTAAAAGATTTAAGGAGACCAGAGAGCTCATAAAAATTTTTTACGGGTTTAAGGATATCCTTTCTGAAAAACTCGAATACTTCCTTTTTCAGCTGCCTCCTACCTATTTCTATACACCCGAAGCTTTGGACCGTCTCATCTCTTCTTTAGATCCTCGTTATAAGAACGTCATTGAATTCAGACATGATAGTTGGTGGCAAGAAGAGGTTTTTAAGATTTTTGAACGACAGGATATTCTATTTTGTAGTGTAAAAGGACTGAATTTACCTGACTCACTTATTTTAATGAACGGTAAATTTTATGTTCGCCTTCATGGAGAATCTTCACCAAATTATTTTTTTTATCGATATTCCCGTTCGGAATTATCCGGAATCGTTCAAACACTTCAAGCCGTCAGAGAAAGATTAAAAGAAGGATGGATCTATTTCAATAA
>CAYUCY010000074.1:0-6644 GCA_964443525.1 uncultured Thiotrichales bacterium
ATGCACATTTGAACGCATCAGCTTTGACACAAGCAATTACTTCTCTTCAGCAGGATGTTGCAAAGCCGATCCCGCCTCTTACCCTCTCTCCTGCTCCTGTGGTCGTCGCCCATCCGGTAATCAAAGTAGCGCCTCAACCGCCGACGTCTCCTCTGAAAGGATTCTCTCATCCTCTCAACGTTCCAATGCCGGCACCGCATCCGACAACAAAAGGGCATTAAGAGGGCTTTTAGAGAAGAGAGTGTAAGAAGAGGACCTGGGACGATACTATCGCATCTGTAAAAAAAGACTTAGTTGTCAAAATCAAATTTTTTGCAACAGAGCCTTTTTAAAAGAAAAAAAGTTCCAAAACTGAAAGAAAAAGGCTTCTTTTCAATTGCTTGGCATAAGGATCATCTAAGAAAAGCTCTTGATTGGTGGATTCAAACCTTAAAAGAACCTAAAGAAAAACAACTCATTTTAGGATGAACTTTCTCCCCATATCAAGGGACCCGCGCTTCAAATGAACTCTAAAACTTCTCAGGAAGATGAGCTGAAAGAGGAACTTTTACAATTTTATTCCTGGATGTCTCCCCGGAGATGATTTCAAGCGTGCTTTTTGGAACCTTAAAATACTTTGACAGGAGCTCGATAACTTCTTTATTTGCTTTTCCTTTATCGGGAGGGGAGGTGACATAAATTCTCAGCGCCTGCTGACCTTTTGCATCCTCAAAAAAATCTCCGACTTTGTTACGGGATGCTTTGGGGGTGACCTTTAAAGGAATGAGGTATCCGTCAGCTGTCTTTTGAAAAGAGGGAAGGGGAACCATGAGCTATCTCGGATAAAATCTGTGGAGATTCCGAATTGATCGGGACAGATTCTCCAGTCTCTTCGATCGAGGAACGGATTCTTTGTTGGTCTTTTCGTTTTCTTAAGTTCCGGCGCAAGGCTTCCGCTCGTCGAAGAAGCTTGTCTTTCTTTGCCTTTGAAGGGGAAGATGTGTTTTCTTTTACGTCTTTGTTTACCATTTTAAAGATTCGTCTCTTGCAATTAACTCAAGTTTCCGTTAAACCATAGACCATATCGGCCTTGCCATCGTAGCTCAGTGGTAGAGCACACCCTTGGTAAGGGTGAGGTCGAGAGTTCAATCCTCTCCGATGGCACCACTTACTTTATCTTTGCAAGCTGCCATAAAGCAAGTTTTTCTTCCATTGAAAGAGAATGAAGCGTCTCGATCCCCATTTCACGCATCAAGGCTTCAAGTCGACTAAGCCTTTGTTCATATTTGTGATTGCTGATTTCCATGACCTCATTCAAATCAAAGCCAAGATAGTCACACAATGAGATTGTCGCAAAAAGAATATCACTTAGCTCTTCCTTTAGACGTGCATCACCTTCCTCGAGATTGATCGATTCTCTGACCTCTCTGACTTCAGAGTCAATTTGCTCCAAGATTTGCTCCACATGATCCCATTCAAAACCGTAGGAGGCCCCTCTACGATCGAGCAGAACGGCCTTTGCAAACGGATCACCGGAAGAGGGAAGGGGCTTAGATTGCCGATTTGATCTGATGTTCTTTGTTTTGTTCGTCATCTTCCAAGTCTTGGCTAACCCGAGGCAGGGTAAGGGAGAATCTGGATCCTGCACCGAATTCGCTTGTTACATCAATGGAACCGCCCAACATTTCGCAAAATCTCTTTGTAATTGTCAAGCCCAAACCCGTTCCCCCGAACCTACGAGTGGTTGAAGAGTCTGCTTGCGTAAAAGGGGTAAAAAGCTTTTTAAGTTGATCCTGTTTGATGCCGACACCTGTATCAGTGACCTCGAATCGAAGCATAGATTTGTTTCCCCGACGACTTTCTGTAATATTTAATGTAACGATTCCTCGGGTTGTGAATTTACAGGCGTTACTGAGAAGATTAAAGAGTCCCTGCCTTACCTTCGTAAAGTCCGAGTACATGTCACCGATCTCCGGGTCACATTTGAAATGCAGGAGATTCGAGTTTTTCTCGGCAGCGGGTTCCATAATCTCAATAATGGAAGTTGCCATGTCATAGATGTTGAAGGTCTCCAGATAAAGAGTTGCTTTTCCTGCTTCTAACTTTGAAACATCCAGAATATCGTTAATGAGCTCAAGGAGATGTTTGCCGGCATTTTTGATCTTCTTTAAGTCTCTCACCATGGATTTTTGTCCGGCAACCTCTGCCTCATCCACGAGCAATTCGCTGTATCCGATAATCGCATTAAGCGGCGTTCTCAACTCATGGCTCATTGTTGCCAGAAAGTCGGATTTAATATGGTTTGCACTTTCTGCTTCTTGAAGGGCTCTGGCAAGGGCCTCTTCTTCTTTAATTTTTTCGGAAATATCACTGAGGAAGCAATGACAGCCGAGAAGAGGAGCACCTATGCCGGAAACGGAAGTAAAGGGAACAAGGACGACATTTAGGTAAATGCTCTGACCTTCTCGGATGAGACCTCGAGCTGTGAAAGAGATTCTTTTTTCATAAGGCATTTTCTTAAAAGCATCAGAGGCTTTATCACGATCTTCCAGATGAAATAAATTCAGCCACGGGAACGAAGAAAAAGTCGAGGAGCTCTGTTTAAATATTTTCGCAAAAGAGTCATTGACTTGAGATAACTTCATCTCTGAGTCAACAAAGGCGATTCCCTCGACCGTATTTTCAAGGGCAACTCGAAGATTTCTGAGATCCTCTTCATATTTTTTCTTATCGGTGATATCAAACAGCGCCCCCGTCAAATGAGGAAGACCGTCATCTGAATGTTTGGTAACCCGGCCTCTCTCATAGATCCATTTTAAGCATCCTGTCGCATCAATAATGCGGTACTCGAGAGAATAGCTTTGATTTGGTAGGGGGCGATGGCCGACAACTTCTTCGACAAGAGCAATGTCCTCAGGACACACGAGACGGGCATAGGGAATTCTCCCCGAGACAAAATCTTCAGGTGAATATCCTGTGATTTCTTGAATAGAATCGGTCATATATTCCATTTCCCAGTTCTTTTCGGCACTGCACCTAAAAAGAGCCCCCGGAATACTTTCGATGATGCTTCTACTGCGTTGTTCTGCAATCCTGAGGTCCACCGTCATTTGATCTGCAAGTGCTTTAGATCTTCTTCGAGAGGTCGAAAGAGACCAAGAAATAATTGAGAGGAGAAAACTTAAAATGATCCCGATGACAGGTGTCACATAAACAATGATAGGCATCTTGTGATACCTGGACCTGGGGAGAGCTCTCAGTTTCAGTTGCCAGCTACGTCCTGCAATTGAGTCTTCGATAATCGCAGAAAGTCCGGCTGAAAAGTTGAGAAACGAGGAATCCTTAAAATTTGAAAAGATAAGTTGTTTATCTCCTGTTGTTATATCGGTTATTTGAAGAGACATTTCTTCGGGGATTAAGTTTGAACAAAATTCTTTTAGGCTAAGTGCTGCTGCGACCCAACCATCCGTATTTTCAATTTTGTTTGAAGAATCTTTTTTTTTTATGCTCCGGAATTTTATAAATAGGGAGGTAAAAAATAGCTGCCTCATCTTGGATCGTCTTGTCTGCAAGTTTTAAAGGGGAGGAGAGACGTGTCACTCCGGAGAGCATTGAATCTGCTAATACTTCGAAGGATTGAGGACGAGAGCAGGCATCAAACCCTAAAGCTGTCGATCGTCTTCCGTCTTGTCGCGTCACAAAGGTCAAGATACAGTGCATTTTTTGCTCGGATACTTTTGCATCGGGGTGAAAAAATACCGAAAATGAGGGGGCACCCTTAAATCTCATTTTTTGAATAAAATGAGGCAAACCTTTGTTTTCAAGCTTTTTAAGGAATGCAACTCCGATGAGCCCTGGAAAGTCCCTGGATTTAAAGAGACTTCCTGAGAACGTGTCCCATTCATCTTGTGAGACCTCTTCTGATGCTTCAAAAAAGCCTTTCAAGCCGTAAAGAGCCACATTAATGTTAGAAATAGCCTCCATAAGCCTTAAATGAAAGGTTTTTACCTCACTTCGGAAATTTGCCAAACGCTTTGGTTCCTGAGAGTGGTAGAGGGAATATGTCACGAAAACCGTCATCAAAAGACTCATTCCCAATACCATATAAACCAACCAGCCCGGTTTTGTAATGGGATTCTTAAAGAAGAAAAATAAGCGATTTAACGATGCTGTTATTAAATTCGATAAGAATCGAAGAATATGTCGCTGCCTAGAGGGGCCGCCATCACTATCAAATTGCGAGGAAAAGGAGCTTATCGGAGCATCCTCAGAATTAATTTTCCCTGACACATACACATCCATTTGTTCTATAATTAATATTATGGAAAATAATATTAATTGCTTTTAGATTGATCTTTCAATTCTCACGATAGCTTGGAAATGGTTACTTATCCGTTTACAAAGGATTCTCGGTGCCAAAAACCTCACTCAGCTTCTTAGAGAGATTCCAAGGCTTTGCGCCACCACAATATGGCTTTCTCGGGATTCTGAATCTCTTTCAGCTCTATTTCACCAAGTCCCTTATAGACAAAAGGAAGGCTTTCGTTTCTCTTGGCCAAATCCTCCAGAGCTTCTCTGGCAACGCCCCAGAGCTCCGCTTTTAATGCAAATTGAGCCAGAAGCTTTTTGGCTGCGGGGGAATCTCCTTGAATGGCGTATAACCTTTGGATTGCACGGGCTTGATCAAGAGGTGTTTCTGATGCTGTCGCCTTGACGTAAAGTACTGCTAGTTTCTCAGATGGTTTAGATCGCCAGGCATTTTCAATCACTTTTATGGCTTTTCTATTCTTGGGAATTTTTAAAAGCTGAGCGGCATAAAGATCGGCAAAATCCTCATTATAAGCATATGCTTTTTCAGCAAAAGTTTGTGCGAGTCCCGATTCCTGTTCTTTCTCGGCGAGCAAAGTTGCCTGAGAATAGAAAGCGGCAAGCACCTGTTCATGCTTCAGAAGAACGCGTTTAGGTTGCTGCTCGAGCTTCATTAAAAAAGTTCTCATTTTTTCAAGGGACTTCACATGAGGCACAAGCTTTTCAAGTTTCCTCAAAAGAAAAGGCGTCAAAGAAATGTAGTCAAAGGCCTGTAGTAGTTTTTCAAGAGCACTTTCATAGAGTTTTTCGGAATAGGCTAAACAATAAAGCCCGTAATAGCCTAGAAATTCCGCAAACTTCGTCTTTGTGAGAGCATAATAAAGATCGGACGCTTCTCCCTCCTTCCCTGCCTCTTCCAAAGAACGCGCCTTAAAGTATGTAGCTATCTTTCTTTTACCTTCTATTTTTAAAAGCTGATCCGATTCCTCTCCAAGCAGAGAAACATCGCCGGCCCTTTCAGCGGAAAGAGCAATAAGAAGAGCATCTTCACTTTTTTTAAACATATAAAATCGATAACGGTTCTTAAGTCGGAATGGAAGAGAAATAAAAAACTTTACGACTTTAATCAAAAAAAGAAAGATAAGAAAAAACAAAAAGAAAAAAAGAAGGAAGGAAGCTACAGAAAGGTGAATAGTATAATTAAACCAATTAACTTCGACTGTTCCCGGATGCTGATAAAGCCAGACGCCACTGATAATCGCTAAAAGTAAAAAGGGAATCGATAATAAAACTTTTAACATTTAAATCCTCTAGAAATCCTGAAGCAAAATGCGAGACAGAGCATCTTCCGCCTCTTTATAAATACGGCGTGTCTCCGCGTGTTGAACCCAGGCAGTTTTCCTCGACTCAAAGGACTCAGAAACTTTCATATCGCGGACTGCTTGAAGGACCATGTCCAACTCATCTCTTTGCAGAAGATCTTTGAAATTTGGGGATTTTGTTCTCTCTTCTCTCGTCTTTTGTTCACCTTTCTTTTCGATCCGAACGATGCCACTAAAAAGTCCCTTTGTCTTTTGCCAAACACCTTCTTCTCTTTGAGAGGATTCTGGAAGACGTCCTTTTTCAAGATCCGCGAGCCCTGTTATAAGGTAAGAGCTGCTTGGAATACCTATTGCGGCAAAGGGCTCAAGCCTTAAGAGAATCTCCTTAAGGTCCGCTGCCGCCGACTCCCCTGCCCTCTTTTTGGCTTTTTCAAGCTCCGCAGTATAAGGAGCCGATGTTTTTAATTTGGATCGCAGTTGCTCAAGAGCTCGGTAGAGCTCATCCTTTCGAATAGTTGAGAGGACTTCCTTGTGATAGGCTTCTTTTGCTTCCGCCAAGGTGGCCCCAAAGCTTCCTGACGATAGCTGTTCCTTTAACTGCTCTGTCTTCTCCGAAACCAATGCCATCTTATTTTCAAGTTTTTCAAAGCGTTGGTCAATCTCTGAAAAGCGCCCAAGCACGCGTTCGTCTATTTTTTCAATTGTGACAATCCCGAAATGCCGCATAAGGCGCTCACGCTTCCAATATCCCAGGATTAATGCGAAGATCAATGCAACCAAAAAAGCAATCAGAAAAAAGAGTTTTGCACGAGACCTATTTTTTAAATGGGTTGGTTCTCCTCTAAATTTCGCAGAGCTTTCAGGTTCCATACGTTAGGCCTCTCTTCTCTTAGACGGTGCTTTAGAATATCTTACAAACAACTGCTCGACAAGGGCATGAAGGATTTATAGGAAAAGTCTTGGTAGCGGAGGAGGGACTTGAACCCCCGACACGCGGATTATGATTCCGCTGCTCTAACCAGCTGAGCTACTCCG
>CAYUCY010000075.1:0-6621 GCA_964443525.1 uncultured Thiotrichales bacterium
TTGCATGTGTTAGGCATGCCGCCAGCGTTCGTTCTGAGCCAGGATCAAACTCTCATGTTTAGATGAGATCTGATCTCTATTACGCTCAACTTAAATTCACAAAGAAGTTCTCTTTTCGGAATTAACTTCTTTATACGTGATCAAGTTGGCTATTGTGTTCGGAAGAAATTCTTCCGCCAACCGGCCACGTATCCTTTCCTTTATCGACTCTGTCATAGATCACGTTCGCTTGAAACTCTTACCGACCCTTTCGTTTCGGCTTCCTTTTCGTCCCGAACGAGTGTTGTTATATTCACTCCACCCCAAAGTGTCAACAACCTTTTTCCATTTTTCTTAACTTTTTTAAAGGATCCTCCAAAAATGGCTTGTTTTATAGGTTTTTGAGAAAGAGAAAAGCGGTTCGATCCTCCTCTTTTGATCCCTCTGACTTCAAAAAAGAGAAACCGTCTTATACTTTTAAGCTTCACCTCTCCTCTAAAAAAAGAAAAACTCTTTTCCCTTCTCCTTAATAAAGTATGAGACCCCTGATGAGGGGTCTCAAAAGGTGTTCTCCCGAAGAGAGTTTAGAAGAGATCCCTAGCCTTGAAACTTCTTATAAGCAGGATCCATTGCAATGACTTTCTCAGCGCCTGACGCCACCTGCTTACAAATCTCTTTTGCAATCATCGATGTTTCAGGTGCAACTGCCTCTCCAGCTCCTTCCGTTGCGGCGGCAATGGCTTGTGAAATGATGGGGCCTGCAGCAGCACAAGCGGGACCCGCACCGAGTTTCAAAGCTTCTTCTGCGATATTTTCAAAAATACCACGATTTTTTACCAAGAATTTCCCCGTGTCCAGAGCTCCCTTGCCAACGGTCTTAAGAGCCTTCTCGATTTCAGGAGCCGCTTCTTTTACGATTTTAGGGGCTTCTCTTACAACGTCTTGCGCAGTTTTCCTAGCGAAACTAAAGATATCAGAAGCTGTATGCGTAACACCTTTAGCGGCGCCTTCTGCAACGCGTTTAACATCTCTAGCGGCACCTTTTGCAAGATGCTCGACTGAATGGGCCGCCTTCTTTACAAAATCAAAAAAGCCAGCTTGTGCATGGTGGGGCTCCAACACAAGAACCAAAGCTGCTACAAGGCTGATCTTAATTGTATTTTTCATACTATTCTCCTTATGCTCATTACTAAATTTATTGTAGCAACGGAATGTTAACGATTCGTTAACCGGGAAGAGTGAACCTCAGAAGGGAGCCATCCTACCCTTATATAAAAGCTTCATCTTTTCGAAAGATCGGAGATTTCCCTAAGAGAACGGCAAAGGCCCCGTTTCCGAGAACGTTCATACTGGTAATAATCGGATCAAAGAGGATGTAAAGGGCCGTAATGAAAGACATCATCTCTCCGCTAAATCCCAGATATTTCTCTAAAAGAGGGAGCATCACGATGATGCCTCCTCCCGGAATAGCTGCAACGGAGAATTTAGCCAAAACGAAATACAAAGCAAATACAAGATAGGAAACTAAATCTGGTTGCGCCATTCCGAAATTCTTCAAAAGAGCATAAGCAAAGATGGGAATCGCAAAGCAATCCCCCATCAAGTGTATATTGAGCGTTGACGGAACAGCCGCATTTGCGAGTTTCCTACTCCCTGAATTTCTCTCAACTCCGATGATGGTCAGGGGCATAGCAGCCGCACTCGACATTGTTGAAAAGCCGGCAAGGACTGCAGGTACCATGTTTTTGACCATCCTCAGAAAAACAATCCCTTGAAAACGAGCCGCCACAAAATATAAAAGGAGGACGTAAGAGAAAACGGAGAAGCCAACGATGATAAAGATTATGACATAGTCCCGCAAAATCGTCCCCATGACCCCATCATGCTGCATCTTGACGATAAAGCCTGCGATAAAAAAAGGCATGACATAGAGGAAAACCCGTAATCCCTGGTGGAGAACCCTGTCTATATGGTTTGCAAATGTTTGAGAGGCGTGGGGTTTGAGCCAGCTCATTAAAAGGCCGAAGAGGATCCCCGTAAAAAGGGCCATCTCATTAGGGATGAGCTTCGGCAAAGTCATTTTCCAAAGAGGTCTAAGCTCTCGACCGGCCTCAGGCATAATAAGCGTCAGATCAAAAGTATAAACCCATTCCCCCACGAAATGGCTCAAAAACGTTGCCAAAAAATTGGACCCGCATACGCCTGCTAAAATGACGAGAATGGCAAAGGAAGCCTTCTTGGCCAGATGAACGGCCGCTTTAAAGATAAGGCCGAAAACAAGGAGAGGTAAAACAAGAATTAAAAGGGATTTAATTGAAAGAGAGAGCGCATAAAGGCCTGCAACCAAAGAGACAGGCAAGTAAGATCCGATTACCATAAGCACCGCAATCAAGGCAATAAGCAAAAGAGGCATATGTTTAAACATGGGAAACCTTCGTAACTTAAGTTCATTTTTAACTTTAAAGGGAGAATAGCAAAAAAGGAAAAGAGAAATGACCGGCCCTAGCCGGTTGTCGTTGTCTGTGTCGCAGTTAAAAGATCAAAATGTGACAAGGGGTAGACTTTCATTAAAATTATTATTTTAAAATACCATATTCTCTTAAGCAAGGCTACAAAAAGCTACAAAAAATCTCACGCGTTAACAAGCAACATTGCCAGATTCAGATGGTCCGTCGGGTCTCCCTTATCCTCGATAAACCAAGCAACGGAGAGGACAAGTCTCAAGAAGACCCAGTCCCTGAGAGATTTCGAGTCTATGTCGGCTAACATTGCAAGGTGTTCGATTCTCCTCTCAAGAAGGTCCCTCGTGACATGTCCTGACTTTTGTTCTCTCTCGCTTGTCAAATCAAAGGCGGAGATCTCAAAAGCAAGAGGACCGAGAATTCCTTTTGGATCGATGGCGAGCCACTCCTTACCGGATCGCACAATATTGTCAAGATGAAGATCCCCGTGAAGAACAAACTGTGGACCTTCTTCCAGACGCTCTTTCAAAAGGTCTCTCGCCTTTTCTAACAAAAATCCCGGCATCGCCCTCTCTTCCACACGATCAAAGGCCTTAAACCAGTCGGCCAAACTTAAAAAGTTGGAAGAAGACTTTATAGGATGATCAAAATGAAGGAGCTTGACCACTGTTACATATTCTTCCATGACGGATTCGGGGCTCCCTTTTGCATGTTCTTTAAGGGAAGTGCCCGGGCAGGCTTGCTCTAAAAGCATAGCTTTCAAATTGAAATACACCTCCAAAAGGGAGACAGCTCCCCCGCCCCCAAAAGATCGAAGCGCCCGCACCTCTTCCTCAAAGGGTTTCCGATCACATGTCAGTTTTAAAACGACCGGGCCATGCTCTGCTGATTTAGCCTTTGCCACATAATTATACGACATATTTGAAATAGGCTCGACCCCACTTAACGCCCATCTCCTAGCCAATTCTTCCACAAGGAAGATTCCTCAGCCATGCTTCCCCTTGGACACCGTAAATATTAACAATATTCTTTTGAAGAGTTTGCATTTACGACATTATCCCTGATAACGGATGCCGTATCCTACGCCTTGTCCGGGCGAAACGCTAAAGAAATTTCTTGCACTCTATAAATAATCGATATAAAAGGGCGTCAAATTTATGGGTGGACTGTGCATCGAAAGATACTCTCATCAAGCAAGTCTTTCAAAAACACCGTTGACAATGGAATTAACTTTGAAAAAAAGCAAGTAATTATCGATCATATTATATTTTAATAAAATCAAATGACTGTGATGGCGTGATAGAATTCACCCTTTACACTTTATTATTATGAAAAAATTATTTGAAAGGATAACATATGAAGAAACCTCTATCTATTTCAATTTCGATGATTGCAGCCCTCTGTTTTCATGGAAATCTCTATTCTAGCTTCTTTAGATCAGAGGATGAGAAAGCTTATGCGACACTTAAAAATGGACAATCAAATATTAAACATGATGCATTGAAGTCCCTTCCTTATATGATACCACATCTTCCTGAGGGAGAGTTAACGCAAAAGGAAATAGACGCTCTTGAGTTCGGGCTGGAATTATACAACAAGGGCGTCCTTAGCAAAGAATTGACAGAGAGCATTAATGGGAGAGCCACACAGGCGCCTGCTTATGTAGATGCCTTAGTATATATCGGATCCGCATTCTTAGAAAATGAGAGTCAAATACCAACAAAAACTCGAGAGAGTTTCTGAGAGTCATTGAAAAAAAAGAGGATAGCTGGGGCCACTGGGATGCCGGTGGCCTTCTAATCTTTATCCCGCTTATTAACCATCAAACCCGATAACGAATGCCGTATTCTACAACCTGTCTATGCGGAATGCTAAAGAAATCGCTCGCACTATTTGCATTCTTAGCCATCCAGATAAAGAGCTTTTCGGCCCACCCTTGAAGGATAGGAGACGTGGAGGCTGTCGGTACTCCCCGGCTCACGAAATAAGAGAGCTCGTCCACCCTCCCTTGCACGATTTGGTGATTGATTGATTCCATCAACCTCATCACATTGGGAATTTCCATATATCCGTAATCTACAGAGACGCTGTAAATTTCCCCTTCATGCCTTATGATCGTAATCCTTTTGGATCGATGCGCTCGGGGGACAAAAAGTGTATTAAAAGTGAGAATAACGACCTTCTCATGGAGGACGTGCTGATGTTGCAAGTTAAGCCGTAAAGCGGGCGGAACGGATTTCGGGGTGCTTGTAAAATAAACACCGATCCCTTTGATACGTTTGACGGTTTTTTTCTTAGCAATTTTGACGAACTCCTTAAGAGGCATTTGCTCTCTTTTTGCCTGCCCAGCCAAGGCTTCTCTTCCCCTCACCCAAGTAATCATTAAAATCACGAGAGCCGTGCTTACGACAATAGAGAACCAAGCACCGTGAATAATTTTTGTCATGTTGCTCGCCCAGATCAAAAATTCAAAAAAAAGAACGACAGATAGGCTTATCATGATTTTGGCGATAGACCATTGCCACAATTTCCTCATAACGAGGATTAAAAGAAAAGATGTAATCAGCATAATTGTGCTGACCGTCAGACCGTAAGCATAGGAAAGGGCATCCGTCGTTTGAAAAAGCAAAACCGTCAAAATGGTTGCCATCATCATCATAAAATAGGGCACAGGCATATAAATATGCCCAAAGTGACTGGAAGATGTATGCCTGATATACATACGGGGAAGAAGACCTAATTGGATGGCTTGGCTCGTTAAAGAAAAGACACCTGAGATAACTGCTTGGGACGCTATGATCGTAGAGGCAGCGGCCAAAAAAATCATCGGGGTCCGAAAAACCGCCGGTACAATTTTATAAAAGAGATTCCCTATAGCCTCCGGAGACGTCAAAAGAAAAGCTCCCTGCCCCATATAATTCAAAGCAAGGGCCGGGAAAACGAAAAATGTCCAATTCAGCTGAATGGATCGCCGGTTAAAATGCCCAAGATCGGAATAAAGGGCTTCGGCCCCAGTAATCGCCAACATAACAACCCCGAACAAGCTGAGGCTTAAAAACTTATGAGCTGAGATAAAGGACAAAGCATACAATGGATTTATTGCCTGTAAGATCGCCGGATGCTCAAAGATCTTGAGCAATCCAAAAAACCCGATACTTCCGAACCAAAGGACCATAACAGGCCCAAAGAGAAAGCCGATTTTTTCCGTCCCCTTTTGCTGCAAAAGAAAGAGAAAAACGATTAATGCTGCAGAAATAGGCATGATATAAGCCACCAATTTTGGAGAGACTTCTTCGAGTCCTTCAAGAGCCCCTAACACCGAGATAGCAGGGGTGATAACCCCATCCCCATAAAAAAGACCCGTTCCAAAAATTCCGAGAAGTAACACATACCTTTTTTTCTTCACTTTTAACGCCTTTACAAGCGCCATTAAAGAAAGGATGCCTCCTTCTCCGTTATTGTCAGCCTTTAAAACCAAATAAACATACTTATAAGAGACAATCAGAATAAGGCTCCAAAGAATCAGCGAGACAAAACCGAGAACATTCGATTCAACAATAGGCAATTGAGAGACTGAAAAACAAAGCTTTAGGGTATATAAAGGACTTGTTCCGATGTCTCCAAAGACAATACCTAAAGAACCTAACAAAAAAAGCTTTGATTTATCAGTTGAAGGATGCTGATTCATTTTTCTTATTCTGGAAGCTCTCTATTAAATTAAATATACTCGATTAAAACGGCTTTGAATAGAGAGGTTCTGATGGACTAAGCATCACAAAGGAGTTCATACACAAATAAGATGATATGGCACTTGTAACTATATCTATGTTGACTTTGAAGCAACCTATCGTTAATGGTATTGCGACATAAAATCAAAAGGTTAGGATAATGTTGAAAAAATCACTGTTTATCATTTCGGGTATCGTTGGACTCACGAGTTCTCCGTCTTACGCAAGCATCGTTTTAGATCAAAAAGAGTCAGAAATAAAACATACTTCTTATCTTGAGGGTATGATAAAAAAAAGAGCGCATGATTGTTATTTTCAGGGCGATTATCCAGAAGAGCTCCTTCTGAAGGAACAGCTATATTATATGGACTCTTCGTTAGAAAACGCTGAAAATTTAGCGGCTTGTTATTTTTCTCATGATCATTACGACCAAGCCTGGAGCCTTTATATGG
>CAYUCY010000076.1:0-6523 GCA_964443525.1 uncultured Thiotrichales bacterium
CCAATGCTGTGCTCTAAAATTTTGAGGACGAAGGGCACGTCAGTAGGTAAGAAGGCGGAAGAGACATCGGAAAGAGCCTATATTCGCATTTATAAAAAGTCTCTGGATTGGTTTTTGAACCGGAAGGGGCTCTCATTCACATTGTTTATAGTGATCATGGGTGGCTGTATTCTTCTCTTCCCATTCGTTCCAAAAGAATACGCTCCGAAAGAGGATCGAGGAGCTTTCTTCCTTTTCGTAAACGGTCCCGAGGGCGCTTCTTTTAATTATACGAAAGAATACATGAGCTACCTTGAATCCGATCTGATGTCTTATGTCAAGAACGGGGAGGTAGACCGCCTTTTGGTGAGGGCTCCCCGGTCTTTCGGAACCGCCGCCAATTTTAATGACGGCATTATCATCTCGGTACTCCAGGACTGGGGAAAAAGAAGAAACGGCTTTCAAATCATGCAAGAAATAGCACAAAAATACAGTAACCTTCCCGGAGTGAGAGTCTTTCCCGTCATGCGTCAGGGATTTACAGTGGGAGCTCAAAAGCCGGTTCAATTTGTCCTCGGGGGACACTCTTATGAGGCGTTGGCCCAATGGCGGGATAAATTGCTCTTGCGAATCGCGAAAGACAATCCTGGCCTTCATGGACTCGATTACGACTATAAGGAAACAAAGCCTCAATTAAGTATTAAGATTAATTTGGATCGGGCATCCGATCTCGGCGTCAGCAATCGAAATATTGCCCGTACTCTTGAGACGATGTTGGGGTCTCGCCGTGTGACGACCTTTATCGACCAAGGCGAGGAATATGATGTGATTTTGGAAGGAGAACGAGAAAGTCAGCGATCTCCTCAGGACGTAGAAAATATCTACGTCAGATCCGAGACCACGAACAGATTGATTCCGCTTTCGAATCTGGTTTCAATCGAAGAGACGGCGGACTCCCGTAATCTGAATCGATACAATAGGATTCGTGCTATTACCTTTGATGCTAATTTGGCACCGGGGCTCTCGCTCGAAGAAGGACTCGCCTATTTTGAAAAAATCGTGAAGGAGGAGTTGCCGGAGACGGCTGTCATAGATTACAAGGGCGAATCTCTTTCCTTCAAGCAAAGTACCCAATCCGTCTATTTCATCTTTCTTTTAAGCCTCGCTATGGTGTTTTTGGTCTTGGCAGCCCAGTTCGAGAGCTATATTCATCCTTTTGTGATTATGGTTGTGGTGCCCACCTCCATTTTTGGAGCTCTTCTTGCTCTTTTTCTGTTCGGGCAAACCTTAAACATTTATACAGAGGTTGCTTTGATTATGTTAGTTGGCCTCTCTTCTAAAAACGGTATTTTGATTGTCGAATTTATCAATCAATTGAGAGATGAGGGGTGGGCTTTTGAAGACGCTATTCTGGAGGCTTCGAGTATTCGCTTGCGCCCTGTTTTAATGACGGGGATTACGACGATTATGGGTGCCGTTCCTTTGATGTTAGCCTCAGGCGCCGGTGCTGAAACCCGGATAACCATCGGAATCGTCGTTTTTTCAGGAGTTTCTTTTGCCACCTTTTTTACTCTCTATCTGATCCCTGTTGCTTACAAATATTTTGCAAGAAAGACAGGCACCCCTGATCAGGTCGCAAGTGTTCTCAGACGAGAGATCGAGCAAGCAAAGAAATAAAGAGGAAGAACTATCGATAGCGGTTTTCTTTGAGAAGGTAATCTTGAACATAGCGACGGATACCTTCCTCAAGAGAGGTCATTTTTTTTGTGTAGCCGGCCTTCCTAATCTTCTCCATGGATGCCTGCGTATAGTTTTGATAGCGGGGAGCAAGACTTGCGGGCATATCAAAGTATTCAATTTTCGATTCCTTTCCGAGAGCTTTAAAAATGGCCAACGCTAAGTCTTTAAAGCTTCTGGCCGTTCCCGTTCCACAGTTAAACAGCCCGCTTATATTCGGATTTTGATAGAGCCACAGCATAAGATCGACGCAATCGTCAACCCAGACAAAGTCTCTAAGTTGGCATCCATCTTCATATTTGGGGTCCGTTGCTTTAAAAAGGCGTGCTTTTTGACCTGTTTGAATTTGTTCGAAGAGGGCATGGGCCACACTTCTTTGACCTCCTTTGTGATACTCATTGGGTCCATACACGTTGAAAAATTTAAGACCAACGCACTGAGAGGGAAGGGCAAAACCACTTTCTTTTAGAGTTGTAATGCGGCGGTCAAAGAGATGCTTAGACCAGGCATAAACATTCAAGGGTAGGAGGCGCTTAAGATAAGCTGAGGACTCGTCATCTTTAAAGCCGTTTATACCATCTCCGTAGGTAGCTGCTGAGGACGCATAGATAAGGCGTGTTTGGTTCTCAATGCACCATGTCATGAGGTAGAGGGAAAGTTTGAAGTTATTCTCCATGACGAGATCGGCATTAATTTCTGTCGTGGTTGAGATCGCTCCCATATGAAAGATTGCTTTTATTTTACCTGCATTCTTGTTGAGAAAGCAGGTGAGCTGTTCCGGTTTAATCCAGTCGGCAATGTTACGTGATCTTAAGTTTTGCCAGCGGTCGTCCTCATAAAAGCGATCAATGACGATTAAAGGCTCTTGTGTTGATGTCTCAAGGGCTGCAACAAGGTTTGAGCCGATAAAACCGGCGCCGCCTGTGATCACTAACATGGCATATCTCCTGCATCATTTTTTGTAGTTATAGACATTGCCTCAGGGGGATGCAAGTGTTTGGGGAAGCTTTTTACTCTTTAAAATAAATTTATTTGACAAATTGAAAATAAATAACATATCTATCATGCAACGAACTTTTATTTAAATTTGGAGTTTAAATTTAAAAATGAATAATAAAATGAAATACAATTTTAAAAATTATCTTAGGAATTCACTTGCAGGGGTTCTTCTAACGGCAACTGCATTGAGCGCCTCTCATACTCCATCCTCACAAGATGAGCCTATGCGGCGTGCCTTCACAGCTATGGATCTTTTGGATATGGAGCAAAAAGATTCTGGAAAAGGCGGGAGTTCCATCTTGGATCTATATCGTTTAGAATCTATTTTTCACAATTCCGGTCGTCAGGCGTATTATGAGGCATACAAGGGCCTCGATAGGACGGCTCTCCAGGCTGTGGCTGAAACGCAATTGATGACAGCGCTCGAGGCGGGGAGCCCTTTCGCGGCATATCATCTGTTTAAATTTTACTGTGCTCGTGAGAAGAAAAGCTCCATTGAAGACTTAAGGTTAGATCGTGGTGTTCTTTCCTCTCTTTCACAGGAGACAAAAGAGCGTGGAGAAAAGATACTTCTTGAGGCAATCCGAATTAAACAGCAGAAAGGAATTCGTTCGGGGGTAGCGCAAGATATTGATCTCTTGGTTGCACTCAATGGAATTACGACAAAATCCATTTCAGGAATTCGTCAAATAGAGGCTATAGATCCGATAAGTGCACTTTCTTTTTATGGATATTTAGCAACAAATTTGGAGCAAGCAGAAACAGATGCGGCTTTTGAGGCTCTCAAACATCTCAGTGAATTACCGCAAAGTTGGGTTTCTTTAGGGCACGCATTCATTGTTCGTAAGATGTTTGAGGAAGGCATTGACTTCTTTGAGAAATCTTTAAGCACATTCAATTCTGATTCAGGGGAGCTGTGGCTCTTGAAAAGCATCATCGAGCAAAATGATAATCCTTTTGATGTGCGCTTAAGAGCAACTCGTTTGCGTCAATTGCATGCGACAAAGCTTAATACTTCAGATGGACAGTTCGAGGCTTATAATAATTATCGTACCCTTCTCAAAGAGATAAAAGATAGGTCTGCAGCGATGCAAGAAGACCTGTTTCATGTCTCGAGCGCCATGGCAAGAATTGCGAATGAGTCTCTTAAAGAAACTCCGTCTCTCCTTTTTCAGTTGGCCTTTCTCTATTCTGAAGAAGCGGTTCCGGGAACGGATATGTCTTCTATCATAGATATGTTTAAAGAAGCAGCGGATCATGGATGCCGTGAAAGCTTGGATAAATTGGTCACATTTGAGCCGTTTTTAGAAGGAAATAGAGTGAACGACGCTACTCTTTTCTTTGTAAGTCACGGGAGCATTGCGGGTTTGTCGGCCTTGCATCAAAAGACGAACAATGACGTTTTTCTGGTTATGATCGAGAGGCTTAAAGAGAGGAATCAAAATCGCCGTCATGAATCCGATTCTAGTGACGCAGAGCTTTTGAATGACAGCTATGTTCTTGCGCTCGATCTAAAAATTCTTAAACTTGAGGAACAGGTTAATAAACTTGCAGCGTTTATCCACGATACAGAAGAAAGAATCTATTATGCGTTCGATTATTACTGTCAGAAATCCATCAGCATTTTCTTAGATGCCTATAATAATGCATTTATCAAATTTGACTCTAAAAATTTTGCGAATGAATATGTGGACGGGATTAAAAAGAGAAAGTCAGTACTAGAAGACGAAATTAAGGCGATCAAAACGCGTCAGGATGAGATTTTGAGAGGCGTTTCAGCCAAGGAACTCTATGGCTTGGCTCAAGAGTATCATCTGCTTCACCAGGCAGAGGAGACGCTCCATAGATATTCTTTTTCAGTACCGACGATATTTCTGAACGGATTTCTTTCGATTCTTGGGAAAGCGGCCGATCAGGGTTATTTACCTGCTGTCGAAGGATTAGTTGATTTTTATTCGAAAGGGGAGGGTAACAGCTCCGACACCTCACTCTCCAGCATTTCAACGGCGAGCATCTCAATAAGCAACGTTGAGCATTTATCAGAAAAGGCTGCTTTCTATGAACGTATGAGAACACTTCTTAAGGATGAAAGCCTCTCTCTTTTGGAAAAAATTGCTCGATTTGAAGCTCTTATGAAAGAGAAATCTTTCTAAAGTTTCCTTAAGTCAAAAAAGGAGTCTGCCATAAACATGAGATGTTTGTGATAAAATTCCTTTTTTCTTTGGAGATGGGCTTTAAATAGTTTTTTCCAAATGTTAAAATAAAAAAGATATAAGGCAGGAGAAAGGGACATGAAAAATTCAAACAAGTTCTTTGAAGACATGACAAAGATGGCGCAAGGCTTTGCAAGCGTTATGATTGATATGAGCAAAAAAATGGCACAACGTTTTGAAGGTCAGTGTAAAGACTGGCAGTCCGGAATGCATTCGGCTTGCGCAAAAGAGAATAAGGAACTCAGAGCACAGCTTGAAAAGCTTCAAAAGGATCATGCGGATTTGATAAAAAAAATGTCGGGGATGGGGACATCTTCGGCTGCCAAAACATCGCCTTCAACAAGGGCGCAAAAGAAGTCATCTCCGAAAGGAACGGCGCCTAAAAAGTCTGAACAAAAGACATCTTCAAAAAAATCGGCACCTCGGAAAAAGGCATAATTAAAAGCTGGCATTTTCGGGCGAAACCTCATAGAATGCTCCCCAGTTTAAAGCAATTGAGGAAGTGTTTCGTATGACAACCTTTGTCCTGATTCTTCATATCATCATCGCGATCCTGATGGTGGGCGTTATTTTAATTCAAAAAAGTGAGGGCGGCGGGCTCGGGATGGGCGGTGGTTCTATGGGGGGATTGATGACGACCCGTGGGACGGCCAACTTGTTAACACGCGCGACGGCCGTGTTAATCACTCTGTTTTTTACAACGACAATTGTTCTTGCGCTTCTCTTTAAAGGATCGACCAAGCCGAAGACTTCACTGCTTGATGCAATCCCTGAGCCTTCCGCTCCCGTTGCAAGCCGGCAAGCACCGGTTCAGCCGGAACCTCCCACGACGACTCCTCAAGCGCCTCAACCGACAAAGGCTGAGCCTGAGGTTCCTGTGGGTTCTAAGGCAGATCAACCAAAAAAAACATCTAAAGAGTAGTAATGACCCGATATATCTTCGTGACCGGTGGCGTTGTGTCTTCTTTGGGGAAGGGTCTCGCCGCCGCCGCCATCGGTGCTCTTTTGCAAGCACACGGGTATAAGGTGCGCTTACGAAAGTTCGACCCCTATCTGAACGTTGATCCGGGGACTATGAGCCCCTTCCAACATGGAGAGGTCTACGTGACCGATGACGGAGCGGAGACAGATCTCGATCTCGGCCATTATGAGCGATTTACGGGTGTTTCAAGCAAGCGTAGCGATTCGATTACCTCCGGTAAAGTGTACTCTCACGTGATTGCCAAGGAGCGTCGCGGCGATTATTTAGGGGCGACCGTTCAGGTCATCCCCCATATTACGGATGCGATCAAAGAGTTCGTGACGAAGGATCAAGAGCCGGACCTTGACTTTATGATCTGTGAAGTCGGCGGCACCGTGGGCGACATCGAAAGCCTGCCATTCATTGAGGCATTCCGTCAATTTTCAAATGATGTGGGGGATGAGAACGCCCTTTTTATCCACCTGACGTTCGTGCCTTATATTCCGAGTGCGGGAGAACTTAAGACAAAACCTTCACAACATTCCGTAAAAGAGTTACTTTCTATGGGAATTCAACCCGACATTTTGTTATGTCGCTGTGATCGCTCGATTCCCGAGGATGCTCGGCGGAAGCT
>CAYUCY010000077.1:0-6249 GCA_964443525.1 uncultured Thiotrichales bacterium
GCTTCGAAATCGAAGAAATTGCAAGAACGCTGGATTAACCCTCCCCTATGGATCGTTTTGATTTTTCGCGTCATAAAAAGGAAAAGGGGCCCAGTCAGCGCCAGTTGCGGGTGGGGGAAGAGATTCGCCATATTTTGGCTCGCCTGTTAACACGCGAAGATTTCCATGACGAGATCCTAAAGGAGGCTCATGTGACGGTCACGGAGGTTCGCATTAGCCCGGATCTCAAACATGCAAAGGCCTATGTCATGCCGATCAGCGGCAAAGATCTGGAGAAGGTAATCAAAGTTCTAAACGATTATGCGGGGGTTTTTCGGGCGGAACTTAAGCGCCGTTTAACCATCAAGTACATTCCTATGCTCACATTTCGACCAGATAAATCCTTTGATGAGGCGGAACGAATTACAACCCTTCTTCGATCGGAAAAGGTCAGCCGGGACCTTCAAGATCTTCCTCAGACTCCTGAAGATGAGGATAACCGACATTAACGGTTTTCTGATCATTGATAAGCCGCAAGGCATGACATCGAATGATGCGCTGAAGATTCTTAAGCGCACATTCGGCAAAGTCAAGTGCGGGCATGCAGGGACGCTTGATCCCCTTGCAACGGGGGTTCTCCCCATTGCCTTCGGAGAAGCGACAAAAGCGCTCCCCTACATTCGGGACCAAACAAAAGGATACCGTTTTGAGATAACATGGGGAGAACAAAGAACGACCGATGACGAAGAAGGTGAGACTCTGCATACGTCTCCGATACGACCTTCCGAAACTGAGATCGAAGCCGTTCTTGCCCGCTTCAGAGGATTTATTCAACAAATTCCTCCCCGTTTTTCGGCCGTCAAGATCGGCGGCCGAAGAGCCTATGACATGGCTCGTCAAAACAAGGGCTTTGAACTTAAAGCGCGTCAGGTTGAGGTAAAATCTCTCCAGTTAATATCGATGCCCGATAAAGGGCGCGCGCGCTTTGATCTGATTTGCAGTTCCGGTACCTATGTCAGATCTTTGGCAAGAGATATGGGGAAAGCCTTGGGGTGTTACGGCTATGCAAGCCTGATTGACAGGACGTTTTCTGGCCTGTTTACTAAAAGTCAATGTGTTTCTCTCGAAACGCTTGCAATTTCCCCCCAAAACGTCATACAAAGGGATCACATGGTATCGATCAACTCTGTGCTGGACGACATCCCGGCCATCGTGTTGCCACCCTTAACTGAAAAACGGCTGAAAAACGGTGGAGTTGCTCGTATCCCCTTCCACCAATTACGGGAGAGCGGAGCGCGCGAAGGCGATTCCGTTTTGTGTCTCTCGGAAAAGTCGATTCCTTTGGGAATTGCCGTGGTGAAAGAAAGTATGCTTCAACCGAAGCGTTTGTTTAATCTACCTTAGAAAGAAAGGATAACCGATGTCGATTACACCTGAAAAGAAACAAGAAATTATCAAGCAACATGCGACTGTTACCAATGACACGGGGTCGCCCGAAGTGCAGGTTGCAATCCTGACCGAGCGTATTAACAATCTGACGGAGCATATGAAGGAGCACAAAAAAGACGTCCACTCCCGTCGCGGGTTGCTCATGCTGGTCAATCGACGCCGCAAGCTCCTCGATTACCTGAAGGGCAAAGACTTTAATCGCTACGAGACTCTAATTAAGAAGCTTGGTCTCCGTCGATAAAGTGGGGACGGCAATCGAGGGGTGAGTGATTCGCCCGAACGTGAACTAAAGGAATTCTAAATGTTTAAAATTTACAAGCAAGAACTGGAATGGGGCGGTCGGTTTTTAACCCTCGAAACCGGGAAAATCGCCCGTCAAGCAGACGGAGCGGTGGTCGCCACTTATGGGGAAACCTCCGTTTTATGCACGGCCGTCTCTGCAAAGACGGTTAAGCCCGATGCGGACTTTTTCCCTCTCACCGTTCACTACCTCGAAAAGGCTTTTGCGGCCGGAAAAATCCCGGGCGGCTTTTTCAAGCGGGAAGGAAAACCTTCCGAAAAAGAAATCCTGACCTCTCGTTTGATCGACAGGCCCATTCGCCCTCTCTTCCCCGAAGGATTCTTTAACGAAACCCTCGTGATGTGTACTCTTTTAAGTCACGATCTTGAGACGGATCCTGATATCGTTGCCATGATTGGTGCTTCAGCCGCTCTTGCAATCTCGGGGATTCCTTTCTTGGGCCCCATTGGAGCTGCCAAAGTTGGGTATCGGAACGGCAAGTTCATCCTGAACCCGACTTATGAACAGCTCAAGGAATCCGAACTCGATCTTGTGGTCGCGGGAACGGAAGAAGGCGTCTTGATGGTGGAATCGGAAGCCAAGCAACTTTCCGAGCAGACTATGCTGGATGCGGTTACTTTCGGCCATAAAGAGATGCAGGCCGTGATCAAAATGATCAATAAGCTCAAGAAACAAGCGGGTAAAGAGATTTGGGAAGTCTCTGATAAGACAGCTGCTGAAAAAGCGCTCTACGCACAGGTAAAGAAAGCGGCTGAAAAAGATCTTCGTAAGGCCTACAGCCTCAAAGACAAGCAAAAAAGGTCAAACGCTATTGATGAAGTGCGTGCAACCACGGTTGCTGCGCTTATGTCTGAGAACATCACTGAAAGACATATCGAATACGAGTTCAAGAATCTGGAAAAAGAAATCGTTCGGGGTGATATTTTGAAAAGCGGTATCCGTATTGACGGTCGAGACACAGTGACCATCCGTCCGATCGAGTGCGAGGTAGGTTGGATTCCTCGGGCGCACGGGAGTGCTCTTTTTACGCGCGGAGAAACGCAAGCCATTGTTGCGACCACTCTCGGCACGGGGCAGGACGAACAAATCATCGATGCGCTTGAAGGAGAGACTCGCGAGCGTTTCCTGCTCCATTATAACTTCCCGCCCTACTCGGTTGGAGAAGCGGGCCGCGTTTCTCCCCCCGGTCGGCGTGAAATCGGCCACGGAAAGCTTGCTTGGCGCGCGATTCGCCCTCTTCTTCCGTCAAAAGAGAAGTTTCCCTATACCATTCGTACGGTCTCTGAAATTACCGAATCGAACGGTTCTTCCTCCATGGCAACCGTTTGCGGAACTTCTCTGTCTTTGATGGATGCCGGCGTTCCAATGGCAAAACCCGTAGCGGGCATTGCCATGGGGCTCATCAAGGAAGGGAAGAAATTTGCCGTTCTCTCCGATATTTTAGGAGACGAAGACCATTTAGGCGATATGGACTTTAAGGTAGCCGGTACGGAAAGCGGTGTCACCGCCCTCCAGATGGACATCAAGATTACGAGCATCACCCGCGAAATTATGGAAACAGCTCTTCATCAAGCCCGTGAAGGACGCCTTCATATCCTGACTCAGATGGAGAAAGCGTTGACTGGGTCTCGAGAGGATGTCAGCAAGCATGCACCCCGGATTCAAACCATCGTAATTCCGAAGGATAAAATTCGTGACATCATCGGTCCCGGCGGAAAAGTGATCCGTGAGATCTGTGAGACAACAGGCGCTCGCATTGACATTGCGGAAGACGGCACGGTGGATGTAGCGGGCCTCAACGAAAAGGTAATCGAAGAAGCCATGGCACGGATTCGGGCGATTACAGCCGAACCTGAAGTGGGTGCCATCTACAAAGGGACAGTTCAGAAAATCATGGAATTCGGTGCTGTCGTCGCTTTCATGGGTGAGCGGACGGGCCTTGTTCACATCAGCCAACTGGCCGATGAGCGCGTCGGAAAAGTGGAGGATGTTCTCAAAGTCGGGGACATGCTCTTTGTTAAGTTGATCGGTATGGATGATCGCGGAAAATTCCGCCTCAGCCGAAAAGCAGTTAACCAGGAAACCGGCGAAGAGATTGCCTCTTAACCATCACAGAGGAGAAAAGCCGTTGAAGTCACTGAACCCTATCCTCCTTTCGGGAAAAGAAGTTCTTCCTCTTGTTGAAGGCGGGAAAGGGATTTCGGTTTCAAACGGTGCAAGCTCCGGTCACTGGGCGGCTGCAGGCGGTGTAGGAACTTTTTCCGGGGTCAATGCCGATTCTTATGATGAAAACGGCGAATTGATCCCGATCGTCTATCATGGCAAGACCCGCCGTGAACGTCATGACGAGCTGATTCGGTATGCAATCCAAGGTGGCATTGCTCAAGCCCAAAGAGCCCATGATATCCGCGGGGGTGAAGGATGTCTTCATGTGAATGTGCTCTGGGAAATGGGAGCATGTGAACAAGTTCTGGAAGGTATCCTTGAGGGGGCAAAAGGTCTAGTTCATGGTGTTACCTGCGGCGCCGGAATGCCTTATCGGGTTGCCGAAATATCGGCCAAATACGGCATTTATTACTATCCGATTATTTCCTCTGCCAGAGCTTTCAGAGCTCTTTGGAAAAGAGCGTATCATAAATTCCCGTCTTTGCTTGGCGGCGTTGTGTATGAAGACCCCTGGCTTGCAGGAGGACACAACGGTCTTTCAAACTCCGAAAACCCCGAAGCTCCCGAGCCTCCCTACAGTCGTGTTCATGCTTTAAGGGAGCAAATGAGGGAATTCGACCTTGATGAGGTGCCGATCATTATGGCAGGCGGCGTCTGGTATTTAAGAGAATGGGCTCATTGGATCGACAATCCCGACTTAGGACCGATCGCCTTTCAGTTCGGAACCCGCCCCCTTTTAACGCAAGAAAGCCCCATTTCAACGGAGTGGAAACAAAAACTTTTGACTTTGAAGGAAGGAGACGTCTTCCTCAATCGCTTCAGTCCAACGGGATTTTACTCCTCAGCCGTGCGAAACGATTTTTTGAACGAGCTTATCTCCAGATCAGAGAGGCAAGTCGCTTACACGACGGGACCTGTCGGCGAGCATTCTCAAGCTCTCGAGATTGGTGCGCGAAAGCGTAAAGTTTACCTGACACCCGAAGATCATGCCCACGCCCTTATCTGGATTTCCCAAGGTTTTACGGAGGCGCTCCGCACTCCGGATTCAACTCTCGTTTTTGTTGCCCCTGAAAAAGCCAATGAAATCCTGACTGATCAAATCAACTGTATGGGATGCTTAAGTGCTTGCAAGTTCAGTAATTGGACGCAGGAACCTCCTTACACAACGGGGCATAAGGCCGATCCGAGATCTTTCTGCATTCAAAAAACCTTGCAGGAGATTTCCCACGGAGGCACCGTCTCAAACCAGCTTATGTTTGCGGGGCATAACGCCTATCGTTTTGCAAGCGATCCTTTTTATCAGAACGGTTTCATCCCGACCGTTAAACAACTGGTTGAAAGAATTTTAACGGGCGATTAAACTATTCGCAGACTTAAATCGACCAAAGACGGGCTTTAGTCGAATATCAGAAAAGGAGAACACACATGCTTACCATCGGTGATCGCTTTCCATCTTTTCAATTGACGGGAGTCGTCTCTGACAATTTGGAGAACGCTTTCAAAACATTCACGCAAGATTCGGCTAAGGGCAAGTGGCAAGTTTATTTCTTCTGGCCTAAAGACTTTACCTTCATCTGTCCGACGGAGATCATCGGGTTCGGAGACCTTTACAAGGATTTCCAATCTCGAAATGCGGAAATCTACGGATGCAGTACGGACTCCGATTTCGTTCATTTGGCGTGGCGTAGAGACCACCCAGGCCTTAAGGCCATCCCTTTTGCTATGCTTTCGGATGTCAAGCATGAACTTTCAAAGACTCTCGGCATTTTACATCCGACGGAAGGGGTTTGTCTGCGTGCGACTTTTATCGCCGACCCTGAAGGAGTTATCCGTCACGTGAGCGTGAATGATTTGCTTGCCGGTCGAAGCCCTCAGGAAATCTTGAGAACTCTAGACGCCCTCCAATCCGACGGCTTATGCGGTTGTGATTGGAAAAAAGGAGATGCCCACATCCAGGCGGCTTAGAAATAGAAAAGACGCTGATCGCATAAAAAAGCCCTGAAAATCAGGGCTTTTTTTATGGGAGGCGTTCTAAATAAGATCAGAATTTTTGAATCAGAGAGCTCTACTTTCATTCAAAGAATCAAAGAATACTAAATGTTGACAAATAACACTCTTAGAAATCGCGCTACTCTTTACAGCAGCTTTCACAATATTAAAATAACGCTCAGATGTTCGTTCATCATTGGATAAGGCCGCTAGATAGAAGTATCCTAGAGGTGAACCATTATAACCAATAGCCTCTTTAAAGTGCGAAAGAGCTCCTTCATAATCGGACGCCAAAAGACGTTCTAGAGCTTTGGGTTCGTCCCAAAAAAGGTACAAAATGCGACATAGGATTAGGCGTGATCTCT
>CAYUCY010000078.1:0-252 GCA_964443525.1 uncultured Thiotrichales bacterium
AGCCTCAATAGCGTCCGGAGGATCCCCCTCCTCCGAAAGATCCTCCTCCTCCGCTAAATCCTCCGTCACCACGGTCGCCGCCCGATCCCCAGCCGCCTCCGAACCCTCCTCCCCCGCGAAAGCCCCCTTTGAAAAAAAGATAGAGCCAAAGCCCAAGAAATAAAAGAATGATGAAGACTTCAAGTGCACCCCATTCTTTTTTTTTCTCAAAATTAGTTTTTCCCTCAAGAACGCCTAAAATTGCTTTCGTCC
>CAYUCY010000078.1:262-3635 GCA_964443525.1 uncultured Thiotrichales bacterium
TATGATGGTAGCTTCGATAATTCCTTTCGTATTCGCATCGGTCAATATCCCCTCAAGTCCGTACCCGACCTCAATTCGTACAACCCGCTCATTGGGCGCTAAAATGAGAAGAACTCCGTTATCTTTACCTTTCTGTCCGATCCCCCAGTACCGACCCAACTGATAGCCATAGTCTTCAATCGGAAGTCCTCGGAGGGAAGATAAAGTCACGACGACAATCTGATTTGTGGTTTTCTCTTCATAGGCCCTTAAAAGAGAGATCAACTCCGATTCGGCTGAAGGGGAAAGAACATGCGCTTCATCAACCACCCTCTCGGCAAGAACGGGAAAAGTTAAAGGATCTCCTCTCACGAGAAGAGGAAGGGTAAAAAGAATCAGAAAAAGAAGTTTCAAGCTTTTCATTTAGCTTCCGAATTTAACGTCGGGCGCCTTTTGAACTTCTTCACTTTCCGTATAGTTGGCCAAAGGCTCTTTTTTAAAAAACAGAGCATTCCATATAAACCCGGGGAAGGTTCGAATCATGATGTTGAAATTGCGCACAGCCTGTATGTAATCACGACGAGCGATCGCAATCCGATTCTCGTTCCCCTCCAGCTGAGATTGAAGGGTTAGAAAATTCTGAGTCGCCTTTATGTCCGGATAGCGCTCTACAACGACCATCAGACGAGATAAGGCCTTTCCAAGATCATTTTGCGCTTCAAAAAACTTTTGCAAACTCTCTTGATTCTGGAGGAGCTCAGGCGTGATTTGAAACGATTGTGCTTTTGAGCGCGCGTTAATGACACTCTCCAAAGTTCCTCGTTCGAAGTTAGCAGCTCCTTGTACGGTTTGAACAAGTTGAGGCACAAGATCGGCTCGTCTCTTGTATTGATTGATCAACTGGCTCCATTGGGCTGAAACGGTTTCCTCAAGAGTCGGGATACGATTGGTGCTACTGACCGAAAACAAAATGACGACAACGAGAATGCCGAGTCCGATCCAAAAACCTTTTTTCATGCAAAATCCTCCTCAAAGAAGTTAGAGAATTCAGGATACTTAATCCCTTGAAGAGAGGCAAGAGATCGGATTTTTTTAAGAATCACCCTTCGACGTTAAAAACTCTAAAAAGGATATGGTTTGGCCATGAGTCCGGGACATCAAACGCATGTAGGCATCAAGGGGTTCATAAAGGCTTTGATGAAGTTCGTCAAGCTTTGAGACAATCTGATGATTTTTTCCCCGAATTTCAGAAGGAAGGGTGGGGTTTCCTAAGGGAAATTCCGAAGAAGGAACGCCTCTAGAAAGATCGAGTGCTCGCGCAGCCAAAGACGCATAGAACTCGGTTCGATACCAGTTCTTCAAAAAAGCAATAAAAGAAGCCATGAAGTCCCCATCACTCTTAAGACGTTCCTTATCTTCAAGGGTTAACGTCGGATAAACTTCATGCTTTGTTTCAATTCGAAGTTCTGCAAATCTCCTATGAAGAGGATCCGCGATTTCTGAATCCATTTCAGGATAAGAATAGGAGGTAATCTCCGGATTTAAAAGAAGATCTTCCGAGCTTATCTCTTGGTACTGCTCTTTGAAAAATCTAAGTATCTGCTCTTCTGTTATTTCTGAAGAATGAGAATAAGATGTTGATAATAAAGTTAAAAAATAGAAATTTATTGTTTTTTGCATCAACCACCTTTTCTTGATAATAATTATAATTAAAGAATCAATGGTGAATTTTTTATTAATTTAGATGAATGATAAAATGCGAGAGATGTTAAAAAGGTGCTAAGACTTATTTTAGGTTAAAAAAGTATGTTTTAAACTGAACTGCAGCCCTACTGTTCTTGCTCTAGAACCAACTTCTTATCCCGAATTTGAAACCAGCTCTTGCCTTTTAAAAAAGAAAGTGCCTCTTTTCCAAAAACGTCATACCTCCATCCCTGAAGGCATTTTACCTCAGCTTCTTCCTGGCGGGCTGCTAGTGCATCCAAGTCTTTCGAAGTTGCAATCAGTTTTTCCGCAACCCGCAACTGATCCGCTTTTAAGCGAAGTAACACCCGCAAAAGATCAGAAACCCCGGAACTTACGGCCTCCCCTGGTTTCGGTTTTTCCAAGGCGGGGCAATTACTTTCAGGCAATTTATTCGCTTGATTTAAGAGGTAAAAGAGCTCTTCAGCTCCCTCCTTTTTTCTGTAACGATCCGGAAGTTGACGAATATGAGAAAGGTCTTCAAGAGACTGAGGATTTTGATAGGCAATCTCGCTTAAAATATCATCTTTGAGAATACGGCTCCGCGCTCTATTTTCTTTAAGAGCCTTTTTCTCGCGCCACTCTGCCAAGGTTTTTAACCTTGCAAGATAACGAGGTGTGCCTCCCTTCAGGCGGATTCGACGCCAGGCATTTTCAGGATCGGGGCGATAAAGTGATTCGTCTAAAAGGCTTTTTGTTTCCTCTTCAATCCAGAGGAGTCTTCCCTCTTTTTCAAGTCGGGAATACATTTTTTGAAAAATCTCTCTGAGATAGACCACGTCTTTCAACGCATAAATCAACTGCTTCTCACTAAGAGGTCTTTTTGCCCAGTTCGTATATTGCGCGGACTTGTCAAGACTCTTGCTAAGATATGACCTGACAAGAGCCTCATATCCGACGGAATCCCCGAAACCGCAAACCATCCCTGCAACCTGAGTATCAAAAATACCTTTCGGCACCTCCCCTGTAAGGTCATAAAAAATCTCCAAGTCCTGTCTGGCAGCATGAAAAACTTTGAGAGGTTTTTCTTCTTTCATAAAATCAAAAAGAGGGGAGAGATCCATCCCATCCACGAGAGGATCAATCAAGGCATTTTTTTCTTCTCCTGCGATTTGGATCAGACACACTTGAGGCCAATAAGTCGTCTCACGCATAAACTCCGTATCCATCGCAACAAACGCGTCCCCCTTAAGATCATCTAGAAGGGCTTTCAAGGCAGAAGTGGTTGTGATCAAGTTCATTCGAGATTCCACTCTTCGAGTTAATGGAAAGAAATATAGCAAAAGCATCTCAGAATTGCTATGTTAGGGCGATGTTTTAATCAAGTTTGTTTTTTGGGAAAGAATTTAAATGGATCGTCATCCTTATCGCACACATACGTGTGGAGAACTCCGTGAAGATCATACGGGACAGCATGTCCGCCTTTCGGGCTGGATCCATCGCCTGAGGGATCACGGAAATCTCCTTTTTATCGATCTCAGAGATCATTACGGACTAACCCAGTGTGTCATTGAAAGAAACAGCCCCTGCTTTCAAGAAGCAGAAGCTACCCGTCTTGAAAGCGTTGTGACCATTACGGGACGCGTGGTCAAGAGAACGGATGAAACCATTAATGATAAGTTGCCTACGGGTCGTATTGAAGTAGCCATCG
>CAYUCY010000078.1:3645-6102 GCA_964443525.1 uncultured Thiotrichales bacterium
ATTTCAAGATGGAATCTAAGTGTGATATGCTTCCTCTCCAGGTCAACTCGGATCAGGAATTTCCAGAAGAGACACGTCTCAGATACCGCTATCTGGATCTAAGGCGGGAAAAAATGCACCGAAATATCGTCCTGCGCTCTCAAATCATCTCGTCATTGAGAAGACGTATGATTGAGCAGGGATTCATGGAATTCCAGACTCCCATCCTGACGGCCAGTTCTCCCGAAGGGGCCCGTGATTATCTGGTCCCAAGCCGCCTTCATCCGGGAATGTTCTACGCACTGCCTCAAGCACCTCAAATGTTCAAGCAACTCCTAATGGTATCAGGTTTTGATCGCTACTTTCAAATCGCTCCTTGCTTCAGAGACGAAGATGCACGAGCGGACCGGTCTCCGGGAGAGTTTTACCAACTTGATTTTGAGATGTCCTTCGTGACACAAGAAGATGTTTTTAGGGCGATTGAACCCATTCTTCACGGAGTTTATGAAGAATTCGCAGATGGTCGAACGATTACGCCTCATCCCTTCCCCCGCATTTCTTATGACGAGGCTATGCTGAAATACGGGGTCGATAAACCTGACTTGAGAAACCCCTTGCTGATCTCGGATGTGTCGGAAGTTTTTGCAGGCTCCGAGTTCAAAGTCTTTTCAAATGCGGTTGCACATGGTTCTGTCGTGCGCGCCATCCAAGCAACGGGAGCGGCACCCCAGCCAAGAAGTTTCTTTGATAAACTTAATGACTGGGCTCGAAGCCAAGATGCACCGGGTCTCGGTTATATTACCTTTTCAGAAGGAGAGGCCAAAGGCCCAATCGCCAAGTTTCTGGATGCTCCGAGGCTTGCCAAATTAAAAGAGCTGACGCAAATAGGAGACGGAGATGCGGTCTTCTTTGCATGCGCAACACCGTCCGAGGCTGCAAAACTTGCAGGCGCCGCTCGTCAGAAAATTGCTCAAGACCTGGATCTGATCGAGAAAAATGCGTTTCGCTTCTGCTGGGTCGTTGATTTCCCTATGTTCGAGTTTAACGAGGAAGAGCAAAGGGTTGACTTCTCCCATAACCCCTTCTCCATGCCGCAGGGAGGATTGGACGCCCTTTTGACGAAAGACCCCCTTACGATCAAAGCCTATCAATATGACATCGTGTGTAACGGTATTGAGCTTTCAAGCGGAGCAATCCGAAATCACTTGCCCGAGATCATGTACAAAGCTTTTGAAATAGCGGGATATAAAGCGGAAGATTTGGAAGCCAAATTCGGCGGGATGCTGAATGCCCTGAAATTCGGCGCTCCTCCCCACGGTGGGTGCGCTCCCGGCATCGACAGGATCGTCATGATGCTGGCAGACGAACCCAACTTGAGAGAAGTCGTTGCCTTCCCCATGAACCAGCAAGCTCAGGACCTAATGATGCAAGCGCCCAATCATGTAACGGACAAACAGTTGCGAGAACTCCATATTCGAGTTCATCTTCCTCCTGAAATTAAAGAGCAAAAAGAAGCTCAAACATCAACGGCCTCAGCAAAATAGGAAAGTCCTTACGAAGCGCTCTTTTGTTGAATCAAGGAGAGGTTCCTTGACCTTTTAGGGGTAGTTTGCGGCTGGGGGCAGAAATTAGGGTGCGGTTGGTTTGTTGAAAATGAGAGTGGAGCCACGCTCAAACGTCCAGAATTGTTTAGGCTTCTAGAGATAGCCCAGCAGGGCGATATCTTACTGGTTGAACAAGTTGATCGTATCAGTCAACTCAACACCCAAGATTGGGAACGCTTAAAGTCACAAATCAAGACTAAGGGGATAACCATTGTATCCCTAGACCTCCCTACATCCTACCAATTCCTGAACACACAATCGGATGATTTTACACAGCGGATGCTAACAGCCATTAATAGCATGATGCTTGATATGTTGGCAGCTGTTGCAAGGAAAGATTACGAAGATAGGAGGCGTCGCCAGTCAGAAGGGATAGAAAAAGCAAAAAGAGAAGGAAAATATAAAGGAAGACCCAAAAATCAAGCGCTAAGGCGAAATATTAAAGCATTAGTTAGAGATGGTTGCAGCATTAGTGAGATCGTCAACACCCTCAAATGCTCAAACAAAACAGTTATTAGGGTGAGAAAAGAAATGGTCAAATCAGCTCATCAAAAATCAAAACCCTAATTTCTGCCCCCAGCCGCAAACTACCCCTTATTGGAGCCGCTCTTATCAATATGTTAACAATTTCAGGGACTCCGTTTTCCCTGAAAGCTTTGCGAAAGAAAGCTTTGGCTGCCACAGCGTCTCTATGGGCGCGCAGCAAAAAGTCAATGGTATCCCCGAATTTATCGACAGCTCTATAGAGATAGATCCATCTGCCGTTTAAACGAATATAAGTCTCATCCATACGCCAGCTGCCGCTGACAGGACGCTTGCGACTTCTGACACGCGCGTCAATCAGCCGGACAAATTTTTTCACCCACCGCTGAAG
>CAYUCY010000079.1:0-5841 GCA_964443525.1 uncultured Thiotrichales bacterium
CGAAGGAAGAGCGGCAAATCACGCTTGTTTTTCAAAAAGCGGGGGAGGTGACAATTCCCGTGATAGCGCGTCAGCAGGAATGTAACTGTGCTCATCAAAAGAAACATAAAATCGAGGGAGGAGGTGTCGCAAAGGCGGCATGACATTAACCCCTGAATTTCTCGATCAACTGAAAGCGCGTCTCAGCCTTTCGGAATATATCGGCAGCCGTCTCAAGCTTCACCGAAAGGGACGTCTTTATGTGGGACTTTGCCCCTTTCATCACGAGAAGTCCCCTTCTTTTACGGTCTATGAAGACCAGGGAACCTATCACTGCTTCGGATGCGGTGTGCATGGGGACATCCTTACTTTCGCTATGGAAAAAGACGGCCTTACCTTTCAAGAGGCGGTCGGTCTTTTAGCGCCCCAAGCTGGGATGGTTCTTCCTCGGGAAACCCCGAAATCGGCGGAGGAAGTCGATACTCTTAAGGCTCTTTATGAAATCTGTGAAGAGGCTTCTCGCTGGTATGCCCATCGCCTGTCGGATCCTGCAGGGCAAGCCGCACGACACTATTTAGAAAGACGCGGGGTAACTTCCGAGACTATCAGCCGGTTTCGATTAGGTTATGCGCCGGCCAGCAAAGATCTGCTTTACCATTTAAAATTAAAAGGGTTCCGAGAAGAACATCTGGTGGCGTCGAGCCTTTTTGTTCGACGAGAGGACGGTTCTCTTTACGATCGGTTCCGAGATCGGGTTATGTTTCCGATTACGGATATTTCCGGAAAGATTGTTGCCTTCGGCGGACGCCTTATGGGGCCGGGAGAGCCCAAGTATTTAAATTCTTCGGAAACTTCGATTTTTCATAAGGGAAAAAATCTTTATGCTTACACTTTTGCGAGAAAACGCTCGAAAGAGGCACCTCTTCTCGTGGTCGAAGGGTATATGGATGTAATCAGCCTCCACCAGGCAGGCTTCCAAGGGGCGGTCGCCCCTCTCGGAACGGCTTTGACGGAAGATCAAATTCATCTTTTGTGGCGCGGAGATGATGCCCCGCTTTTATGCTTCGACGGAGATGCTGCGGGACAAAAAGCTGCTTACCGGGCCGCTCAGAGGACGCTTCCCCTTCTCAGGCCGGGAAAGACTTTGAATTTTCTTCTTTTACCGAGTGGAGAGGACCCCGATAGTCTGATTCGTACGAGCGGAAGTTCTTTTTTTGAAAAGCTCGTCCAATCCCACATACCTCTGATTGATCTTTTTTGGAAAAGCCTTGTCTCGGACCATGCTCTCAAAACCCCCGAGGACAAAGCGGCACTTGCAAAGAAATTCAATGACTTTATAAAAGAGATAAAGGATTTTATGATTCAAACCCAGTATCGGGAAGAGATCAAGCACCGTCTTCGTCTTTTAAATCAACACGTTCGCGGTGAAAAAGTAGCTTCGAACAAGAGCTCGCTCGTCTTTAAAAGTCCGGGGTCAACGTTTCGTTTTGACGCAAAAGCCACTCAGTTTAAGATTTTAATGGCTTCCATTCTTCTCTATCCTGAAATATTAGATCAACTTTACGAAGAATTTATGCTATTAAAGTGTGAATCTTCCCAATTATTAAGCTTAAAAGAAAAAATTTTAGAGCAAATTAATCTGGATGAAAAACTTGACAGGGACGCATTAAAACACCACTTGTATAGTGAAGGATTTGGACACGTCTATGAGGACATTACGCGTGCCGAGGTTTTAACCCACGCTCCCTTTTTAAAAAGGGCCTCAGGACCCGAAGACGTTGTCAAAGGGTGGAGGGGTCTTTATGAGCATATGTTGGCTCAAAGCACTCGCCTCCAAGATAAGGAAAGGCTCAAAGAGTACTTTGCCCGGCATTTGACTCTTGAAAGTTGGGAGAAAGTTAAAGAAACGCAATCCCATATTCCTGAGGTCGCCGAGCTTCTTGAAGAGTAAAAAGGATGACGTGATGATGACGGAAAGGAAAAACAAAGTGGCATCTCCAGCAAAAAAGCAAGATCCGGTTGTTGATACCGAGGAACAAACGCCCGAAATTTCTCAATCGGTTGATTTGAAGGCAGCGATTAAAAAGCTGATCGCGAAAGCCAAAGAAAAGGGCTATGTCACCTATGACATGATTAATAAATATTTGCCTGAAGAAGAACTGTCCTCGGAACAAATCGAGGATGCGCTCGCGGCACTCTCTGAGATGGGATTAAACCTGGTTGAAGAAGAAAGCGATGAGGAGGAAGACCTTTCAGAAAAAGAAAGTTCGGAAGAATCTGAAGAGGAGGAAGAGTCCGAGGAGCATGATTATAATGAAGACCTCGGCAGGACCGATGATCCCGTTCGCATGTATCTGCGCGAGATGGGGCGTGTTGAGCTTTTGTCCCGAGAAGGTGAAATCGAAATCGCAAAAAGGATCGAATCCGGTCGTTTGATGATGATCGATGCCATCTGCGAAAGCCCTCTTACTATCCGTGCGATCATTTCCTGGCGGGATGCGCTGATGGAAAACCAAATGATGCTCAGGGATATTATCGACCTTGAAGACATGTATGCTTCTGCAGAAGAAGGCGAATCTGAAGAAGAGCATGTAGAAGAATCTGAAGGTTCTGAAAAGGAGGAAGAAGAGACAAAAGAAGAAGGCACTGAGGAAGAATCAGAGGAGTCGGAAGGTGAGGAAGATACCTCCGGCAGTCTTTCAGAGATGGAAGAAACGCTCAAGCCTCAGGTTTTGGAGACCTTTGGTCAGATTGCATCAACTTATGAGAAGTTTCATAAGCTTCAAGTAGAACGCCTAACATTGGCTCAGGAAGGGAAAAAGCCCTCTGCTGCCAATGATAAGAAGTTCAAAGAGCTGAAGCAAAAACTCGTCGATCTGATGTCCGAAATTCGCCTAAACCCCTACCGGATTGATCAATTGGTAGAGGGGCTTTATAGCCTAAACCGCAAACTGACTACCCTTGAGGGACGCATTTTGCGCTATGCGACGGAGGCAGGAGTTGATCGGGAGAAATTCCTCGAGGCATACTTCGGGCACGAGATGGACCCCGACTGGCTTGAGGCCGTTAAGAAAAAGGCCGGGAAAGGATGGGCCAAATTTGTCGATGAACACGGCTCGGACGTTCAAAAAATTCGCGATCAGATTACCGAGATTTCCGTTGAATCCGGTTTGAACATCGCTGAATTCCGTCGAATTGTCGGTACCGTTCAAAAAGGGGATCGCCAGTCTCGTCGCGCCAAGAAAGAAATGATTGAAGCCAATTTGCGTCTCGTTATTTCAATTGCAAAAAAATATACCAATCGTGGCCTCCAGTTCTTGGACCTGATTCAGGAAGGAAACATCGGGTTGATGAAAGCCGTCGACAAGTTCGAATACCGTCGCGGGTATAAGTTCTCGACGTACGCGACTTGGTGGATTCGCCAAGCGATCACCCGGTCCATTGCGGATCAAGCGCGTACCATTCGGATTCCGGTTCATATGATCGAGACTATTAATAAGTTGGTACGGACCTCTCGTCAAATGCTTCACGAAATCGGGCGGGAACCGACCCCCGAAGAACTTGCCGTTAAGCTCGCCATGCCGGTTGATAAGGTTCGCAAAGTGATGAAGATTGCGAAGGAACCAATTTCCCTCGAAACGCCGATCGGGGATGAGGAGGACGGCTCCTTAGGGGACTTTATCGAAGATAAAAATGCCATCATTCCGATGGATGCGGCTGTGAACTCAAACCTGCGTGAGACGACGACCCGTATTCTTTCAACTCTTACTCCTCGTGAGGAACGTGTCCTGCGTATGCGTTTCGGGATCGGCATGAATACGGATCATACTCTCGAAGAAGTGGGGCAACAATTTAACGTGACCCGCGAGCGTATTCGTCAAATCGAAGCAAAAGCTCTTCGAAAGCTCAAGCATCCGAGTCGCTCCCGAAAGCTTAGAAGTTTCCTAGATAATTAAAAAAAAAGCCCCGTTCGGGGCTTTTTTGATTAAAAGAGATCAAACTCTCACTTATCTCAATTTAATCTTCACCTTTGTGTTCACGCACAAAAGCTTTGTTTCAAGGATTTCACAAGGGTAATGTTCAGAAAAAGATCCTGACGAAATGAACGGACATGGGCCATGGACATGGGATTCCCTCCCCGATCGTTGCTTTTCTTGAACAAGGGAGAGTCTCCCCTTTAACTCCATTGGAAAGCCAGAATCAATCGAGGTAAAAGTCACGGACTCGATCATAGACTCGCAATAGGGCACGACAACAAGCGTTGTATTCCCTGTAAGCGTACAATTGTCGCCGAAAGCAACACCATCATGGGTCAAGATCTTCAAGGGAGCATGTTCATGCTTGATAGGCTTGTGAAATCCGAGCCAGGCATAAATTGGGTCCGTTCCCAAAGAGATCTGACGAGTCTTGGAGAATGAAGACCAGATTAAATCAGACTCATTAATCTCAAACAGAGGATTTTTTTCGAGGGAGTAGAGATGGGCTCTGAGGGCGGTCGAGTCTGTATACGTAAAGCGAGGGGAAATACGATCCTCCTCCAAGATGAAAGACAACCTCAATATTTGATGAGGGGCAAGGTCTTCAGATGTATAGGATACAGAAGAAAAAGCCCCGGAAGGCCACCCAAAAAGGAGTGTGGTAAAGAGGGCTGCAGATTTCAGGGGGATGAAGAAAGTTGATTTAGACATGAGACAGACAGACCTTATTCGTTAAAATTTGTCACAAATGCTGCATAAATTATGCCTCCATCCTGTCTCAAAGACAAGCGAAAAAGAATTCGGGAGAGCCTCTTGTTTTATGAGGCGGAATTTAAAGCATTCCTTATCCCTTGTGAGGGTGTCATGATTCTTTTTCGTGCTAAGGAGCCAACAATATCAAAAGATAAGAAAAACAGAGACTTGATTCAATCTCTGTGTTTTTTTAGCAACAGATGTTGTTTGAAAAACAAAAAAGCAAGATGCCTCATTGACCACCCGTCGGAGACTTTTTATTCTGGCATCAAGCTGAATGAGTATTCAGTGTGTGTTTATTGGTTAACAACTTAGAGGAAAAAGTTATGAAAAAAGTACTTCTCGCAAGCGCTATGGCACTTTCAGTTGCCGGAACCGCTTCCGCTGCTGACTTTACCGGTTTCTACCTCGGTGCGCAATTGGGGTATGGCTCTGCTAAGACAAAATTGTCTTCAAATGATACAAATGCGGCAGGGGCTGTACGCCAAGTTGGTCCTGATTCTATGTCTGGAGATATAGGTGCTCGCGGTGTTGTCGGTGGTTTGCATGTCGGATACGGCAAGCAATTTGATAACCGTATGTATCTTGGTTTAGAAGCTTGGGGTAACCTCAGCAACACAAATGGAAACATTGACGATGTTGTTAGAACTATTGCTCCTGGTAGAGTTGCTTCCACTTATAAGGCAACGCGCCGTAATGAGTTCGGTATTGCTTTGAAGCCCGGTATCGTCTTCAATAATGCTTTACTCTACGTTAAGCTCGGCGTTGCATCTGCTTCTTGGAAAAAAGAAACAACCTTTACGGACGTGAATACGAATGCTGCTGTTCCATCTGCTTCCAGCTCAAATCGTCACACGGCTTTTGTTCCTGGTATCGGTGTAAGCTTTATGGCAACGGACCACGTGATGGTTGGCGTTGAAGCAACTCACAGCTTCTACAACTCCAAGAGCATTGGCTTTACAAGTGCTGTTGGAGTTCATGATCGCAAGCGTTCTACCAGCTTCAAGCCTGAAGTTACAGACTTCGTCGCGAAGATCGCTTATAAGTGGTAAGCTTTTAATTTTAAAGCCCCAACGATTAAATCGCGTCCTTCGGGACGCGATTTTTTTTTCCTTCACCCTCTAGTCTTCAC
>CAYUCY010000080.1:0-5807 GCA_964443525.1 uncultured Thiotrichales bacterium
GGCTAACTGTGTCGCAGCATAGGCAGGACTGACAAGAGTCATTTGATAGGAAAAGAGGGCAGTCACGCGCATTCCGCCCGTAATATGTTCGAGGGCAACCGAAAGATAAAGGGTTCCTGTGTCCTTCCCAACATAATAGAGCAGGATATAAGTGAGGGTTGCAATTCCGTGAATCGCTCCGCAGTAAAAGAGACTTTTCAACATTCCATATCGAACGACGATAATTCCACCAATGAACCCTCCGAAAATAGATGCCCACATCCCGAAAACTTTGGAAGCATTTGCAATTTCAAAATTGCTGAAGCCGATCTCCGCATAAAAAATGTTCGTCATATTGCCGATGAGATTATCCCCGAGTTTATAGAGAAGCATGAGGAGAAGGGCTAAAAACCACCCATTTTTCTGAATAAAGTCCGAAATGGGGCACACAACGGCGCCGTAGAGCCAGCTCAATACGGAGGCTTGCCAGCCCTTGAGGAGGGGATGGGAGTGGAGATATTCATGGGCTTTTCGTTCTCTGAGCTTTGCCTCTTCACTGATGAGGGGGGAGGGCTCCGCCATGACGAGTGTCGTCAGAAGACCGACTCCGACGCTACCTGCCATGCAAAGATAAACCTCCTGCCAGGTCATAAAAGTCGCCAGATAAAGGGATCCTGCCCCTGCAAGAAGCATTCCCATACGGTATCCGAAAACCCCCACGGCTTCGCCGGGGCCGTATTGGCGTTTCCCCAAACGTTCAACTTGATAGGCGAGCATCACGATGTCTTGCGTTGCAGAGGCAAAAGAAATAACCAAAGCAAGTACAGCCATGGCACCGAGATCTTTAAAGGGCTGAATCTGAGCCATCCCGAAGATTGCTGCCATCAAAGTAACCTGGCTTAAAAAGAGCCAACTCCGACGTCGACCTAGAAGGGAGGTTAGAAGCGGGATTTTGAGGCGATCCACGAGCGGAGCCCATACGAATTTCGTCGTATAGGGCAAAGCCGTTAAGCTCATAAAACCGATGGTCTTAAGGTCTAATCCTTCTTGCTTTAGCCAATAGGCAAGCGTAGACGCCGTCAAAAGCAACGGTACACCACAAGAAAATCCAAGCAGGCCAATGACCCAGATACGTCGGTCTAAATACGTCATAAATGCTTTTTGCCATAAGTGAAAATTAAAGGCTATCCTCCGTCTCATCATCACGCGTGAAGTGTAGTCGTGAACACGTCGGATTCCAAGTTAAAAAAGAAAAATATTATTTTCTCTTTTCATATTTTATGAGACTCTGTCTTGCTTTCCTATTTCAAGACGCTTTAAGATCAGGATAAAGAAATAAATACGGAATCTCTCTTTAATGATGACGATGAAAGCACTCCAATTGTGTTTTTTATTCTCTCTCTTTTGCTTTTCGGGGCAAGCTACAGATGGGAGAGAGCGAGAAAAAGCGGCTTTTTTAAGAGAAGTTAAATGCCCCACTTGTCAGGGCCAATCCATTGCAGACTCAAATGCAGATGCGGCTCGCGAAATCAGGACCTATGTCGAAGAGGAATTCCAAAAAGGAACACCTGTTAAAGTCATCAAAGAAACTCTTGTGAATCGTTATGGAGAAGATGTCCTTTTCGAGCCCCCGCTGAGGTTGAATACGGCTCTTTTATGGGGGTTCCCGTTTCTTATTTTCGGGGGTTTCGTCGGCGTCGTCGCGTCAAAAGCCTTGCGACATAAATGCGAGAACGCCACCCTTCTCCGAAGAAAATAAAAAGCCCCTTAAAAAAGGGGCTTTAGAAAATCCTTCATTCTCTTTAACTTAAGCAATTTTCAGTGCTTTTTGGGCCTGATCGAAAATCGCTTTAAAGCTTTGGGGCTCGCGGACGGCGAGATCTGCCAGAACTTTCCGGTCAATCTGGATGCCGGCTTTCGTCAATCCGTTGATGAATTGACTGTAGGTTGAACCCAGTGCACGGACAGCCGCATTGATTCTTTGAATCCAGAGCTTGCGGAAGTCACGCTTGCGAACACGGCGATCGCGGTAAGCATATTGCAAACCCTTTTCAACTTTTTGGAGAGCGACGCGGTAACAATCCTTAGCTCTGCCACGATAGCCCTTGGCCATCTTTAAAACCTTCTTGTGATTGGCGCGAACGACGACGCCTCTTTTGACACGTGCCATAGTCTGATCTCCTTAAATTTAGTTGCTGCCGTAGGGCATGTAGCGACGAACAGTACGGGCGATAGACTCATCCATGATGGTGGTCCGACGCGCGTTACGAATAAACTTGTTCGTACGTTTGATCATTCCGTGTCTTTTTCCGGCTTGTGCCATGACGACTTTCCCGGAGGCTGTCAGCTTAAAGCGTTTTTTTACGCTGCTTTTGGTCTTCATTTTGGGCATTGATCTATCCTCAATTTGTTTAAGTTCCCTGGAACGTCGGCTGCCCAATGCGATGCCTTATTTCTCAGGTTGTGGTTTTATATCAGGAAAGAGGCTGGTTTGCAAGCCTATTCAGGTCATAAAAAAGCCACCTTAAGGTGGCTTTTTTGGTCTTTGATAAAGCAAATTTTAACGCTTTGAGAATTGGAAGCGTCTGCGCGCTTTTGCGCGTCCGTATTTCTTGCGCTCAACGACACGACTGTCGCGTGTGAGGAAACCTGCTTTCTTGAGCTCCGCTCTGAGGGCGGGATCAAAAAAAGTGAGGGCACGGCTGATCCCATGCTTTAGCGCTCCCGCTTGACCTGAGAGGCCGCCGCCTTGAATTGTTGCAACGACGTCAAATTGATTTTCGCGAGCGACTTGCTTGAAGGGCTGATTGACGATCATTTGAAGGACGGGACGGGCAAAGTATTTATTTCCTTCACGGCCGTTAACCATTACTTTACCAGAACCTGGCTTAATCCAGACACGGGCGACCGCATCTTTGCGTTTACCTGTTGCATAAGAGCGACCCAAAGCATCGATTTTTGGCTTACGAGGCTCGTCCATTTGCTCGAATTTTTCTTTGGAAGCAAGAGAGGCTTGCTCGATTTGGTCCGCACTGACCGCTTTTTTAAGATCTTCGAGACCCATACGTTCTGTTGTCATGGATTTTAGCTCCTCTTGTTTCGGGGATTCATAGCACCTACATCCAAGGTCTCTGGCTGTTGCGCCTCATGTGGATGGGTTGTTCCCGCATAGACTTTTAAGTTACTCATTTGTTGGCGACCGAGAGGCGTTCTAGGAATCATTCGTTCGACAGCCTTTTGGATGACGCGCTCGGGGAAGCGACCTTCAAGAATTTGACCCATGGTACGTTCCTTAATCCCACCGGCATAACCCGTGTGCCAATAAAAAACCTTATCTTTCAGTTTATTCCCGGTCAGGCGAATCTTCTCTGCGTTGACGATAATGACGTTATCACCACAATCAACGTGGGGGGTGTAATCGGCTTTATGCTTGCCCCGAAGAATCTTGGAGACTTGGGTCGCGAGACGACCGAGAACAACGCCTTCCGCATCAATCAGGATCCATTTTTTAGTTACCTCGGCAGGCTTTAAACTGAGTGTTTTCATTGCAAAGACTCTTTTTTCCAACTCGTATAATACTAATGACTTCTTCTGATACTAGAATTGAACCGAGGAGTCAACGACAAATGTTGCGTGCCGAGATCGTTTAGAGTCCGAAGGGTCTTTTGATGCGGAATAGACATTATGTTGAATGACATTTCGTAGAAAAATGGAAAATAAAAGTCTTTTGAAATTAATAAATTATTAACTTAATAAAATTAATTAATAAATTATTAACCATTGAATAATAAAATCATAAATGTAGGTAAATACAATTATAAATATAATATAAATATAGGAGGTTATTATGTCTGAAGATTTCTTTATTAGTTTTGATCAGGAAGGTATCGATGGTCAGATTAAGGCCACTGTAACGGAAAACCCTGATGGAACACTAACTTTTACATTTTCTCAATTGGGATTCGTGGGCGATTTCAGGGCCATTTATTTTGATTTTAATGGGGCTGATCCGGATAATCTGGCTATTCTCCCGGGCAGTTTTTACGGCAATAACCTAACGGCAGAACCCAATGACTCAAAAGATACGACATCTTATATCTTTGTTCAAAACGAGGATGCAGTGGATGAAGTCAACTCCAGCGATACCACTATGAGTCCTAATGGGGACTTTGACGTGGGCATCGAAGTCGGAACCCAAGGAGCAAGCACGGATGATGTCCAAGAAGTGACGTTCACCTTAATGATTGATAGTAATCATGACGGCATACCGGATGGCAACCTTAACATTAATGATTTTCTATCAAATATCACTTACGGTTTTCGGTTAACATCAGTGAGTGATAGCGATGAGGGCGTTTCTGGCGCTTCTCTCAAAATCGTCGGTGATCCCGAGACCGGGAATCATCCCCCGACGGATCCTGATGAAGACTTTGAAGTTTATGAGGATACGCCGGATGCGGTTTTGGGGAACAAGCTGGTCGGGGCTGCGGATCCTGACGGCGATCCCGTTGTGATGAGCCAGATTTTGTCGGTTACCTTGGATCCCGCGAACGATCCTGCGGTTCTGGCGAAGTTTCCCGAATTGTCTGTAAATCTTATGGACGGTGCGTTTGATGACGGAGACGGGGCAGAGTTTGCGCTGGGCTATGTGGGTGCAGCCGGTATTGCAACGGTGACGATCGATGCGCTTGGGAATGAGCACTGGTCTGATCCCGCGAATATCTTCAACGCCCTTGGGGACGGAGAGACGATCAAGGTTCTGATCGGCTATGAAGTGACAGACGGTCACGAAGGATTTGATCTGTCAGCACAGACGATTACAATCCACGGCCTGAACGATGCACCCCTTGATCCGGATGAGTCGAAAGACTTTACAGAAGACGAGATGAAAGATGATCCGTACTTGACCGGGTTTAAGTTGGTGGGAGCGGTTGATCCGGATGGGGACGACATCGACATCCAATCTTTGGATAGCGTGCAGGTCACGGCGATGATCGACGGGATGGATGTCTCTGCAAACTTCAGTTACGCGATTGCGGGGGATCTGGTGACGTTGAAGTACGCGGGCATGGATGTTGCGACGCTTCTTGTGAACTTTGGAGATGGATCGGAGCAGATCACGTCGCTGGATGATGCTTTTTGGAACGGCTTGGATGACGGGGATCTGGTTCAGGTGAAGGTCGGATATACGGTGACGGACGGGATGGCGACCGATCCGTCCGAGCAGATTCTGACAATCCACGGCCTGAACGATGCACCGATGGACGGTGATGAACCTTGTTATGCCGGTGGTGCAATTCTGACGGAAAATGAGGCGTTGTTGACAGGAGTTAATCTTCTTGCAAATGCAACCGATCCAGAAGGGGATCCTATGCACATCTCGGAAATCCTGTCAGTGACCCTGACCGAAGAAGCGGATACAGATTCTGATTTCAATCCTGTGAGCATTACGATCAATCAACTTGATGCATATCACTACCAGTTTGCCGGCTTAAAGGGGACGAGTTTGTTGTCGATCGATTCTTTGAGCGGGGAAGTCACTCTTACTCATACTGATAAAGGCGCCTTTGATCATATGGACGGGAATGATGAGGTCAAAATTTCTATTACCTATAATGTAAGTGATGGAGATTTGGAAGACACATCGGTTGCCGAGATTTGTATCAAAGGAGAGGATGATATCTTCTTCGGAGAATTGAGCAATCTGGTTCTCTACTTGAGTCCGGACGAGGGCGTGAATAGCATTATCAAAGTCAAATTCGAAGGGAGTGACGACTTTAATGCGTTGAAATTACTGGTCAATGATGGAAATTTCCTCTCCCTTGATG
>CAYUCY010000081.1:0-5339 GCA_964443525.1 uncultured Thiotrichales bacterium
TGCGTCCCCTGATGGTTCAGTTTTCCAGGTGTGCGAAGGATTCCTTTCACATCGTTCCAAAGACTTGGAAGAGTGAAGGTGATGTCCCCGCCTGCCTCAATCGTCCCTCGATTTCCAAACTCTCTTGGGGATGTAATTTTCAGACTCTCTTCACTTTGGATGAAGGCCTTTTCGTGATTTTCTAGAGGATCCTTACGACTGGTGAGAGAGACATGTCGGCCGATCATCTTTCCCTTATTGATGAAATGATCGGCTTCACCATTGAGAATTCCTATTGCTGATTGAAGATCTCCTTGATTCAAAAGAGTCTGTGCTGAGAGTGTTAAGTCTCCTTCTTGGGCTCCGATCGTGCCTGTGTTTTCCAGATCCGATCGGCTGTTGAGAGAGACAGATTTCCCGATGATCTTTCCCGGATTTGAGGCAGAGTCCACTTCTAATTTCGTTGTGCCTTGAAGGTTCTGAATCCACCCCTTGTTTGAAAGACGTGCCAGGGCCAGGGCCAGGGTCCCTCCCTCTGAGGATAAAATCCCGTCATTTCGAGTTTCTCCCGAGACAGAGAGATCAAGACCGTTCTCTCCCATAAGGAGAGCTCCCTGATGGTTGATCAGGCCTTGCATCATTCCTTTGAGCTGAACAGCCTTTCCTCGGAGAAGACCTTTGTTTTCTATTTTCTCGAGACTCCCCTGAAGAGCCTCTGTTGCGTAAAAATCGCCTTCATTGAGGAGAGCTCCTAAATCTTCAAATTGAATTTCCCCTTGAGAAAACACCCCTGCCTGAAAAGCAGGTATTTGATTTCCTTCTCTTCGCGCCGTTTTGGATCGGTTTATGAACTGTCCTCTTCCCTTAAGCGTAAGGAGCTTTCGTGCGAGAAGAGCTGCTTTTTCTCCCTCATTCAGAAATGTTTGCGAGAGTGCTAAGGAAAGAGTGTCAGCAAAAATCTGTCCTTTGTTGCTGCCTTCTTGCGTGATTTCAAGGGAGAGATCGCCCACATCCATCACCCCGGCGTTTTCAAAAGTCAGAAGCTTGAGGACAAGGGGGGTTGTCTGTTTGTAGGAAGCCCCACGCATGTTGCGGAAGAGTTGAAGCTCTGGAACATGGTCTAAAGAGGCGATTTCCATGGTTCCGGCGTTCGTTAGATGCGTCCCCTGATGGTTCAGTTTTCCGGGTGTACGAAAGGTTCCTTTCACATCATTCCTGAAGCTTGGAAGAGTGAGGGTGATGTCGCCCCCCGATTCAATCGTTCCGCCATTTATGAATTCACTCGGTGAAGAAATCTCCAACGTTCCTTCACTTTTAAGGAGAGATCCTTCCTCATTTTCAAGAGGCGTCTCGCGACTGTTTAGCGAGACGGATTGACCTGCAATTGTCCCCTTTTGATTAACGATATTGCCTGCATCGACTGTGATAGAGTCTTTTGCAGTTTGCAAATGTCCTTGATTTAAAAATTTCTTGGCTGAGAGAGTCAAAGCCTCTTCTTGCGCGGCAATGAGACCTGTGTTTGTTACATTTTCACGACTTTTCAAGGAAACTTTTTGCCCAAGGATCTTCCCTGCGTTGTTCTGATTTTCCGATTCAATAGACGTTGTTCTTTTAAGGGCCTGAATCCATCCCTTGTTTGAAAGGTTTCCGAGGACAAGGGAGAGACTTCCTTCTGCGGAGGAGAGAACGCCGTCATTTTGAGTCTTTCCGGAGGATTGAAGATCGAGAGCTCCTGTACTCAGGATAAAAGCTTTATCATGATTGATGATCCCGCGTGAGAGATCCTTTAAGGTGACGGTCCTGCCTTGTAAAAGGCCTTTGTTTTCGATTTTCTCAAGACTCCCTTGAAGAGCCTCTGTTGCATAAAAATCGCCTTCATTGAGAAGAGTGCCAAGGTCATCAAATCTAATCTCTCCTTGAGAGAACACACCTGCTTGAAAAGCGGGCTTTTGATTTCCTTCAAGGCGAGGCGTCCTTGATCTATTGATAATTTCCCCCTTTCCTTTAAGGTTCAGGAGATTTTTTGCAGCGATGGCTGCTTTTTCGCCTTCATTCAGGAAAGTGCCTTTTCCATCGAGGGTGATCTGATCTCCTTTGAGTTTTCCTCTGTTGATCCCTTTGTCTGCCACAAGAAGAGAGAGAGAAGGAGATTGAATAGTACCCGCATTCTCAAAGGACTCAAGCTGGAACTGAGCCTTATCTTTTGCAGAGATTTGGCCTTCTGCGGTATTTATCCAAGACCCGAGAAGAGCATGTATGCTTGACGCACTTACCTTTGAGCGGTTTTCAACCTTGTTCAAGGAAGAGAGGATGCGTTTTCCTTCGACCTGACCTTCATTGAGAAGCTTTCCTTCTCCTTTGAAGACAAGATCATTGACATTTTTGAGAACGGCTCCTTTTCTGTTTTCAAAGGAAGCTTGAGTATCCAGGATGAGGGAGGTTGTCGTCATCCGTCCCTTGTTTTCGACTTTGCCCCCTTGGATATGGAATTCACGGATCAAGATTTCTTCATTTTCGGGAACGGAGAAAAAGGGGACATCTGACGCAGGATCTGTTGCCGTAAGAGACACCTTTTGAGCTTCGAAATCATCCCCAAAACGAACTGACTTGGCTCTCAGCGAGATGTCGGAGAACCCGAAGCCGTCTAAAAAGGCATGTCCGGGGAGCGAAAGATCTGCTTGAATCGGCGAAAGAGACCGGTTGTAAGCCCTTTTTAGAGAAAAGGATCCGTCCGGCCTCAGCTCGAACTTGCCCAATCCGGAGATGGCCCCGTAAAGAGGAGCAAGGACCCGATTGAACTGAAGGCGGGTTGATTTTTGAAGAGAGATGAATCCTGTTTTAGACGCATCCGGAATCTCCCGTTCTTCTTTTTCAGAAGCCTCGCTCCCACCCAGGCCGTCGTAATCAAGGATAATTGTAGGAGAGCCATCAAGTCCCATAGAAACTGAGATATCAAGTTTATGGAAAGTGGGAAGAACGATCTTCTCTCTGGCTTTCTTAATAGAAAGAGCAGCAGGACCGAGATGGGGGCCGATTTTTCGAGGAGAGAAAAGAGCTTCTTCCGGAGAAAGGACAAGGGTTTGACTGGCATACGCGGGGGAGAGCAAGCCCCCTCCGTAAGACAAAAAGGTTAAGATCGCCACAAAACGTTGAAAAGTTCTCATACCTGTTATCCTTTTAACCTTTCCCTCCGCATGAGGAGTTCCAAAATTTTAGAGACACATCGGAGACCGCAAAAAACGGCCTCACCGGGTAAAAGAAGTAAAGAAAAGACGAAGAACGAGGCAAAAGATTTTATTTAATTCACATTTACCTCAAACTTTAGAGGTATTCTATCATGCTGATATTTCAAGAAAAAAGTTGAAATTAGATAGAAAATTTTATGGGCAATTCTAAAGGTCCGTTAAGAAGAATTATCCTCATTTATAGGGGGTCAGATGTAACACTTCGGAGGCCTGAATAAGACTGGTAGTTGCTTATTCAGGAGCGTTCTTGTCAAAAACATGTCTTGGATACCCCGAAGGAGAGCGAGCTTTTCTTGAAGACGAGATAGTGCCTGAGGGAGTTCGGATCCTCGTGAAAAGAGTGACAGCCCTGATCGCTTTTCAGGAAGGGCTTGCGAAAGTTAACATCCGGGAGACAGGAACTCTTTTTTTGAACTTTGAGGAGAGGCTTTTATGAAACAGTCTTTGACCGAAGGCCTCTTTATGATATGAAGTCCAAAAGTCTTCCTGGAGGATACCTGATGAAAAAACAGATTTACGGCCTTGCTCTTCTCGCTCTCATCTCAGAAACTGAGGCCTCCAGAACGAGACCTCATACTGAATGGCAGACAAAGGTTATTCCACTTCCGATCATCACATTCGATCTAATTGAAGAGAATGATCTCGTGGATAAAAGGTGGGGAATGCTGGAGCTTGAGGGGAGAGAGTGGCATTTGCATTGGGCTGTCGAGAATAGAGGCTCTCTCCTTGAAACTTTCCCGCGTAACTCCTTTATCTATCCGATCAGATGCGTTGACTCTTCCGGCCTCCAAAGCAGGGGCATATATGACTCGCTCTTTGCAACATATGAACTTACACCTCTTAAAAAATCTTCTCAGGATGAGGTCTATGAGGAAGAGAGAAAGCCCTTTTTAGGAAAGATGTTTTCCTTTTACTTGTCTCCTTCGGAACACTGCCTCATGAATCATTCCAAGAAGGATTCATGAGTCGGACCTGGGATTCAACCTTTGAATGACCTCAATAGATCCGGCCGCCTTTAGGAAGTCTCCTATAGAAAGGCCCGTCGTTTTTCTGACAATGATTTATTAAAAATTATGAGAGTGTTAATTAAAAAGAGATATGAATTTCTCTCTGATCATTTCAAACTGAGTAAAGGCCTTAATGGTGGATCTTTCCATGTGCCTTTGGTGCTTCCTTCAAGATCCTGCGGCCTTTGAGAATATTCAATCTAACTTCATATCTCTCTTTTAATTAACACTCCCAAAAATTAGACTCTAAACTAACAAAATAGGGCAGGGGGCTGATATGAGGATGGGGCATACTCCATACGTGACAAAAGCATCTTGACTAGATTGAAAAATTGGCACAGCATCCTAATTGCTTGGACTTAAAATTAAAAAAACAGGGAGGAGAACATGAGACGGAATTTATTATTTTTGTTATCGATTCTTATTTACTTTAATGACGTGTTCGCATCACAAAATGATAGCATAGAAAATATTGATCAAGAAAACCGCGCTCCCGTTGAATCCAAAGATCTCGTAGACAAATGTCAACAAAGTCAGGGTTATTTCTCTTCTCTTTTCACAAGAGGTTATTATTACCTTACGACAACAACTGAAACAGAACAGAATAAATTCCCTAATATAAAAATAGAGACGCTTCTCTCCCTCATCGACGTCTCTGATGAACCAGCTGAAAATATAATTGGAAGATTTTTTCCATATGAGACCGGATCTGTTGAAGGAGGCATCGATTTTTATAGGGGAGATGCCTATATTGAATCCTTTGATTACGGAGCTGTATACCATCAGTATTTAGGTCCAAAAAAAGGGTTTAGTTCAACAGTGGACCATCGGACTCTTAAAAATGAAAGAACTCCCTACGCCTTTCTAAATACGTGGATTAAAAATCGTGAGAACATAGAGCTTATGAAAGGAACCCCATATAAGGGAACAGACACGAAAACCAGATTAGAGTACACAGGATATAACTCGTCTGCCACCGAATATGTAAGAGTTTTGATCAGGAGAGAAAAAAGAGATTTCTAACCTCTTTAATGGGAGGGAACATAAAAAAATACCCCGTTATAAGACGGGGTATTTTTTATTAATAGTCTCACCTTATATATTTTTA
>CAYUCY010000082.1:0-220 GCA_964443525.1 uncultured Thiotrichales bacterium
GATCAGTCGAATGTACATAAGTGCCCCAGACCTCTTCCCGCAAATACCCTCAAAGCCATCTCGGGACAAAATAAGAGCCTCTAACGGCAATTGGAGGGCAAATCCGTCAATCACCTTTTTCTTAAGAGGGAGAGCGCCCGTTTTAAAATCGATCAATCGAACCCGCCCTTCTGACGTTATTTCAATTCTATCCGCTTTTGCAGTAAGCCTATAGTCTTCT
>CAYUCY010000082.1:230-5202 GCA_964443525.1 uncultured Thiotrichales bacterium
CCCTTTGATCTCCGCAAAAACACTTCCCTCAAAGGGTGACATTAAAAGTTTTCTCGTCTCAAGATCCCGAATTGCGCCTCTAAGCCGAGAATACCAAAACGTCGTTACAAAAGGATCTTCCGAAAACCCACTGAAAGCTTGTTGAAAGGCGCTTTCGAAATCTTCCGAAAGCCGGGAAGAAGTCGCCAGAAATTCAAGCACTTTGTGGACTGCTGTTCCATATAAAAGAGGATCGAGACGACGTGTTAAAGGGGACAATTCTCGTAAATTTAAAATATGCTGAACATAATAGGAGTAAGGATTTTCAAGCAACCGTTCAACAGCCGTCGCTGAGATAGACTTGGGTCTCATCGGGGCAGGCGGTTTCGGGTGGGGACGCGGCATGGGTTTTGAGGAGCGGATTTCATTCTTTAATGCAAGCCAGTGCAGGACCTCTCCTCGAGCGGGCAAAGGAGTTCCTGTCTCCTCTGCGATTGCTTTCAGTCGATGCCCCCACCGCGATAGCTCAACAGGAGATCCCTGATAGCGTTGAGAGGCTGTAAACGTCAAGTAAGGCGCCGCCATCAATCTTTGTAGAGCTTTTTCCTGCCATGCAAGATCCTCCGTCTCATTCAAAAGACCGAGGGAAGCTCGTATTGTCTGGCTCATGAAAACATCCGCCTTCGAGGCCCGAGGCCACTCCCCTTCCTGAAAATTAGAGAGAATCATAAAATCAACAGGCTGATCCAAAGCTTGCCAAGGCTCCCAAATAAAGAGATTCGGGTTTGTTTCCCAGACTTGCCGAACGATGGTAGCGGAAAGGGCCTCCAGGATCAGCTGTTTTGCCTCCGAATAAGAAAGAGCGGGGTAAAATCCACTCTGAGATGAAAGGTCTTCAAGAAAAGCAGATAAAGCCTCCTGCTCCTCTCGGCGAATGACGGTATTTTTCAAAGCTTCAGACAAAATAGTCTTTATTTCTTTTATCCAAAGGTGAAAAGCTTGCTTTAGGCTCTTCTTTCCAAAAAAACTTTGAAGAGAGGCTTGAAGGACATTCTTTAACGACAGGGCCGCGTCCGATGGACAACAGCATGTCCTATGGGATAGCTCGAGGTCTTCGAGTGCTGCATAAAATTCCTGATAGGTCCAACCGAACCGCACAAGAGGGTGTTTTAGAAAACTTAAGACAGCAACCGGGTCTTTAGAAGAATCCAAAAGATGGAAAAGAAGGATAGTGACACTGCCTGCAGGAAGCAAAGAAAGAGGCGTTCCCGAAGCATCATCGGGAAAAAGATCCCATTGTTTAAGCGTTTCCTTAACTCGATAAGCAAACGATCTATCTTCCGTCACAAGGGCAGTCTTCTGACTCTTCTCATAAGCCTCTCTCATAAGGAGTGCAACCAGGGACGCTTCTTCGGTTGTATTTAATACTTCATAAAATTCGATACCTTGGAAAAGATCTCCTTTTACTTTACGCCAGCTCTTTTGAAAGAGTGCTCGGCAAAGATTGTCTCTCTTCGTTCCGCCTAAGCTTTCTTTCGCAATTTCAGTTTTGAAACAATAAGTCCGTTCTCTGCTCTCAAGCTTTCTCAGCAGGCCTTCCGTCTTGGGATCCTGTTCATCTGCATTGATCGTTAAAACAGATCTGTCCCCTAAGGAACGAATCCATCCGACTTCATCAAAGGATGTAAAGGAAGAAGAGTAAATTCCTTGATGCGTGCAAAAGAGCTGCCATTTTTTTAAAATATCTTTCAAAAAAGTCAAAGAATCCTGACGATGCAAAGAGAGGCGATCCAACCCCACTTGATCTAACCTCTCGAGAGGGATTTTGCGCGAGGCCATCTTCTCCTCCAGATTTAAAATCTCGTCAGCAAGAGAGAGAGCGTCCGGGAAATCTTTTCCCCTTCCTTCTTGGATCAGAAGCCTCGCTAAAGCAGCCCGACTTTCCACCTGACTCATTTTTTCAAAAGCTGACGCTTGAAAGCACGGATCTGCAAAAACATCCTCGAAAGTAAGAAGCTTCGGTAAAGGAATACAACTCTCCTCGTAAGCCTCATAGAGAATCTCTTGAAAGGTTCTCTTGGATTTCCTGGTCGGAAGAAGGACGACCACGTTCGGTAATCCGCAAGGCTCGATTTTTAGTCTTTCTTTTAAAAAAACTGCAGCCTCTCGAAGAATCGGGGAAGATGGCGGAATCAGGAAGGCTCTAGACATCTCCCTCCAACCTTTCTTGCCATGCTTTTCCAGCCGTTAAATGAATCTCGCGCACCTCGGGCGACAAAATCGAAAAGGATAACGTCAGGGCCGAGGAGAGATTAAGATGAGGAAGACGTTCAGGCCACTCAATCAAAGTAATTCCATCGGATAAAGCCTCTTCAAGCCCCAGTTCCCAAACATCTTCAGAGCTTTCAAGTCGATAAAGATCATAATGATGAATTAATTCCCGATTCGCTTCATATACCTGCAACAAGGTAAAGGTCGGACTCGGCACTTCCGTCTCATCCCCGCAAAGACTGCGAATAAAGGCACGGGCAAATTCGGTTTTACCGGCTCCCAAATCTCCCTGCAGAAGAAAAACGTCTCCCATCCTTGCGAGTTCTGCAAGGGAGGCTGCGAAGTTTTTAAGTTCAGACAAAGAAGAAATCTTCTTTTTCATGCTTCTTCCTGCTCGATGACGACTATGGCAAATGCATGGTTCTTGGTATCCGAAAGAGACAGATGAAGACGCGTTTTTTTTCCCTGCCCGAGAGCATTCAAAGCCTCTTTTGCCTTTCCATGAACACAGAGTGCAGGCTTCCCCTTGTCGTCATTGATGACCTCAATTTCATGCCAAGTGAGTCCTTGCGAAAAACCGATCCCGAGAGCCTTAACAAAAGCTTCTTTCGCCGCAAATCTTTTGGCCAAGGTGGCTGCTTGAGAAGAAGAAGCATTCGCCTTGGTTCGTTCTCGTGGAGTAAACAGGCGTTCCAAAAAACGATCTCCGTAATTACGAATCAGCGCTTCAATGCGCATGACTTCTTCCAAGTCGGATCCGATACCTAAAATCATTTTTTTCTTACTGGATTCTTTCCTCTCCCCACCATAGAATGCTCCCACTGAATTTCCAAGTCTAAAAGGAGCTTAAAGGATGAGCGAAAACAAGTATTACCGTGTTTCCTGGGCGGATTTCTATCGAGATGCAAAAGCTCTTGCATGGCGACTCAACATCAAAAAAGAATGGAGGGGAATGGTGGCCATCACCCGAGGAGGATTGGTTCCTGCAGCTATTGTTTCTCGAGAGTTAGACATTAAGTTTGTGGATACGATTTGTATCGCCTCTTATGATGACAGCGACATGCAAAAGGACCCCGAAATATACAAATCCCTTTCGGGAGACGGAGAGGGGTTAATCGTCATCGATGACCTTGTCGACTCGGGAAAAACCCTTGAGATTGTCAGAAAGATGCTCCCTAAAGCCCATTATGCCGCTATCTATGCCAAACCCGCGGGACAGTCGATGGTGGATACCTTTATCACGGAGGTTTCTCAAGACACCTGGATCGTTTTTCCTTGGGAGGAGAAATTCTGACAAAAATTTTTTTAAATGTTAACCTATTGTTAACAACGTCGTGATATTTTATACTTGTCTAGAAAAAAATAACAGGGAAAGGCTTGAATCATGGCAAAACATCCTTATGAACGAATCGCAATGGCCTGCCAAGGAGGCGGATCTTTAGGGGCTTACCATATCGGTGCATTGCAAGCGATGGAAGAAAACGGGTACTCCCCCGACATGGTGGCCGGTATTTCGATTGGAGCCTTCACAGCCTCGATCATCGCAGGAAATCCACCTGAAAAACGTCTGGAAAGACTAGAGAAGTTTTGGGACACGATCTCCTGGCCGGAAGCAGACCCTGCAGGGCTTACCAATGTCAATCCCGAATTGCGTCGATTCCACAACAAGATGTCAACCATGACGGGTATTCTTTTCGGTCAGCCTAATTTCTTTACCCCTCGCACACCTCCTCCCCAACTTCAACCGAAGGGGACATTGGCTGCAACATCTTATTATGATACCTCAAAAATGTTGGACACTCTGAGAGAGTATGTAGACTTTGACGGCATCAATTCGGGTAAACTTGCCCGTTTGTTGCTCGGTGTTACCCGAGTCACGGACGGAGAACTCGTCTTTTTTGATAGCGCAAAGACGAAAATCGGACCCGAGCATGTTTTGGCCTCAGGAGCCATGCCTCCCGGCTTCCCCGGCGTTCGTATCAACGGTGAGCTCTTTTGGGACGGCGGATGCGCTTCCAACACACCTCTCGAGGGGATTTTTGATGCTCAACCTAAAAAAGATACGCTTGTCTTTATGGTTGACCTCTTTGGCCCCAACGGAAAAGAACCTCAAGATATGGATGACGTGGATCTCAAGATCAAAGAACTTGAGTTTACAAGTCGGACAGCCCATCACATCGGACACCTTCAAAATCGCCATAATTTGGCAAGAGCCATTCACCATATGTTCGGCGTTTTGAAGAAAAATTACCCCGACTATGAGAAAGACGAGATTCTCAAAGAACTTAAGAATCTCGGCGCCGACTATCTGTTTGACGTGGTCCATATCTCTTATGACAAACCCAATACGGAAGTCCCATCCTCAGATTGTGAGTTTTCAAAACTTTCAATCAAAGACCGCAAGGAAAAAGGTTATGGCGATATGAAAGCTGCCATCAGTCATGCGGCTTGGCTTAAAGACGGCCGGAAAGCTCATGAAGGCTCGCGCGTTTACCGGTATCACGGCGGGAAGCATAAGTCTTCGAAGTAGCCTGAAATTATTTTTATCATTAGAAAAAGCGGCACTTGTGCCGCTTTTTTTTATAAGTCATTCAATGGATACTCCACGAGGCAAGGCCCGTTTTTATGCGCGAATAAATTAAGAGTCGTTCGGAGGTGACCGTGATCTCTTAAAGATATTAAATCTCTTCTATTTTAGTGATTTATGCCAAAAATTTCACCT
>CAYUCY010000083.1:0-4765 GCA_964443525.1 uncultured Thiotrichales bacterium
CACTACGTTGACATCGTAGGGGTCACTGGTTCAATCCCAGTACCGCCCACCATCTTCTTCAAGCGTGTTTTCGATAGACTTCTTTCATAAACCAGACATTAAGAACAGCTAAGAAAAGGCAGATCGGAATAAACGCCAGACCGAAGAAGTAATCACCTATTTCATAAACACGACTTCCTTTCTCATCGAGTCCGCCTTTCCAGGAAATATCCATCAAAATGCCGATGACTGGTTGCATGATGATTCCGCTTAACATGCAAAGCATATTATGGGTGCCTGTTGCAGTGCCCGAATTCTCACGCGGGTTCAAGTCGGAGACGGCTGCAAAAGCCATGAACTGGGAGGCTGAGAAAAGTCCTGCGATGAAAAATAGGGCGGTCACCCAGGTCAGGCCGTATTCGGGGAAAGCTGTATGGAAAGTAGGGGCGCCATAAATGATCGTTGAATAGAGAAGGATAGTCCCGAGGGCACCCGTAATCATGCACTTTTTGTAGCTTTCAAGGGAGGAGAGAATATATGACCAAAGAGGGCTTCCTGCACCGATTCCTACATAAAATATTGTGACGGCTCCTGCTGCGATATGATCCTCTACTTTGAAAACATTCTGGATATAAGGGGCTCCCCAGAGATCGGCGAAACCGGAGAGGGGGACATACATCAAAAACCCGAAGAGTCCGTAAATCCATGTTTGTGGGTTTTTGATGATTTGCAAAAAGGTCTGAAACATTTGGACGGAGGAATCTTTAAAGCTAACTCCTTTGATCCGTTCATTACGATCCCGAACAATCGCATAAGCAAGCAGAGCCAAGACAAGGCTCATCGCTGCCAGGATATACATGGCCGTTTCCCAACTCGTATATTTGATCAAAATGCCGAGGGGATATCCGGCGCTGGTTGCGCCTGTCGTGCCGATTAACATGGTCAGACCTACGAAAAGAGCAAGCCTTTTAGGCGGAAAATTGATGGTTGCAAGTTTCAAACTTGAAAGAAAAGCGAAAGCGGACCCGATCCCCATTAAAAAACGACCGAAAGAGAGAAAGGCGACCGTCTTTGAGGAGGCGAAAACAAGGCAGCCCAGACTGCACAGCAAAAGGGCGACCGTAATAGGGCGCCGCTGTCCTACGTTATCAAGAATTAACCCCGCGGGAACTTGAAGAGTCGAATATCCGTAGTAGTAAAGGGAAGTAAGGGTACCCATAATGCATGCTTCCAGTCCGAGGCTGGACATCATGTTGTTGACCATGACGCCGGGGCTGACCCGAATGATGAATTGAAATCCGTAAAAGAGAGCGGCGCATAACCACATAAGGAAGAGATTTGATCTTTTGGACATGTTTTTGCCTATCTAGAAAAAATTGAGAGAAGGGAAAAGATAAATTGGCGATGCTTCAAGAAGGATTGTCGAGGGATAAAATAAGATCGATTTTTGAATTTTAAAAGTGTTAATTTTGTTAACCATTTTTAACCTTTTATTCTTCCCTTCAATAGAATGACTTTCGAGATTTTTTAAGGTATCCGAAAGGCAAAAGAAGATCTTCCGAGGCATCAATCGAAGTAACTTAGCGAAATTAAAACGATGAGGCAAGAAAGAAGCACAACGGACAAATTTTTTTAAAAAATCAGAAATCTAGAAATGAAGAACATGAATCCGTGCTTATATTTTTAATTTTCTTTGAGTCGTCGAAAGCTCTTCACTCATCAAAATTTAAATTAAATTTGTATCACATTTGAATAAGATTGAATGAAAAACGAGTATAAAAATTTTTATACTCGTTTACTCTTTTTTAACTATTCCTTAGTAATGTAGAATCGTCAAAGTTGACTCAAAACGAGCTTCAAACTGACAGTTAAAAATAAAAATACGGCAGAAACAGGAGAGACGGTTATGGGGAGAGAATATCTAACTGTCAAAATTTCGAGCGATCTACGTGGCCTTCATAAATTGGAAGAGAAAGTCGTCTTGAAAAAAGTAATATCAGATACGGTTGAAAAAAGTTTCAAGCGAAACTTTTTAAAAATCTTCGGCATTATGTTGGGGGTAGGTGTTCTTCATCTTCCACTTCTGGGGAGTTTGACGGGTTTTTTTGATATGAACTACTTTACAGTGAACGGGTTTTACTGGGGATAGAACAATGAATTTATGGGTGGATTTAACGTTGAACAAGTTGCCTTTAAACTCACGGCTTTTCGTGACGTGGGGGACGGTTATCCTTGTTCTTACGTTGGTTTGACAGAAAAGCGCTTTCGAGTGTTGGCATACTCTTCCCGCGTCAAGGCCGTAATTTTAAGAGCGTGTAATCCCTCTTTCCAAGCCGAATCGACAACTTTATAGACGGCTTTATGCCGATTAATTCTTGTCGAATTCTTAAAAGCATCAGACACAATCAAAATAGAAAAGTGAGAGCTTCCGTTTTTGGGAGAACTCGAGTGCGCTTGGTGCGCCTCTGAGTCATTTTTTATTGAAAGAAGTTCAGGCTTGAAGGCTTCCTCCAGAAGAGTCTTCAACTTTTTTTCAAGCATGGTCTACAGAGGTCTCTTGAGAGACCGGCTTAATGCTGACGAGCGTGATCTGATTTCGAACGCGCCTTAAGATCTTAATGTCGAAATCGTGAATTCGAAAAGTTTGACCCGGTTCGGGAATGATTCTTGATTCGTGCAGAATAAGGCCTGCAATCGTTGACGCCTCTTCATCGGGTAAAGTCCACTCAAATTTGCGGTTCAGATCGCGAATAGTCGTGGTGCCGACGGCTGTAATCGTCCCGTCTTTTCGAAGCCAGACGCCGTCAAGGGGGATGTCGTGTTCGTCTGAGATTTCACCTACGATTTCCTCGATAATATCTTCAAGCGTCACAATACCTTCAAACGAACCATATTCATCGACGACGATTGCAAAATGTTCTTTTCGGGTTCGGAAGGCTTGCAACTGTTCGTGAAGAGTAGTGGATTCGGGTATAAACCAGGGTTTTGAAGCTATTTCTGTAACGTTTAGCGTTTGCAATTTTCCTTCATGCCTGCTGAGAGCTCTTAAAAAGCCTTTAGCATGAAGAATCCCTACGATATTATCCGGATTATCCTGATAGAGAGGGATCCGGGTGTAAGGACAATCGATTACCTGCTCCAGAATCTCTTGGATGGGGAGGGAAGCATCCAGCATCAAAACATGTTTTCGGTGAGTCATAATCTCACTGACCTCAACATCCCCAAGATCAAGAATACTATGAAGCATGGCTCTTTCTGTAGCCGTTTCTTCATCGGGACTAATGTGTAGGTCAATAGCTCCTCTGAGTTCTTCCACCGTATTGATAGACGTACTTTGAGGGCTGATTTGAATACCGAAAAGGAGAAGGGTTTTTCGTGCGACCCAATCCATCACGTGGGTTACGGGGTGGGATAATCGGACAACCCAATCCATTAAAGTAGCAAGCCTTCGAGAAAGCGAGATTGCGTGATTGATTGCATAAACTTTAGGCAGAACCTCGCCATACGTTACAATTAAAACTGTCATGACGGCAGAAGCATAAATAACCCCGGCATCTCCGAACAATTCGACGAAAACGAGGGTGGAGATAGCCGTTGCCAAGGTGTTAACCATAATATTGTTTAAAAGAATGGCGCTTACGAGGCGTTCAAGATTCCCTCGAAGTTTGCTGACGAGTTTGGCTTTTTGATCTCCCTTCTTGGCGAGGCGATGCAGAGTCGCTTTAGAGGCCGCCACGAAGGCTGTTTCCGTAGCGTAGAAAATACCCGAGACGTCCGTCAAGAGCAGAATCAAGGGGAGGGAAATATAAAGAGGTATGTCCATCTGTGTACGCTAAATTTTAAGAGAGTCAATGATATAAATGGGCTTGATCTGACATGCCTTTATTTTTTCAGAAATCACTTTAAAAGACAATTCCTCATTTTGGGGGAAGCTGTGATTTAATTCGTCGTAGATCATTTCTGAAAGAAGAAGCGCCGTATCGAGATCTACGGATCGGGCACCCAAAATATCCGTGTAAAGAAGGCTGCCAACGGCGAGAACATTTTCTGGAGGCATCGGGCTGAATTCTCGAAGAAGGGTGTAATAAATAGAAGGATAGGGCTTTCCATGGTAGTAGACTTCTCCGCCGATACGTTCATAATAGGTTGCAAGAGACCCGGCACACAGTTGTTTTTCTATTCCTTGAAAGGTAAGACGATTAGGATTTGAACAAATCATTTTGATGCCTAGGGCCGCCGCTTGCCGCAGCGTGTCGCTGTAATCCTCGAAACTTTGATGGTGCTCATCGAGCCCGACGAGAAGAATAAAATCTGCAGCGTCTAAATCTGTTGTCCTCGAATATCCGATGTCATCAAGCATTCGCCCGTCTTGCGTGGTACCAATAAAATAAACGCGACGACCCAAGGCGCTATGCCAAGGGTCTTTGCGAAGTTTAAGGTGCTGATAAGCTTCTTCTGTGGAAGTCGTTAAATGTTGATAAAGGGAGGGAGGAATGCCGAATCGGATAAGTTTTTCAATGAGAGGCTGAGACCGGACTGAGGCATTTGCCAGGATTGCTACCAACTTCTTTTGTTCGGAAAGCTTGTGGAGAAAATCGATGGCATAGGGTCTGACCGCTCCTCGAGAAAAGAGGACGCCTTCAACGGACAACACGAATCCTTGATACTTTTCAATCAGATCATCAATATGTTTTATGTATAAAGGTTCCATAGAGATTCATCCTAACATCTCTTTCGTTCCTACGAAATAGAAAGTCTGTTAATTTTTACTTAAAGACACATTCGT
>CAYUCY010000084.1:0-4761 GCA_964443525.1 uncultured Thiotrichales bacterium
AAGGTAACCAAATATATAAAAAATGATGAAGACAATAATTTTGAATGTCGGGATAAATGCTGTTAACCATAAGGTACTAATATGATCTCCATGTCCAAAAAATTTCATTACTATCCCAGTAAAAAACACCCCAACAAGACCGAGCACATCAGAGCTATAAGACGTCATTATCATACTTATTAAAAAAAAAGTGGGACACTACAACACAACAATAAGAACTGATACCTTGTTACGAACAACCATGACGAGAAAATACGATACCTTTTATTATATTTTAAAATCCATTTTTGTTTTGTTTCAAAAAATGTAAGCTTCATAGATTTCATAAACTTTTCCCTGTTTTCATTATATTAATATCTATTATATATAAACCTCTCTCTTATAATAAAGCAATTGGGGAGCCTCTATGACCCACAAACAATCAGTATAGAGCTTTAATTTGAAGCAATTTGGAGATAAGATTTGTGTTAAAAACTTCGTCCTTCTCATGTCCGCGTAGAATATTTTGCATCAAGCGCCCAAGCCCAATACATAGCCTTTTCATCAAGAACCGGTGTATAGCCTTCTGGCCTCTGATTATGAGAAAAATGAGCTTTGAAGGCTTTTACAACGCCTTGGATTTCCGGAGTGATAACGGCGCTTTCCGGGAATTCGTAGCCGTATCGGCGAAGACAGGTTAAGAAAAAGGCTTCGCTGACACCCTGAGGAAGAGGTTCTTTAGGAAAATATTGAGTAGAAATAAATGTTTCCTTCCTTTCTTCGCGAGAAAGCCCAGCTCCGATACCCCAAGTTTCATAAAGTTCTTCCCACGGGAAAAGGATACCTGGATCTTGCTTACGAGTGGGCGCGATATCAGCATGTCCTACTACATTTTGAGGCGGGATTTTATAGCGTCGGATAATATCCGAGCTTAAAAGGCCCAGTGTTTTTGTTTGATAGGGGTCGAAGACAAACCAGGTTGGAGCTGTTTCTGCTCCAAAGAAGCCGGAATTGATATTTTCGATCCCAATGGAAAATGCATTTAAGTTTTTAATACCCCTCCAAGCACTAACACCCGCATGCCAGGCCCGCTTTTCTTCAGGAACAACTTGTACGGGAATACCACCTTTAATCGAATATTTTCCATCAGATTGTGTCAAAACATAATGCGCGCTGACGCGGTTTGAATCTACATTTGCTGTAAAAAGCTTTAAAGTATCTGGGAAGTCACAGACTGTATAATGCATGACAAGAAACTGAATAGGCGTCTCTCCTCGAGAATCCCAATGATTTCTGTTTTCTTCTCCTGAAGAGAATTCTTCAACGGCGTATCCTTGGATGGATCCAAAAACATCTAACGATCCAAAAGCTCCAAAAGATGCCTCTCTGAGATTAATTCCAGAACCCTCGAAAGCTTTTGGGAAAATTTCTTCGATCGGAATCGAACTTGCATTGGATGCTTGGTCAAAGACGATTAAGCTAACTAATGAAACTATATGTTTGAACTTCACGGAAAGATCCTTCTAAGTATAATTAAGTTTTCATAATTACATGATTATTCTCCATAAACTTATTCAAAAGAGTAAGTTGAAAAAATCATTTATAATAAGCTTACGGAGAAATAAAACTATGGATAATATGAGAGCTGATTCCATAACATTTTTAATTCTCCCGAGATCTTCTCTTACTTACTCATGGGTAGCTAATTTTTAGCTCCTCTCCATAGCTCTCCACTTAGATATTTAGGGGAAAGCCCCCTAAACCTACCGTATCCTGTTACATTCATTAAAGATCAGCACGCCGCCACATAGACCCAAGCATCCATACCCGATTGAAGGGTTGCGAGAACTCTTTTGTAATCATCGACCTCATATTCATCAGAAAGGTCAATTTCCTCTTGAGTGAGCGTGAAGACTTTTCCAGGCACCTGGTCCTCAACATTCCCGGTATACCGAAGAACCTTGTGAACAGTCTCTCCGCTTAAGGCAATGACCTTGGGATCTTTGATCTCCAATGTATCAAGACGATATCCTGTGAGGATGTCCGCATGGCCCTCGAGCCGCCGCCCGAATGTCTCAAGCTGAACTGACTCGTATTGTAATGTGCCATAAGAGAAAAGTTTTTGCATTGCCATGACTCTCTTTCCAATTCTTCAATCACTTTCTGAAGATAACTTTTTACCTTACTCTCGAGGGCAGCACTCCTTCGAGTGCAGTTTCTCGGTACACAACCATTTGCGTATTTCCTCCACAACATGACTGATACTCTTATTCGTGGTATCTATAAGAAGGTTCTTCCTTTCCCATGGGTGATAGTCGCGGTCTCTAACCTCATCCCAAGTAGGGAGTTTATGCCCTTTTATATCGGCTTTTCTCTCTTCGACTCTACGTCCATGTTCGTTTTGATCCGAGCATATAATCTCCACCTCAAAAATTGCCGCACCCGTTTTTTCGGCCGCCTGACGCCAGGTCTCTCTTGTAATTGGAATCGGATTTACCGAATCGGCAATCACGACATGACCAAGCGCCAGATTGTCTTCCGCAAGGGCGTAAGCCACGAGATACCCTTCATGACCGACGTTCAAAGCATTTTCCCGGAGAAGAGTCTGCTCGATTGTATCAATCCTTAAATAGACAGCCTTCAAACGCAAGGCCAATTCCTTGGCGATGGATGTTTTCCCCACACCCGGAAGCCCTCCGAAGACGATGAGCAATCCCCTTTTTGCTTTGGCGTTGAGATCTATAGGCATGAAATCTGCTGTATCATTTTTAGGGTAAGTGGCGGAGGGAGTGGGATTCGAACCCACGGTACGCTTGCGCGCACAACGGTTTTCGAGACCGCCCCGTTCAACCGCTCCGGCATCCCTCCGTAATAGAGCTGATAGAGTTTTACCTCACTTAGGAAGCCTTGACCAGCTCTGATTTTGCAAGTTGATCAAAAGCCTTAAGCGTTTCGAGAAGCCTCGGCATATCCTTCAAGTAAACCATGTTGGGGCCATCGCTCGGCGCCGAATCCGGGTCCTGATGGGTTTCCAGAAAGACGCCCGCGACACCAACCGCCACAGCCGCCTTGGCCAAGGTAGGAACGAACTCTCTCTGGCCGCCGCTGACCATTCCTTGACCGCCCGGCTGCTGAACTGAATGGGTCGCATCGAAGACAACCGGATAACCCGTTTCTTTCAAAATAGGTAACGAACGCATATCGGAGACAAGCGTATTATATCCGAAAGAAGCCCCGCGCTCGCATAGTAAAATTTTCGTGCAGCCAAAAGCCTCTAACTTTGACACCACATTCTTCATATCCCAAGGGGCCAGAAACTGCCCCTTTTTTACATGAAGAGGCTTACCCGTTTGAGCTGCCGCCTCCAAGAGATCCGTCTGGCGACATAAAAAAGCGGGGATTTGAAGAATGTCGACGGCTTCGGCCACCGGTGCACATTGCTCGGCCGTATGCACATCCGTAATCACGGGGAGCCCCGTCATGTCCCTCACCTCCGCCAGAATCGGCAAACTTGCCTTAAGCCCAAGGCCGCGCTTTGAAGAGGCACTGGTCCGATTGGCTTTATCGAAGGAAGTCTTATAAATAAGCCGTAGTCCCACCTTTTCCGAAAGTTCCTTTAAAGCGTGAGCCATCTCAAGTGCGTGGGCACGACTTTCCAAGGCACAAGGACCCGCAATAATCGTGAGTCCCCCTTCATTCGAGAATGAAACCGGGCCGACCTTTCCCTCACCGACGAGAACCGTTTTCTGAGCTGTCATGCTTTTTTCTCCTTTAGAGAAGATACGTGATTTTTTTTAGAGTGATCAAGGGCTGCCTTAATAAAAGCACTAAACATCGGATGAGGTTCAAAGGGTCTCGATTTGAGCTCGGGGTGAAATTGCCCCGCCAGGAACCAAGGATGGCCCTTAATTTCAATCATCTCGGGTAAAACACCGTCCGGAGACAGGCCCGAGAAAACCATACCGGCTGCCTCCAAAGCATGACGATAAGCAATGTTCACTTCATAGCGGTGGCGGTGACGCTCCGAGATCTCAGGCTTTTGAAAGACTCTCTCCGCCAAGGAGCCGGGCTTTAAATGACACGGGTAGGCACCAAGTCGCATGGTCCCCCCTAAATCATCCTTATGGGATCTCTTCTGAACGGCTCCTTCCTGCACCCATTCGGTCAAAAGACCCACAATGGGGTGGGATGTTTCTCTGAACTCGGTCGAGTTCGCCTCCCAAAGGCCCAAAACATGGCGGGCAAATTCGATCACGGCCAGCTGCATCCCCAAACAAATACCGAAATAAGGAACATGACGCGTACGGGCATATTCGATGGCTGAGATCATGCCTTGTGTTCCCCGCTCACCATACCCCCCGGGCACGAGAACACCGTCCACGTTTGCGAGTTTTTCTGCAACAGCTTCGGGTAGAATAGCGCGGACATGCCCCTCATGAGACTCTTCGAATTCCTCGGCATCTATCCAACGAACGTTTACCTTTGCATTGTAAGGGAACCCGCCGTGAATAAGCGCTTCCGCCAAGGATTTATACGCATCTTTAAGAGCCGTATATTTCCCAACTACAGCAATCGTCACTTCCGAGGCGGGAGACCTGATATGTTTGACGACTTCTTCCCAACGAGATAAGTCAACATGATCCTTAGGTTTCATTTGAAAGTAATTGAGCACCTGAAGGTCAAGGCCTGCCTTCGAATAACTGAGCGGTACCTGATAAATCGTGTCAACGTCAAGGGCTTCGATCACAAACTCAGGCTTGATGTTACAAAAAAGAGCAAGCT
>CAYUCY010000085.1:0-4185 GCA_964443525.1 uncultured Thiotrichales bacterium
ATGTAGCGTACTAGAAGTGAAACAAGCGTGTTATGGTTCCACAGCAGCCCTTCAAATGGCTATTGGGCTTGTGAGCCGCAAACCGGATCGCAAGGTTCTTGTTATTGCCTCTGACATTTCAAAATATGGTTTTGGAACACCCGGAGAATCGTCACAAGGGTGCGGAGCGGTGGCCATATTGGTCACGCAAAACCCAAGAATTCTTGTTATCGGACAGGAGCGAGGGATTTTCACAAAAGAGGTCATGGATTTTTGGAGACCCACTTATAGTGCCGTGCCTTTCGTAGATGGAAAGTATTCAGCTTCTAAGTATCTCCATGGGCTCGAGCAAGCCTGGGTCCACTATCACAAAGAATCAGGGTTGGGATTTAAGGATCACGGCTTTCATTGCTATCATGTACCTGTACCGCGTCTTGTGGAAAAAGCCCATAAGCGCCTTGCCAAATTGAACGGGTTGTCTTTGAGCGAAGGGGAAGCTCGCAAGTCTCTTGCTTCTTCTCTTTACTATAATAGTCAAATAGGAAATTGTTATACAGCTTCCTTATATACTAGCCTTATCTCTCTCTTGGATCAACAGGAGAAAGACCTTTCTGGAGCCCGCATCGGCTTTTATAGCTATGGATCTGGTGCAGTTGCGGAGTACTTTAGTGGTATTATTCAAGATGATTATCAGAATGTACTTGATTCAAATTTCCACGAAGAGCTTTTGAAATCTCGTCAGGATATCTCCTATGGTACATATAAAGAATGGTATAGTTTTCAATTGCCAGAGGACGGAAGTCATAAGGAAACGCCTTCACATCGGGTAGGGAAATTTTGCTTCGCTGGTATTAAGAATCACCAGCGGCTTTATGAGAAAGTGGCATGACAGCACGCACATCGATTATGTCGCAAAATTTTGGGAGTTGAGAGTCGAAGAGGATAAAGGTAGCTTCGTTATATAAATAAAAAAGGTTAGGACTTTTTGTCATATTTATGTTAAAATTAAAGTATTTATTACAATTAATAAAGAAGGTGCTCCCTAAAGAAGATAATCAAAAAGAGGAGGTTTAAGGTGGATTCCTTTTTCAGAAAAATATCTTTTCTCTTACTTGGAATGTGGAACATTTCCCCAAGTGCCGAAGCAAGAGATGTGACTCTGTCCAAAGATGAGATAGAGGTTTATCAATCTATGCCTATGAAAGATCAACCTGTAGTACCCCTGGAAAACACGTTCAGTTTTAGAGGGCAGCGATCTACCTCTTACACACTCAAAATGATTGAAGCTCTGGATAGAACCTTCTTTCAGCAAACGGGAGGACTGGGCGTTAATCGTAATATTGGAACAGCCAAAATGTTAGCAATGATCAATAAAACGCTAGAGACAGGGAAGAACCATTTAACAGATGAAGAAATGGATACCTATGCCACGTCTAGGATTCTTGCTTACCTCCATGAAATTAAAAGTCCCAGGGCAGATAATTTTGCAAAAGCTTTAAAGACTTGTGAGACACAAAAGGTGAGTTGCGAGCAATCTATTACTTTTGACGAACTATTTGGATTTATCGAAAAACAAAAAGCTCTCATTTTATCGAAAATTAAAAAACCTTCCCAACCTCAATGGATAAAAGCAACCCCTTCCACACGCAGATCCCAAGCTCTAAACATCCAAAATAAGAAAGGAAAAAATGATTGAACATATAGGAATTTATGTAGGAGATCTCCGGAAGAGCCACGAATTTTATAAACCTCTTCTCGTTGAATCTCTAGGGCTTGAGGTTATTTTTGAGACAGAGCAGTGTATTGCCTATGGTAAAAATAAAAAACCCTGTTTCGAGATTTATATCGGAAAACCAAAATCTTCTCCCCTTCATATTGCTTTTAAGTGCGATTCCCAAGAACAAGTTAACGAATTTTACAAGAAAGCCCTTTTTCTAGGCGCTCAAGATAACGGGAAGCCCGGATATAGAGATTATTTCCCAGGATATTATTCTGCCTTTATGATAGATCTAGATGGACATAATCTAGAAGCTCTTTATTGGTGAACGATTCGTTCAGACCTTTATACGCGAATAAAACCATGGGCAAGCCCCGTTGAGTGTTCATCCTTTTCGCTCAGGTCGCCTCTTGTGTGACGGTAAGGATGGTTTCAGACTTTTGACCAAAATCATCTTCTCAACGAACTTTCTATTTTCTCATTATATCTCTTCCTCATGAAGGATACCGTGCGTGATCCAGCTTGAAGATGAGTGTTTTATCCCCTTCCGCCCGACTTACCTCGAGCGGGATTTCCCTTTTAAGGTGAAGAAGATGCCTCCGATTAAAGGTGATTAAAATCCACATTTAATCATATCCTTACCTTGTCTACAGGGTTAGAAACCATTTAACGTAGAAGAGGCACAACATGAATCTTGATCTTCCCGGGTTTGAATCTAAGAAGGCCGCCCAAGCGGCGGGCTTTTTTATTGCGCAATCCAAGCAAGGCTTTCATCCTATTAAACTGAATAGTCTTCTCTATCTGGCAGAAAGAGCTTTTATCCAAAAATATCGGCATCTTATGTTTTATGATGCTTTATTCTCCACACCCCATGGACCTTTGTGCGGGAGAATCTACGAAGGTATCAGTGGAACCTTAGATCAGGAGGTGTGGTCCCGGTATCTTTCGATAAAGGATGGCCTTTTGGTTTTGAATCGTTCGGTGGAAGGGGCTGATCTAAATGAGCTGCTTGATGCTGATCTTGAGATTCTAGAAGATGTCTGGCACGATTTTGGGCATCTGTCACAAGATCAGATTCAGGGTCACTTTCGTGATCACTGCCCTGAATATCATCAAACGAGAGAAGCGTGTCTTCCGATCTCTTACCCGGAGCTTTTTAAGATCCTTGGCTTTGAGAGGCCGGACCTCTGCTGGGATGACGTACAGAGCTATCATCACCTCAAAGCGATGATTTCGAAAAAGAACGCTGATCGGGATTTCACATGGAGAAATGATCTTCAGATCAAAAATCAAAAGGCTCAAACGCTCAGACCCTCTTCCCACCTCGTTGTAAATCTAGGAGATCGGGATTCAGCTCGAGTGATCTAAGGTCTTTGGACCCCGTAGCCCCGAAGAAGAGGAGGATTTCTTGCTAAAGGTATGATTAATACGATCGATATAACTTCCATGAGCTTGTCTAAAGATCCGTCCTCCTCTCTTAGGAAAAGAGATCTTTGTAGTTCATCGGCTTTTAAGAGATTGAGAAGACAATCAAGGATAAAGAGGGCTCTTTCCTAGGATTTATATAGAAAGAGATTTTTGAGGAAATTCAGATGCTTTTCAATTTAAAACGTGGGCAAAAAGAAGCCATTGGTCTTTTACAAATCGGGACTTTTCTTGAATATTGTGACCTTATGCTCTATGTCCACATGGCTGTTTTATTGAATGAGTTATTCTTTCCGCCAACAGATCCAAAAACAACAGCTATTCTTACTGCTTTTTCTTTTTGTTCAACATACTTGCTAAGGCCATTCGGAGCTTTAATTTTTGGCTACCTCGGAGATACTTTTGGCCGAAGGCCAACTGTCATCATTACGACAACAATTATGGCGTTTTGTTGTGTGATTATGGCAAACCTTCCTACTTATGTGGAGATTGGAATTACCGCAGGAATCATTGTCTCCATTTTAAGAGTTATGCAAGGAATGTCTTCTATGGGAGAAAGAATGGGAGCCCAGATTTATATAACGGAGCTTGTTCGACCCCCTGCTCAATATCCTGCTGTAAATTCTATAGGATTGGCTGCATCGTTTGGAGTAATGGGGGCTCTTGGAATCGCCACTTTGGCAACACGAACAGGCTTTAATTGGAGGCTTGCTTTTTGGTTAGGGGGGATTGTCGCTCTTGTGGGTATAGCAGCTCGCACAAAATTGCGAGAAACGCCAGAGTATGCCGATGCAAAGGTGAAAGCGAAACGTGCTTTAGAGAGAGCAAGAGAAGTTGGTCTTGAAAAACACGCAGAACTTTTAAAGCTAACGTTTAAAGAAAAAATTCAAAAGGGAAATTTTTTGAGTTTCTTTTGGCTTTATTGTTCCGGCCCCTTTGTTTTTTACATGGTCTATATGTATTTTCTGCCAACCTTGAAATCTGAGTTTGGGTATTCTTCCGAAGACTTAATCTTACATAATTTTCTTCTTTCCATTTTGGACGTTTTTTGGTGTTTGTGTTAC
>CAYUCY010000086.1:0-4158 GCA_964443525.1 uncultured Thiotrichales bacterium
CTTAAAGATCTTTTGGCTTCTCCTCCTTCTTGTAAATTGCCTCCTAAAAAAGAAAACTGAGAAGAATCATTGAGCCTAAGGGAAAACGTCTTGACGAATTCGAGGATTGCGTTATCTTTCAGGAGCGTGGGCCTGTAGTTCAGCGGTTAGAACCCACCGCTCATAACGGTGTTGTCGTAGGTTCGAATCCTACCGGGCCCACCATGCTTGATTAGGCAAATTATATCTTGATCTTGACCTTATTTTTGCCTAAAATTCGTTGTTGCGTCAATTTCTTGAAATCTTATGTGCTTTCCTCTTTTCCTGATCTTTGCTATTATTTTTTCTCTCGACTCTTTTGCCAGTCATTATTCTCTGGCCTTTGACTCGGAGGATTTTCCTGAAATCGAGACGGAATTTGCTCTCGAAAAGAGGGAAGAGGTTGAACAATTTCTGAAAAAAGAGCCCGGCGAACTTGCGTCTATTTTAACGCTTCATTTAGGCAGCGATGAACTCCCTTTGGCTTCTCGAGAAATCATATCTTTCATTTTACCTGATGAAACCTTTCAAGCGATTTCTCTTGCCTGCCCCAACTTGAGGACTCTCGATCTCTCTCTTTATACACAGCAGGGAATGGATAATATTAATTTTCTTCAGTATTTTCCCAACTTAGAGGAGTTGTGTCTCTCTCATGCCTCCATAACTGACTTTACCCCCCTCGGTTCCTTAACTGTTTTAAAAAAATTAAGCTTATTCGGCTGTATTCACTTTTCGGATACTGATGTTCAGTATCTTAACCCCCTAAAAGGGTCCTTGAGACAGCTCAACATAGGGTTTAATGGGGACCTTTCAAACAAAGGCATTGTTGAGCTTAAGACTCTTTTTAGAGATAATGTAATTAACCGTATCGGTCTATAATTTCATTGCTTTTTTTACCTCGATTCGCTAGAAAAGGGCAGAATCCTTAAATTAATGTAATTCAGATGGCTTCATACCAATACATTTATACCATGCAAGGACTCTCCAAAACTTATCCGGGAGGGCGCCAGGTTTTAAAAGATGTTCACCTTTCCTTTCTACCGGGGGCCAAGATCGGCGTGATCGGCGTGAATGGCGCAGGTAAATCAACTCTCTTAAAGATTATGGCTGGTCTTGACAAGGAAATCCAAGGTGAAGCTTGGGCGGCGGATGGTGTTAGAGTCGGCTACCTCCCTCAGGAGCCCTACCTCGATCCCAGCCTCACGGTTCAGGAAAATATTCTTCTCGGTGTTAAGGAAACCAAAGCGCTTCTCGAGCGCTTTGAAGCAGTGTCCCTCAAATTTGCGGAAGAAATGTCCGATGATGAAATGAATACGCTGATTGCGGAGCAAGGCGAACTCCAGGAAAAAATCGACGCTTTGAATGCTTGGGAACTGGATCGGACCATCGAGATTGCCATGGATGCGTTGCGCTGCCCTCCTGGGGATGCAGACGTCACAAAACTTTCAGGTGGTGAGCGTCGACGCGTTGCTTTATGCCAGCTTCTTCTATCTCACCCGGATATGTTGCTTCTGGACGAACCCACAAACCATTTGGACGCTGAATCGGTTGCGTGGCTTGAAACTTATTTGAAAAAATATTCAGGCACGGTTGTTCTCATCACACACGATCGTTACTTTCTTGACAATGTCATCGAGTGGATTTTGGAGCTCGACCGGGGAGAAGGAATTCCCTACAAGGGGAATTACTCAGGTTGGCTTGAGCAAAAGCAAAAGCGACTTGAGCAAGAAGAAAAACAGGAAACAGCCCGCCAAAAAGCGCTCGCAACGGAACTTGAGTGGATTCGCCAGTCTCCCAAAGCCCGTCAGGCAAAAAGCAAGGCTCGTATTACCTCTTATGAGCAATTACTCAGTCAGGACCTTGAAAAGCGCTCGGTAACCGAACAAATCATTATTCCTGCGGGCCCAAGACTCGGAGATAAAGTCATCGAATTTCATCATGTAAAGAAGGGATTTGAAGATCGTCTTTTGATAGAGGGTCTTGATTTCGCAATCCCTCCGGGAGCCATCGTCGGTATCGTAGGGCCTAACGGTGTGGGGAAGACGACACTCTTCCGCATGATCGCCGGACAGGAAAAATCCGATGAAGGGAACATTATTGTCGGAGACACCGTTAAACTCGGATACGTGGATCAAAGTAGAGATGCTCTTGCCGACGGTAAAACCGTTTGGGAAGAGATTTCAGGCGGCCTTGATGAAATCGAACTTGGAAAGATCAAGATGCAAAGCAGGGCCTATTGTGCACGTTTTAACTTCAAGGGGGCGGATCAGCAGAAGAAGGTCGGCCAGCTTTCAGGGGGAGAACGCAACCGTGTCCACTTGGCCAAGATGTTAAAGTCGGGAGCGAACGTTCTGATGCTCGATGAGCCGACCAACGATCTGGACGTAGAAACTCTGCGCGCGCTTGAAGATGCGCTCATGAGCTTTGCGGGATGTGTTCTGGTCACCTCCCATGATCGCTGGTTTTTGGATCGGATTGCAACCCACATTCTAGCCTTCGAAGGTGACAGTCACGTTGAGTGGTTTGAAGGAAACTACGAGGCATATGAAGAAGATCGCAAACGTCGTTTAGGCGCCGAGACGGATCGTCCCCATCGGATTAAGTTCAAACCGCTTATGAGAGCTTAAGGATTTCATGATCAAGCCCGGTCTTTATCAACATTATAAAGGTAATCTTTACAGAGTTTTAGGGATCAGTCGCCACTCAGAAACTCTTGAGGAGCTCGTCGTTTATCAAGCACTGTACGGAGATTACGGCCTTTGGGTGCGCCCCAGGCCCCTGTTTTCGGAAGAGGTATCTTTTGAAGGACGCACTGTTCCGCGGTTTAAGTTTCTCCGGCCTCTCTTCGAAAATCCCCCCCGTTCTTAGATAGGGGGGTTCTTCTCGAGCTTTTGTTGCGCCCTGAAAGGGAATAGGATAGAAAAGGGTATAATTAGGAGCCTTCGTTGATGACCCGATTTTTACAGATTTTTTTTGCATCGGCCCTCTGTCTTTTAAGTACGGAGACGTGGGCGCAAGAAAGCAAAGAGAAGCTTTTAAGTAAGATTGAAGCTTACTTAAATACACACAAAACGTTGGAAGCGGATTTCCAGCAACTCAATCATAATGGAGACCTTTATACTGGTAAATTCTATCTTTCTCGGCCAGGGAAAATGCGATTTTCCTATACGAATCCCAAAACACAGCAGATGATTTCAAACGGAACGTGGCTGGTTCACCACGACACATCGACGGATGAGAAAACATTTTTAGCTTTGAATGAGACGCCCGCCGAATTTATCCTAAGGGATCCGATCACTTTCAGAGATGGAGTCAAAGTCGCTTCCATCGAGGAAACAGGGAAAGTCCTTAAAGTAACTCTACGAAAATCGGATGAGCCTGAACTTGGGACTTTGACGCTTACCTTTAATAAAGATCCTTTGAGCCTCATCCAATGGATTGTGGTCGACGCTCAGCGTCTCAAGACGGTCGTGAATCTAGAGAACTTAAAAACTAACGTCGTTCTCGATCAAACTCTCTTTGAAATTCCTGAAAGCTGGTGCCCTTAATTTTTTATTTTCTCTCAATTTTCTCAACGGTGTCGATTTGATGTGTCTTTTTTAGAATTTTATTAAGGAGTATGATGCTCTTATAAAGCTGGAATTGGATGGAGTGTATCGTGTTGAACGGGAAGGTAGCCCTTGTGACGGGATCAACGAGCGGCATCGGTTTAGGGATTGCTCAAAGGTTGGCACGGGAAGGGTGTGCCGTCGTCTTGAACGGTTTCGGGGATGTTGATGAGATCGAGGAGATTCTAGAAAAGATTGCAGCAACTTACGGCGTAAAAACTCTCTATTCGGGCGCCGATATGAGCAAGCCTGAGGAAATCGAAGGAATGATCGAAGAGGCTCAGAGAATTCTCGGGAGCCTTGATATTCTCGTTAATAATGCCGGCATTCAGTATACCGCTCCCATCGAAGCGTTTCCGACGGAGAAATGGGATGCGATTTTAGCGATTAACCTCTCCTCAGCGTTTCACACGATCAGATGCGCTCTCAAAGGCATGAAAAAAAGAGGCTGGGGACGAATCATTAATATCGCCTCGGCTCACGGCCTTGTCGCATCCGAGCAAAAAGCAGCCTATGTCGCCTCAAAGCACGG
>CAYUCY010000087.1:0-4130 GCA_964443525.1 uncultured Thiotrichales bacterium
CCAGAGATCACGCCTAATCCTATGTCGTATTTTGTACCTTTGTTGGGACGAACCCAAAGAATTGAAAAATTTCCTTCCTCTATGACAGAAAGATCTACAAGCTACGTAAACGCATCGAAATATTTTTCGGTAACCTCAAGGAAAACAAACGGCTTGGAATGCGCTATGAAAAACTGGACGAGACTTTCATCGGTTTTATTATGGTTACCTCTCTCAAGATATCTCTCAATCCTATAATTAAGTTAGCTAATAATGCCTAGTCACCAAAGCAATCTTCCAAAATCTAAAAAATAGAATTTCAGAAAGAGAAGCTGAAAAGATAAAAAAGATGTTTCCTCATAACATTATATAAGGGGACTGTGGATTTAAAGGGTTCGTATCAGCAGAAAACGGCAGTAGATTAAGAGTTATTACTCTGAGAGGAAAAGAGTATAATTTAGAAAGCATAGAGGACTTCCTTTTTCTAAAGAGAACTTAGTAAGCTTCGCATCCACGGAAGTCCTCCATTATTTTTTAAGTCATCTATTATGAGTAGCTGATATCAGATCGTGGAAGCAGATCCATCTTTCTACAAAAGGAAAAGCCGCTCTTGGGAAGCGGCTTTTCTATAGAAGGTATAGAAACGATTTAGCGTGAGTAGAACTCGATCACGAGGTTGGGTTCCATCTGCACGGGGTAAGGGACATCCTGAAGTTGAGGACCTCTGACGAAAGTTCCCTTGTTCCCTTTGTCTTCAACTTGAAGATAATCAGGTACTTCTCTCTCATTGGATGCGAGTGCTTCCATGACCATGGGAATCTCGCGAGAGGCGGACCGAATCTCGATGACGTCACCATCTTTCACTTGATAGGAGGAGATGTTGACGCGCTTTCCATTCACGAGCACATGACCGTGATTTACGAACTGACGGGCCGCAAACACCGTGGGGACGAACTTAAGACGGTAAACGACTGCATCCAGACGACGTTCCAAGAGTTCGATCAGGTTTTGAGAGGTATCGCCGCGGCGGCGAACCGCTTCCTTAAAGATCCGACGAAACTGGCGCTCACCGATATTGCCGTAATAACCCTTTAATTTTTGCTTAGCCTGCAATTGCAAACCATAATCCTTTGGTTTGCTGCGATTTTGACCATGCTGGCCGGGACCGTAGGCTCGTGCGTTGATCGGGCTTTTAGCGCGGCCCCAAAGGTTCACACCCAGGCGACGGTCGATTTTATACTTACTTGCGAGTCTTTTTGTCATTCCTATAATCCATTACGTTGGTAAAATCATACCACTTGATGACCGCACTATAATCATTTCAAAGCAATTGTCAATTTGTTTCTGCATTTCTCTGTCGGTGGAGATTTTTTAAGAGATTTCAGGCGGCATTGCGGGGTTAATTTGAGGTGGGAAGAGAGATTTTAAAAGATCCTTTCATGATGTTTCTGGAGACTGACTCTCATTTATCAGGTTAGGTAAGGGAGCTTCAATGAGGTGAGTTTTTCTTAATCCAATTGTTCCTGTCGTATTACACAACCTCATTCATCTGGCTGGCTCGGAAAGATGGGTTAAACATTGATCCCTTGACGCCTCCGTCCTTCGTCCCTTAAAGTCTAGGCACTATTAATAATTGCAAGGACCAGATTCATGCGTGCGGAATTGCAAGCGATCGTAGATGAGATTGTTCAAGTCATCGATGTCCTAAGGAGGCATCTTTGACTGGGATAAATCTCAAGCCAAATTAAAAGATCTCAACGAACAAGCCGAAAATCCCGCCCTTTGGGACGACCAGGAAAAAGCTCAAAAGCTGCTAAAAGAGAGAGAAGCTCTATCAAACGCCTTAGAACGCGTCTCTTTATTAGATCGGAACTTGAAAGATCTGGCCGAGTTAATCGAGCTTGCCGAGGAAGAAGGGGATGATGCCCTTCTAAGCGAATCCGAGGCATCTTTAAAAACCTTACAGGCGAAAGCGGCACGGATGCGTCTTGAAAGCCTTCTTTCGAGAGAGGCGGACGGTAATAATTGTTTCGTCGAGGTCCATGCGGGAGCAGGAGGAACGGAGGCTCAAGACTGGGCTGAAATGTTGCAGCGTATGTATATTCGTTGGGCAGAGCAACACGGCTATAAACTCGAGTGGATGGAAGAGGTGGCGGGGGAGGAAGCCGGGATTAAGTCCTGTACATTCAAAGTAATCGGACGGCAGGCTTACGGCTGGCTTAAGACCGAAAGCGGCGTCCACCGTTTGGTACGCATTTCTCCTTACGATTCGAATGCACGGCGTCACACAAGCTTTGCCTCCGTCTGGGTCTATCCCGAAATTGATGATTCCATTGATATACAAATCGAAGAAAAGGACTTGAGGATTGACACTTACCGAGCGTCAGGCGCGGGCGGGCAGCACGTCAACAAAACAGAAAGTGCCATTCGGATTACTCACTTGCCGACGGGGATCGTGGTCCAGTGCCAGAATGATCGATCTCAGCACCGAAACCGAGCTCAAGCCATGGCGATGTTAAAAGCGCGTCTTTATGAAGCAGAGCTTCAAAAGCGGGAAGAGGCCGCCAATGCGGCAAAGGCCTCGAAAACCGAGATCGGATGGGGGCATCAAATTCGCTCCTATGTCTTGCATCCTTATCAGATGGTCAAAGATCTTCGTACAGGTGTTGAAAAAGGAAACGCCCAAGGCGTTCTGGACGGCGACATCGATGATTATCTAGAGGCGGCCTTAGCGGCCCGCGTGGGATCCTAAGAGATGAAAGATGTTTTAAACTATGTAACGAAACGATCGCTTAAGGGAATGATTCCGGATCTTTCCGCCCGTTCCCCTTTAGGGTATATCGAGTTGCCGGGGCGCGGGGTTATGGTTCAGTTGAACCCGGAGGAAACCTTCAATTACGTAGGCGTTTTCGAGGTTAATCCCGCCTACGGCACACGAGGACGTCACAAGCATTTGAAGAAACTTGAGTATGTGTATGTCATTACGGGTAGCGCGAGGCTCCGCGTTTGGCTTGAAAAGAAAGAAGAAGCTGTTGAGCTTGAGCTCAACCAAGGGGATTTGGTGACAGTTCGACCGGGAGTTTATCATGAATATGAGGCTCTGACGCGCGCTTGGATGGTTGAGCTGTCGCCCGTACCTTTTGAAAAAGAAGATACGATCCCCTATAAGGCAACAAAATGAATCCGGCCCTGGTCAACTTACTTCCTCTTAAGGACCTCACAGAGGGGCGGTTATTAGGACTTGATGTGGGGACAAAGACCATTGGGCTTGCTCTTTCCGATGCTTCACGAACCGTTGCGACCCCTTTAAGGACGTTGGAGCACACAAAGTTTTCAAAAGATTTAGAGGCTCTCCAAAAGATCATCACTGAATTTGAAGTCAAAGGGCTGGTCATAGGGTTGCCTGTCAATATGGACGGGACGGAAGGTCCCCGATGTCAGTCGACGCGCCAGTTTGTAAAAAATATCTCCGCCCACCTTGATCTGCCCATCGCTCTTTGGGATGAGAGACTTTCCACGGCGGCCGTTGAAAAACTGATGCTGGAAGCTGATCTCTCTCGCAGCAAAAGGGATAAACTCGTCGATAAGCTGGCTGCAAGTTACATCCTTCAAGGGGCTCTCGATTTTTTGAAGGGGCTTTAATATTAGTATTAGTACTTATTTTACCCTTCCACAACACATGCGACAGTACCAAAATAAATTCAATTTTGAGAAATAGCAGTTTCTCCAAAGATATAAAGTTCATAACTATATCCGCGAGTTTTAGACAAAGGCAGAAAGATGAAGCTTAGGTTGAATATTCTCAAATGGTGGCTGGCCTGAGAAAGTGATAGAAAATAAACCAAAAATTAAACTTATTTAATAACTTTATATCTTGAAATATTAATTATTGACAATAAATACATATTTTAATTATATATTTTATAGGAGATGCTCTAATGAAAAATATTGAATTTACTTTGATTGTAAGTGCAGTCATTTCAATTTTTGTTGCAAACCCTGCGCTAGCAACCTTGAAACAAACTGAAGATATCTCCATTGAAACCGCATCCTATAAAACAAAAGGAAGATCATCCCTTGCTGATTCTCAACCTGTTTATGAGCAGCTTGCATGTGATCCATTGCCAGATGAGCATCAGGTTGTGCGGCCT
>CAYUCY010000088.1:0-3834 GCA_964443525.1 uncultured Thiotrichales bacterium
TGACTCTGTTAAAGTCAAAGGTCACTTTTTGATGCTTGAGAGGCGGAGATCCTGCCGAGAGAATCTCCGAGGCTTCTCCTCCGCAAAGATCCAGAATGAGGTGGGTCGCCTGCTCGAGACATTCAAGAATAATTGCAGGATCCGTGCTTCGTTCGAACCGATAACGCGAGTCACTCAAGATACCGAGCTTGCGGCCCGTAATTGCCGTTCGGATGGGCGAGAAAGTTGCCGACTCTAAAAAGACATTGACGGTTGATTCCGTACATCCCGTGCTTTCGCCTCCCATGATGCCTGCCAACGAGATCACGCCTGAGTCATCACAAATGACGGTCATTCCCTCATCAAGCGTATAGGTTTTTTCGTCCAGTGCTCTCAAGGTCTCGTTTTGCTTCGAAAGTCTTACCTCAATATTTCCCTTGAGCTTATCTGCATCGAAGACATGCATGGGTCGCCCTCTATCATAAGCCATCAGGTTTGTGATGTCGACAAGGGTGGAGATCGGCCGCAAACCGATGGCCTTTAATTTTCCTTGGAGCCAATCGGGACTGGGTCCGTTTTTAACACCTTTGATCAGGCGACCCGTGAAATAAGGACAGGCATCAGCCGTTTCTCTTGAGAAATTCAGGGACAAGGAAAGCAGGGCTTTAAAACTTCCTTTGATCGAAGGGGCGGGGAGGGGTTTTAAAGTGCCGAGACCCGCTGCTGCTAAGTCTCTTGCAATGCCTCGTACGCCTAAGCAATCTCCGCGGTTTGGTGTGATCTCGATCTCAATAACGGGGTCATCAAGATGAGAATAAGAGACGTATTCTTCTCCTACAGGGGCATTCGCAGGTAGGTCAATAATCCCGTTATGGTCTTCGCTCAACCCAAGTTCCCGCTCGGAACACATCATGCCCGAGCTTTGAACACCTCTAATTTCGGCCTCCTTGAGGGTAATCCCTAAGGCCGGGATCTTCATGCCGGGTAGTGCAAAAACGCCTTTAAGACCCGCTCTGGCGTTAGGAGCTCCGCACACAACTTGATAGGTTTGAGAGCCGTCCGTGACTTTAAGAACTTGAAGCTTATCCGCATTCGGATGCTTTGCTGCCTCAAGCACTTCTGCAACCACAAATCCTTTTAAAGCCGCTCCTTTGTTTTCAACGGCGTCCACAACGAGCCCTAAAGAGGTCAATTTATCCGTGATTTCTGTAAGAGAAGCTGTTGTTTCAAGATGTTTTTTCAGCCAGGATAAGGTAAATTTCATCGGGCTGCTCCTCCCATCAGAGCCTCAAAATAAGAAAAGCCATAGTGTTTTAGCCAGCGTGTGTCCCCTTCATAAAAAGATCTTAGATCGGGGATCCCGTATTTCAGCATAGCGATCCGCTCGATCCCCATGCCAAAGGCAAAGCCTTGATAAACATTGGGATCAATGCCGCAATTCTGAAGAACCTTAGAATGAACCATTCCGCACCCCAAAATCTCAAGCCAATCTTGACCTTCTCCAATTACGAGACGACCATCTTTTCTGCCGCAGGCGATATCGACTTCAGCGGAGGGTTCCGTAAAGGGAAAAAAGCCGGGACGAAAGCGTACGGGCAAATCCGGGACATTAAAAATACGACTGCACATCTCTTCAATGCATTGTTTTAAGTGCCCCATGTGAATATCTTTTGCAATGAAAAGACCCTCCACCTGATGAAAACAGGGCGTATGAGTTTGATCGTAATCACTGCGGTAGACGCGTCCCGGTGCAATAATTCGAATGGGAGGCTTTTTGTTGAGCATAGTCCGCACCTGAACAGGGGAGGTATGCGTTCTCAAGACCTTAAGCGTTTCTTCACCCGCTGCAGGAATGTAAAAAGTGTCCTGCTCTTGGCGGGCGGGATGTTCTGGTGGAATATTAAGGGCGCTGAAATTATTGAAGTCTGTTTCAATCTCGGGACCTTCAGCAACCCAAAAACCCATCTCCTTAAAAATTTCAATCAGCTCGAACCAGGCTTGGGAGACAGGATGGACTGACCCGTTCGGGGAAGGCCTTGAAGGTAGGGTTACGTCAATCGTCTCGGAAGATAATTTCGCGTTGAGAGCTGCTTGCTCCAGGATTTCTTTTCGGGTTTCAAGAGCAGAGCTAACGGATTCGCGTAAGGTGTTATAAAGGACTCCTTTTTCTTTTCTTTCTTCAGGAGGAAGAGATCCCAAAGACTTTATGAGGGAGGTAACGTTGCCCTGTTTTCCAAAGATTTCAATCCGAAAGGCTTCCAATTCCTCCAGCGTTTCTATTGTTTGAAGGCGGGAAAGAAGGCTGGACTCGAGGTCCTTTAAATCGTTTGGCATAGGTTGTTTCGCCGATCGAGAGGTCATTTAGTGATCACATAAATTATAGTTTACCGAAAATAACGGCTTTTGACACGCCCTCATTCATACTAGGTTCGCTGACTTCATTCAAGCTTTGGTTAACGGAAAGCGAGTGCGGCGAAAAGAACGAGGAGGACTTAAAAAGAAAAAACCCTCTAAAATCGATGATTTTGGAGGGGGTTCAAAATTTTTATAAGTGTCTTCTCGGTTTACTTTTTAAGGACATCTCTCCTGTAAGTCGTAATACAGCCATCTATCTCTTGCGTTGAGCTATTCATTGTTAAAGCTTTACAAGAAGAAACCTTCTGAAGTGCCTTCTTAGCGCCATCAAGACTTTCCTTTTTGCAAGCAGATATCGCAGTTGTTTTAGCATCGGCAATATCTTTTATGTTACCGCATTTCGCATCGGAAATATGCTTTTTTAGTTTTTCCATAAGAGCTTTCCCTTGTGGATCATAAGGGGTGAAAATCGTATCTTTTCTTAAGGTGCCGATATTGGCTAGGATATTGGCAAGTGCCGTTTCTGCTTCTGTGAGTTCCTTCTTTAATGCTTTTGCTTTTTCCTGGTATGCGGGCGAGGTAAGTATATTCCTGATGGCTTGATTTTCTTGACCAATTTCTTGGTTAAGCTGAGAAATAGACCTACGTCTTGCAGCAATTTGGTCTTCCAGGGATTTTTTGCTCGTATTGTCCATTTTTCTAACGTATTCAGTCCCAACTTTTGTCATACCCATCGAAATCCAATCAAGGTTGCTTGCAATTTTAACGAGCCTGCTTTCTTGAGTTAAAGCTTTTTCGAGTTCGGCAATATTTCCCTCTCGTCTTGCAATTCGTTCTTTTAAATCTGAGATCTTTTGCTCAGATTCTTTTAAAATATTAGCAGAGAGATCATTTAGCTTTTTTTCAGTATCTTGGACTAATCTTGTAAAATCTGTCACAGCCTGTGTTTGAATATTAGAAATGTCTTTTTCTTTTCCTCTTATCTCCCTATTCACTTTATCTATCTCTTCAAGAGTCAATTCCATTTCCCGAAGAGCTTTGAAACGATTAAGATAATCTGTCGTACTTGTGATGCCAAAAAATCCTTTAAAAGACGATTTCAAGTCAATAGCATTTACAGAATGAGAAAAGGTTAAAAATATATTAACCAATAACAATTTAAATTTATATTTTTTTAACATTTATTCCTCCACAATTTTATTTATATATATTGTATATTTCTATCAACTAGTAAGTCAACACGAAAAAGCGCAAGCCGGGACATCCAAGTTCAACTCTCTTTTTAATTTCTGAAAAATGGGGTAGGGTAAGCAAAGTTTCTATAAAAAATGTGTTACCGTCATGAAGCTCTTTCAGATCCCGGGCCGTTTTTTGAAATTTTTGAAAGGGGTGCGGCCTTTTGCTCTTTTATTTAGTTTAGGTCTGCTCGGGGCTGGCGGTTGGGTCGCGCTTTTTAAATATACTCCCGATTATAAAATTGGGGAGACAGTCCGCATTATT
>CAYUCY010000089.1:0-3804 GCA_964443525.1 uncultured Thiotrichales bacterium
GATTAAATTCCCGAAAGTCACTGTCACGGGTACTGAAAATATCATCATGGCGGCCGCCTTGGCTGAAGGAACGACAAAGTTATACAATGCAGCTTGCGAGCCTGAAGTGACGGATCTCGCGAACTGCCTAGTCAAGATGGGAGCTCAAATTAAAGGCATCGGAACCCCCACTTTAGAAATTACTGGTGTTAAAGCCCTTGGCGGTGCCACCCATAGAATTCTTGCAGACCGAATTGAGACGGGAACGTATGCAATGGCCGTCGGTATGACGGGAGGCGAGCTCGAGTTGACGGGAACGACTCTGGACCTTCTACCGACCGTCATCGATGTCTTAAAACGAACAGGCCTTGAATTTGAAAAGACAGCAGGCGGATTTAAAGTAAAATCGGACGGCAAGATTAATCCCGTCCAGGTAACAACCGATCCCTATCCTGGCTATCCGACGGATCTTCAGGCACAGCTTATTGCCCTCATGTGCCGTGCGGACGGCGTCTCAAGAGTGAGTGAAGCCATCTTTGAAAATCGTTTTATGCACGTTCCCGAACTCATGAGAATGGGAGCAGATATCTCAATTCAAGGACATACGGCAACGGTTACGGGCGGCCCTCCTCTTAGAGGCGCCCCCGTTATGGCAACGGATTTAAGAGCCTCCGTTTCGCTTGTCTTAGCAGGACTAGCAGCGGAAGGCGAAACTATCATCAATCGCGTCTATCACCTTGACCGAGGATACGAACACATAGAAAATAAATTAGGCGCTTGCGGTGCATATATTAAACGAATCAGGGAGACGACCGCAGATGACACACCCTCTTCATACCCCCTTAAAGCTACGGGCTGAAGATAAACACGACCTTCATATCCTGTCGGCTTGTCTTCAGGATGCCCTTCTACCTGTAACAGCTATGGCGTTTGATCAAGAGAAAAAGGAATTTACTCTGCTCGCCAATCGGTTTTGTTGGGAAGTGGATGCTCATGAACACGAAGGGATTCCTCTTTACGCTCGCATACACGCGGGCGTTCACTTTTCTAACGTTCACGGTGTCAAGCATCGAGGCTTCAGCAAGCAAAATCCAATCCATATCCTGAGTCTCATGTGCCTTTACGGAGAGATCGACAATGAAATCCATTTGGTTTTTGCAGACGGTGAGCACATTTGCCTTCATGTGAACGGAGTTACGTGTCACATGATGGATCTTCACGATTCCTGGATCACATATCAGAAACCGGACCATCCTTTAAACGGAAAAACTTCTTGAGACTTTCTCTCGACTTTCTTTCCTTTTTAAATGCATCGAATTCAAATGTGCGCGGTGCGGCGCTCATTTAGGACACGTTTTTGATGATGGTCCGAATTCTACCGAAAAACGGTACTGCATGAATTCAATAATCCTTAAGTTCATCCCTCGAGCAGAATGGCGTCTTTAAATAAAATAATGGAGGGGGGCTTGTTCTGTTGGGACCCAGTTGAGAATATTGATGTGATCGTAGGCGTCAATCTCGGAGATGTGGGCTTTTTGTCCTTTTGGACGACATAGCTTCTTTAAAAGAAGCTCTCTCACCCGAGATTGAGCGTTCTGTTCTCCCCGCACCAAATAATGGCGACGCAACCCTCGGGATTGTTCCGGTTTACGTGTGCACGTTTTCACATGCCAGTCTCCGAGAAGGTCTTGATCCACCGAAATCGTGAATCGTCTTCCCAATGAATTTTTTAAAAAATCAACTACTTCAATTGAAATGATATTTATCATATTTACATTATGACATTATAAAGACATTTTTCAATCCTAAAGATTCTGATAATCTTAAAATGATATTTTTCTATTAAATCATATCATTCCTAAAAAATGCTTTTTCGATAGAAGGCAAGCTTCTATTTTTTACTTTTTAGCAACATTTGTGATCTACTCTAAAGATAAAGGAGAGGTCGATGGATGCCGAAGAAGCCGTCAGGCAAGCATTACAAACACACTTATTTTGGGAGCGAAAATTAACAGCTGCCCTTAAATCGGGCATTCTCATCGAAGATATCCGCATGATCAGGGATGCCTCTCTCTGCAGTTTTGGGGAGTGGCTCGAAACCCTACCTCTGGATCAGGTTGATACGCCTGAGTTTACAACAATTGTTGAAACTCACCTTATGTTTCATAACTGCGTCGCGGATATCTGCCAAAAAATTATGTCGCGACAGCTGGATTTCGCAAAGCAATCGATGAAAATGGACTATCCCGCTGTCTCTCTTAACTTTACAAGAGCTTTAGATGCCCTCCTTCACTCCGCAAGAAATAATGTCAGAAGAAATAAAATCTAGATCTTTAGACCCATGGAAGGAGGAAATGGGTTAATATTAAAGAATTCAAATTCATTTTTCCATTTTAAATATATATTAATTATTTTTTATTATTAAATCATAATTCTTTATCGTAGAATTAAAACTATTATTTATGGAGAACAGGAGTTGCAAAACGCTTTTGCAACTCTAGAAGCACAGAGCAATAAATTTAACTTTGGTGAATTTAAAGATCATTTCCGCGGACTCAATAGTTGGGGTTTGTTCACTGCTGTTGACTGTAGACCATGCAATCACAAAACGATTCGTTCCAATAGCTTTATAGAGAAATATATCTATGAGCTTTATGATTTAATTGAAATGAAGAGATTTGGAGATCCTATCATTGTTTTTGGAGAAGATCTAGCTGCCTCAGGTTACTCAATCACAGTTAATTGAAACCTCTCTTATTTCCGGGCACTTTGCAAACCAACCAAATGCTGCTTATATCGACATTTTCAATTGTAAACTCTATAATTCAATGGTTGTGGCTAAATTCAATCAAGATTACTTTGGAGCTGAAAATTGTAGGATCAGTTATATGCTCAGAGGATAAGTTACTTACCTTTTGAAAAAGACACCTCGAATGAGGCGCTTTTCATTTCAGGAAATGTTACATTATATTTCTGAATTAAGAATGCGCTCAAATATCAATGGGATACTTTTATTAATTTCTTAATTTTTACCACTTTCTTACCCGATCTTTACTGTTTTTTAGCCCTTTTGTCCTAAAATGTACCTAAAGGATGGAAGACGTATGAAACAAGGTTCCTACAGCTATATGAAGACTTCAGACGGGCATAAAATTCGAATCGCCCATTGGTCGCCCCGAACTCGCCGAATGGAACAGGGAAAAACCTTGAATGCTCTTATCCTCCCCGGGCGCGCTTCCTTTCTGGAAAAATTCGAAGATGTTGCCTACCAACTCACTCAACGGGGTATAGGCGTTTGGTCTTTAGATTGGAGAGGGCAAGGACTTTCGAGTAGACTTCTGGATAATCATCACAAAGGCCATATTGATACATATCAAACATATCTAAACGACCTTGATCAGCTGATCAGAGATCATGTTCAACCTGATCAAGACCACCACAATTTAATGATCGGTCACTCCATGGGGGGGCACTTAGCCCTCAAATATCTTAGAACTCATCAGGATTTTTTTCACGCAGGGATCCTTGCTTGTCCTATGCTGGATATTAAGACCGGGATTTATCCAAAGGGATTTGCAAAAAAGACATCTCGTCTTCTTACCCGTCTCGGTTTCGGGGATCGATATATTTTCGGCCACGGAAACTATAACCCTGCTCATGAGCCTTTCGAAGGCAATATGTTGACTCATGACCGGGAGAAATATTTTGCCCATCGAGAGTTTCAAGTCAGAAATCCGGAACTCATCTTGGGGGGAGCCACCTTTAACTGGCTCCATGCCACTTTTGAGTCCATCGAAGAAATTCTGGACGAGTCCTACCTTAAGT
>CAYUCY010000090.1:0-3641 GCA_964443525.1 uncultured Thiotrichales bacterium
GCTTTTCGGATGACATAATCACGCGTATCCCGCGGAAGTTTTTCACGAATGGCCCCTAGTTTGTCACGGACGTCGTTTGCAGCATCATCCACCCGACGTGTTCCTTCGAACTGAAGCTTGACTTTGCTTTCCCCTTGAAGACTTTCGGAGGTCATCAGGTAAAGCCCTTCAAGGCCGGAAAGAGCTTCTTCAATCGGCTGGGTGATTTGCTGGGCAATAATCTCGGGACTTGCCCCGTCCAGACGCGTTGAAATGGTAATCACCGGCTTGTCGATGTTCGGGTACTGTCTTACGGGAAGGCGGTAGAATGTCACGATTCCGATCAAAATGACCACCAGAGACAGGACGGTTGAGAGAACAGGTCGGCGAATACAAATATCGGAAAGTTTCATCGACTTACCTAGCTTTCTTTCTTTTCTATTTTAGGTGTTTCGGGTTTGTTCTCGTTCTTTTTTTGAGATGACAGGTATTTATCCATACCGTCGAAGCTCACGAAATAGCCTTGCGGAGGAATTTTGTTTGCCCCGATCGTCACAACAAGATCCCCTTCTTTGAGTCCTCTCAGGACCTCAACATTATCTTTTTCTTTAAAGCCAGTGACGACTTTTACTTTCTGGGCAATAAAGCGGGTTTTCCCTTCTAGCTCTCTTGGTTGCGCCACGTATACAAAGCGATCATCTTCCGTTCCTTGAAGCGACATAGAGGGGATAATCAATGCCTGATCACTGGAGCCGACAATCAGCATGACACGGGCAAAGAGTCCCGGCTTCAGGAGGCGTTTTTCATTCGAGACGACGGCCCGCACCAAGATTGTATGAGTTTTCGGATCTACCCGGGCATCGATCGATTCGATTTCGGCTTTGAAAGGCTTGTCTTCAAAGCCGTCAATGATAACCTCAAGATCCTGGCCGACGCTGATGGCTCGAAGATGCTCCGCCGGGATGTGAAAGTCAATCTTGATGGGGTCCATATCGACAATCTGAAAAAGTTCCTGAGATTCGGATACGGGAGATCCTTTGCTCAGGTTATTGATTGTGACGATACCTTCAAAGGGCGCTTTAACTTCGGAATCATCGACTTTTTTCTGAGCGATCTCGACAGCCGCTTCTGCTTTTCTAAACTTTGCTTCTGCCTCTTCAAAAGTTTTCTGTGCACCAAATTTTTGCTCAGCCAGCCTTTTATAACGCCCAAAGTTAGCTTTTTCAAAGGCTAAGCTTGCTTGAGCTTCCTTCAATTGGGCCCGGAAGGCACGATCGTCGATCTTCAAAATAGGCGTGCCTGCCTCGATCTCTTTCCCGCCCTCCACTAAAATTGAGCCGATGATACCCGCGACCTGAGGTCGTACTTTAACCTCCTGATTTGCAGTCAGATTTGCAGGCATTGTAATTTTTTTGGTAATTGCCCCGGTTCTTACCTCTTCTACTTCAACTTTGATAGGCCGGGCCTCTTTAGCGCCGTCGTCTTCACCGCTAGAGGAAAGAAAATAGCCGATGATTAAGCCGATGGTAGCGGCAACGATGAGAAAGACCGATATCATGCCCCAAGGGCTTTTCCGAATCTTTGTGAGGGAGAGGTTTGCAGGGAATTTCATTTATTTCTCGTTCTCGATGGGTTATAACTCAATCTAAGACTAATTTAAGTCTAGCACCTAAAGGGTTAATTTTTTATAAATTTTTTTGTACCAGACAATAGTCAATTTGCAAAGTCAATTAGACGAAAAGGCAATAGATTGAATTATTTTTTTCCAAATCTTTCAGGTCAAACAATTCTGCAGGTTCTTCCGGCGCTTGAGAAAGGCGGTGTTGAGCGGGGAACCGTTGAAATGGTTCAGGCTATTGTGAGCGCAGGAGGAAAGGCACTTGTTGCTTCTCAAGGAGGAAGCCTCGTATCTCAGATTTTAGAGGTGGGGGGAGAGCATTTAACGCTTCCCTTAAGGTCAAAATCTCCCTGGGGGGTGTGGCAAAATAAGAAAAGACTTGTGACGCTCTGCCGTTCGGAGGGGGTAACTCTTGTTCACGCCCGTTCACGCGGGCCTGCCTGGAGTGCCTTCGGGGCCGTCAAAGAGCTTCAAATTCCCTGGGTCACAACATTTCACGGCACTTACAATTTTTCTAATGAGCTGAAGAAATTCTATAATTCCATTATGGTTCGCGGAGACCGCGTCATCGCTATTTCCAACTTTATCCAGGACCATATCTCTCTTTTTTACCGGAAGTGGGTTCATCCGGCCCGAGTCCCAGTCATCTATCGAGGCGTTGACTTAAAGGTCTTTGATCCTGAAAAAATTTTAACAGGAGACCGGCTTCTTTTGCGTCAGGAATGGGGGATTCCGAAAGGAACAGCTGTCGTTTTGATGGCGGCACGGTTTAGCCGCTGGAAGGGTCACGCGGGCGCTTTAAAAGCTTGCGAGATCTTGAAAAATCATAACTTTATTTTGGTTTTTGCCGGGAAATTTCGCGGTCGGGAAACTTATCTGTCGGAGCTGGAAGCGCTTGCTCAAAAGCTTGAAATCCGAGAAAAGGTTCGATTCGTGGAGTGTGACGGAAACATGCCCCAGGCTTATGATGCAGCCGATCTTGTCCTGCATGCTTCGACGGACCCTGAGGCCTTCGGCAGGGTTGTCGCAGAAGCCCAAGCCATGGGGAAATGGACGATTGTGAGTTCCTTGGGTGCTCCTCAAGAAATTATTCTGCCCCATAAGACGGGAGATGTTATTGATCCAACGGATGCTCAAGCCTTGGCAAAAGCTCTTCTAAAGGGTCTTTCTTTGGACCAAACTCAGTTAAAGAGAGTGAAAGAGATTGCACGACAAAGGATTGCAGATCATTTCTCCCTTGAGTCCATGCAATGTCAAACTTTGAATATTTACGCGGAGCTTTTAGGTTGTGAATTTTGTGAAAAAAAAGATGTCGCTTGATGCTTACAGAAACATCTTAGTGATCAAACACGGCGCTTGGGGTGATCTTATCAATGCCACGGGTGCTTTTGACTGCATCCGCAAAAACCACCCTAGTGCACATATCACATTTATGACGAATTCGCCGTATGTGGGTTTTGCTGAGAGAGCCCCCTTTTTTAACGAAATTTGGATCGATGATCGCTCAAAAAACCCTTTTGCGCTTTTGAAGTGGCGACAGAGTTTCTTGAAGCGAGGGTTTGATCGAGTCTACGACCTCCAAAACTCGAAGAGGACGTCTCTCTATTTCAAAATTCTGGGAGAGGGGAATAGACCTGAATGGAACGGGATTGCGTCCGGGTGCTCGCATCCTCAAACCCATCCGGATCGTCTCTATCTCCACGCATTTCCCCGATTTGCGGATCAGCTGAAGCAGGCGGGATTGATTTTAGAAAATGAGGAAGAACTCCCCCCTAAGCTTGATTGGATGACATCTGACATTGAAAGATTTTCCTTTCAGGCTAAAAGTATTTTGATTGTGCCGGGAAGCTCTCGCACGGGATCCTACAAAAGATGGCCGGCCCCCCTCTATGCAGCCTTGATTCAAAGGCTTCAAAAAAAAGGATTCGTTCCCGTTCTTTTAGGTGGCCCGGATGATCAAGATGCTCTCGAGATTATCAGAGCCAGGTGCCCTAAGGTGATGGATCTATCGGGGAAGACGAATTTCTATGAGATTGCCGAACTC
>CAYUCY010000091.1:0-3058 GCA_964443525.1 uncultured Thiotrichales bacterium
CACTTGTGTCCGCAAGGTCAATGGCGAATGGAAGCTTGAAGTTGGCACACTTAATTCAATCTTACCTTTCTCTGCTAACTTCTTCATATTCATATGAGCGTCGATTTTAGCTTCAGTTGCGCCCATGAAGTAGCCGGGAATATTTCCGGGGTTTCCCCGAGCTTTCCTGCATTTGCATCAAGCCTAACTTTTTCTTCGACACCTGTTCCCAGGGAGAGGAAGCGGATATTGTACTTCTTCCCGCTCTTTGCAACGAAGTCCTTAACGTGGGCGTAAGCTTCTTCAGTTGGGTTGTTAGCACCGACCCACCGTCAACGCAGAGAAGCTCCTTATCTTAAGCTTAACTCTTTTTTTTGCAACGCTCGCTTCGCAAAAACTAAAACAAAGCAAACTTTAGTTTTTTTAGAGCATTCCAGGTTTGAGTTTTCTTTGAAATCGGATATTCTAAGCAAGTGCTTTGAAATAGGAGAGATTGTTTAGGTTTATGGATAAATCCACTCAAGGTCGCATTCTCTATCTGGATTATTTGAGGGCTTTTCTGGTGGTCCTCGTTGTCCTCGATCACTCTATGCATGCTTATTCGGAACATTTCCAAAATTTTTGGTTTATTCAGGATCCGAGCGTTAGTTCTTTCATAGATATTCTCCATCTTCATAATGATAGCTTTATGATGCCTTCCCTTTATTTTTTGGCAGGTATCTTTGTTTTTCCCTCCTTTCTTAGACGGGGATTTACAAGTTTCTTGAAAGAGAAATTTCTGAGGCTCGGCATTCCTTTTTTGCTCGGCGTCCCAACTCTCAACGCAGTGATTTCATACGGAAAGTTTTATGTCTCCCAGGATTATGCTTATACGGGGTGGAACTTTTGGGAATTTTACAAAAACTACTACATTCAAAATCCCATTCCCGGCGTTTTCTGGTTTTTGGCTTATTTGCTAGCTCTCACTACTTTTGCGATCCTTCTTTACCTTATTTCTCCTAAGATCATTGAAGCTCTTTCCTCTTTTGTAAAATGGTTGATACGACGCCCTGTTTTAGGGTTTGTCCTGTTTTCGTTTCTCAGTGTTCTTATTCTTGGCATCAGTGACCTGATCTGGGGGGCTCCCTGGTGGATCGGTTTTTGGAAGGTTTTTTATGTCAGGGCTGCGCGCTTTATCCTCAAGATCCTTTATTTTCTGATAGGTTGCGGATTCGGATACGCGGGGATTCACATGAGTCAGGATCTCATCAAAAGACTTGAGGAGAGCTGGCAACGATGGATCCTTTTGATGATTATATCTGGCGTTCTTTATCTGGGATATACTTTATCCTATTTTTATGAAGGAGTTTTTTCCGATGACATCCGTCTTTATTTCAAGCGGGGAGGGGGACTTGAGTACGGTCTGACCATCGTTGCAACCTATGCGCCTATGGTTTTGATCAGGACGACTCTTCTCGGCATCTTTATCGCAGCACAGCTTATGGCTTATCTCGCCCTTTTTGCCCGGTTTTTAAATAATGGATCTCCTCTATGGGGATCGCTGGCCGTTTGCTCCTACGGTATTTTTATTGTTCATGAGCCGATAGTTGTCTGGCTTCATATTTGGTTGTTGCCTGAAAATATGTGGCCTATTTTCAAATTTATGACCACGGGCGGACTGACGGTGGCGCTCTCCTGGTTGCTTGTTCAGTTTATCCTTTTAAAAATACCTGGGTTTAAAAGAATTCTCTAACTCAAGAGGAGAGATATGATTAATTCTAATCGGATTCCTTTTATCGACCACTTGCGGGGCTTTATGTTCGCCTATATGGCCTTTGATCATGCTCTGCATGCATATGCCCTCAATTGGGGACGGTTTTGGTTTTTTTCCGATTTACAGCGTTCCCCCGTCTGGGATGCTTTCTATGTTTTTAATCAAAGCATTATCATGCCGATGCTTTTTTTCATTTTCGGTATGTTTGTCTTAAGTTCTTTTGAGAGGCGAGGGTGGGGTGCTTATGCGCGGGCGCGGGGCTTAAAGCTGGGTATTCCCTTTGTCTTTGGAATTATCGTCTTTGTGCCTCTTCTCATGTATCCGCGTTTCGTCGCCTATGAGGATCCTCGGTTTTCTCTGTGGGAATTCTGGACCGAGATTTTTTGGAGTGAGAAGCTGCAAGCAGGGCCTCTCTGGGTTCTTTATGCCATTGCTCTTTTTAGCTTTTCCTTGATTCTTCTTCATAAGCTTTTTCAGGAATTCAGGCCGTTCCTTGCAAGACAGATGAATAAAATTGCCAGCAGACCTTTTTTAGGCCTCTTTTTTTTCTGGCTTATTTCCGCCACCCTGCTCGGGTGTAGCGATCTAATCTGGGGAGCGCCTTGGTGGATCGGTTTTTGGAAGCTCTTTTATCTTCAAGGCTCCCGTTTTCTACTCTATATTCTTTACTTTCTAGCAGGCGCAAGCCTTGCAGCAAGCGGTCTTCTCCATAACGAGACGTTTTGGAAACACCTTTCCTCCAAGTGGCCTTTATGGGCGGGGATGGTTCTAGTCCTTGGAAGCGCTTATATCTTTGTCTGTGTCGGTCTTTACGATCAAGGAGCTTTTAGTCAGTCAGTCCGTCTCGCGCTTCGTGAAGGCATCTCTTGGGGTCAGGTTTGGTCCATTTTTACTTCGGAAGCCTCTCTTGTTTTGCTCAGGACCTCTCTTCACGCGGCGCTTTGTCTCTTTCAGGCCTTATTGCTGTTGAGTCTCTTTTATCGTTTTTTCAATCGACCGACACCTTGCTGGCGATCCTTAGCCGCGAATGGATATGCGATTTTTCTGACCCACGAAGTTTTGGTTGTATGGCTTCAATACGCGCTTTTTGAAACGGGATGGTCTAATTTTATCAAGTTCCCGATCGTCTTCGGTGTCGGTTTTGGCTTCTCTTGGGCCTTGTGTGAGTTCGGCCTTAAACGTATAAAAGCCTTGCGGAAAATTCTCTATTAAACTGCTTCACTCTTGACAGTCTACCTGATCCCCGATATATCCTTACACATTCCTTTCGGCGGAGTAGCTCAGCTGGTTAGAGCAGCGGAATCATAATCCGCGTGTCGGGGGTTC
>CAYUCY010000092.1:0-2961 GCA_964443525.1 uncultured Thiotrichales bacterium
GATGTTACAGTGCGGCTTGCTCCTCGAAAATTTTTCCTTTGCCATGGTCTTATCCCCCTTTAAAAAGTTTCCTTCGTGATTCTCAATTTTTGGAGCGGGTGAAGGGAATCGAACCCTCGTAGCCAGCTTGGAAGGCTGGAGCTTTACCATTAAGCTACACCCGCGCACACTCTTTGTCTCACATTTCAAAAACATTGTCGAGTCTGAGTGGTGCAGGGGGCAGGATTCGAACCTGCGTAGACATAAGTCGGCAGATTTACAGTCTGCTGCCTTTAACCACTCGGCCACCCCTCCGAAATTGAGTGCTCATACCGAACAATACCTGCCGTTTAATCGTATTTTGTAAGATTTGTCAATGCGAAATCGACAAAAAGAACCTTGCCCGATCAGGACCTGACGGACTTGAGTGTAGGCAAAGAAAGTAAGTCTCTCGAAAGCCGCGAGACGATGGTATCCGCCCTTGTCTTGGGAAGCGTCCGATCTTCCGTCAAAAGAATCTTGCGTCCAACGCCTGCCGCATAGGCCGCCTCCATATCCTTTTCCTGATCCCCCACCATAAGGGAATCCGCCATATCAATACCATGTTCGTCTTTGGCTTGAAGCAGCATTCCCGGGTTGGGTTTTCGGAAGAAAAGCTTGTGCTCTTTATTAGGATCCCCCTGAAGAGCACAGTCATGATAAGGGCAATAATAAACCTGCTCGATCCGAATCCCATATTTTGCAAACTCCCCAAGCATCCAGTCCGTCAAAAGGTGGTAGTCTTCCTCCGAATAATAGCCGCGGGAAATCCCCGACTGGTTAGTGATAATGAAGAGTTTATATCCAAGCGCTTGGGCAGACTTGCAAAAATCCAGAATATCATCCCTAAACACAAAGTCTTCTTGTCTGGAGACATAGCCGTGGTCGACGTTTACAACGCCGTCTCGGTCCAGAAAAAGGGCTTTGATAGGAGCAGGCATAGTCAAATCTCGCATACAATTTATTTTATTTTACTATAAGAGAGGTTAAAAAGGGAAGAATTCTTAGTGTTTTCCGGCGGCCTTCTGCTCTTCCAACAACCGGAAGAGGCACGTGAGAATACGACTCAGCATGACTTCTTTGTCCGCGTGCATGTTTTCGGCCTCGGCCTGCTGCTCCAACTGGGCATCATAAGCCCACATCCGAAGAATCGTAATTTTTTGATCGAGGGTAAATTTTTTCAAACGACAGAGCGCCTCCGGCGTCCCGAAGCACTCCCCGGGCTCAAGCATCGCTTGCTTAAAGGTAACGTTCACAGCCCTCATTTTCGTCCCCTTTAAATTAATATACCACGCTTTCCTTAACATTTCCTAAACAAAAAACCTCCGCTTGAAGGCGGAGGTTTTTTTCACCTGATGAAGTCTATGACCGAAGATCTTTAATCAAAGATGATTAAATAATTCTTCTCGGCATAATCCAAGCAGGCTTTGACATCTTCCGGCTTGAGGGGACCATCCTTGGTTTTGATTCTCTTTAGAATTCCGTTTAAGAATTCTTCCGCATTTTTGCGTGTCACGTCCTTCTTAAGGTTTCCTAGTTCCTTAGCAACAAACTGGACAATATTGTCATAGGCACACGGAGCGCCCACGAACGCACCTAACTTAGGCAAGTTTGAAAAATCCAGACGCGGATCGTTGTCATGCTCCAATTTTTTGGCATAATCGATCACGGTATTAGAACGTCCATCCATACAATATCCCATGTAGGCCTTATTGAAATAGTCTAAAAGTACCTCAGGCCCCCTTTCTTTTGCTGCCAGATATGTTTTGATCAAGGCATTGTGGAAAAGGTTAAGACGTTGAGTCACTGAAACACCATCGTAATTCCCCCATTTTGACTTTGGATTTGACAGTTCCCAATGCACAGGCGCCCCATGAGGATATTTATAATCCTTCGGTCGACTCCCGGGGTTCTCATACCAAACTATATCTTCAGGAGGATTTTTGATAATTTCTTCCCTTTTTTCCATAAGGTATTTACAAGTGTAGACGCTTTGGAGCACTTCATCCTTTTGATGTTTTGGAAGATCTTTGTCCGAATACCTACCAACACCATCGATGATTTCATTAATAATGTCCATATCTTTGCCCTCGGGGGCTCTGGCATAATACTCCTCAATACCCTTTTGATCGATAAGAGCCAGCTTTTTGAGAGGAGCCTTTTCATCGGGAGCCATCTGGATGTTTCCGTCCTCGGCCACAACGAAGAACTTCATATCCTTTTGTTGCGCTTGGACGGCCTCAATCTTTCGGATCGCTTCAAGACGTTGCTTGGCGGAAAGTTTTGTCGAGAACCTGACGAGAGGCATTTCGTCATTCCCCAAAAATTCTAGAATGCCCGGAATTTGGTTAGGCTTGATGACGCCTTCTTGAACCAAAGTAGACATCAAATAGTCTGCCATCACCAAAGGGGTGATCTGATCGTTAACTTCTTCCGCTTTCTTCTTTTTTTCTTCCTGAAGATCTCTCATTTCTCTGGCAGCAAGAGCATACATATACTCAAACTGTTGCAATGCCGCTGCTTGTACTCTTTCTCTCAATTCCCTCTTTGTAGAAAAGTGAGTTCTCCCAGGATTCAGAAGGAGCGCTTGAAGATTAAAAGGTATATAACGCCTATCATAGGGAGCCCCATAAGGGAACTGACCAAAGAGTTCGACTTCATTATCAAGCGCTTCCTCTAGCTGCTCTAATGCCAAGCTTTTAACGCGGTCTAATTCAAAAATTTTATCAGAAAGTTCCCTATCATCGAAAAAGCCTAATCTGAGGGCTTGAAGTGTCTTGTTGACAGGATCCCAAACGCCATCAGGAATGTCTATTTTGTCATCAGGCTTTCCGCCGATGGTCACCCAGTCTCCTTCCGCATACACAATCTCAGGAAGAGCAATTGCTTGCGGGTTGGTAAGCAACACATCATAGTGGTTCCGACCATTGTAGAAGATGTGCT
>CAYUCY010000093.1:0-2782 GCA_964443525.1 uncultured Thiotrichales bacterium
CTTTTTCGGAATCGGGATGAATTTCTTTTTAGAGATTGCGAAACTAAGGGCTGCCCGTATCCTTTGGGCTGAGCTTATGACTCGGTTTAATCCGAAAGACCCCCGTTCTCTTATGTTGAGAACCCACTGTCAAACATCAGGTGTCAGCCTTACCGCCCAAGACCCCTACAATAACATCATTCGGACCACCCTCGAAGCTCTCTCTGCCGTTTTAGGCGGTACACAGTCTCTCCACACTAACTCTTTTGACGAAGCTCTGGCTCTCCCGTCCTCTACATCTGCACGTGTCGCTTTAAATACTCAGAACATTCTTCTCTACGAGACGGGAATCCCTGAGGTGATAGATCCCTTAGGCGGCAGCTATTATGTGGAGGCGCTCACGGCTTCTCTCGTCAAAGAATCCAAAGAGCTGATCAGGCATGTGGAAGCGTTGGGAGGGATGGCAAAAGCCATTGAGACGGGATACGCAAAACGCTTGATCGAGGAAGCTGCCACCCACCGCCAGGCTCGTCTCGAGCATGGAGAAGACATCATCATCGGTGTCAATCGATTTGTGGTGGAAGAAGACGTGCCGATTCCCATCCTGACAATCGAGACCGAAACGGTTCGGGTTCGTCAAATTGAACGTCTTAAAAGAGTCAAAGAAAGCAGAGATACATCTCATGTAGAGCATTGTCTCAAAAAGCTCAAAGAAGGGGCCGAATTATCTCTCAATTTGATGCCCCTTGTCGTGGAAGCAGTGCGTGCGAGGGCAACCGTCGGAGAAATCTCGGATGTCTTAAGGGAAGTCTTCGGGGATTATGAGGCCCCGCAGCAGGGTATTTCAGGTGTCTATGCACACCATTTTGAAAAGGATGAAACTTTCTCTGCTCTTCGGGAAAGGGTTAAACAGTTTGCGGAAAGCGAGGGGCGTCAACCGAGGATGCTCGTTGCAAAGCTCGGTCAAGACGGCCATGATAGAGGTTCCAAGGTTATCGCCAGTGCCTTTGCCGACTTAGGCTTTGATGTGGATTTGGCTCCTCTTTTCCAAACACCTGTGGAGGTAGCCCGCCTTGCAATCGACAATGATGTTCATGTGATCGGCGTTTCAACCCAAGCGGGAGGACATTGCTCCCTCGTGCCTCAATTAATCGAAAACTTAAGGACGCAGAAGGCGGAGGATATTCTCGTGATTTGCGGCGGGATCATTCCCCGGCAGGATCAAAAACGTCTCAAAGAACAAGGAGTTAAGGCACTTTTCTCCCCAAACACCCCGATCTTGGAATCGGTAGACATCGTTCTATCCCTTCTTGAAAGCAAAACAGAAAAAGGAGAAAAACCATGCAACCCTCTAAACGCTTTCTGATCACGGTCGGAGTACTCCTCATCCTTCCGACTTTAAATGCTTCCCAAGTCGGAGATGATGGCTCCGATTTGGACACAAACATTGTTGTTGATGACAGGCATTCCGCGCCCGTCTTACAGGACCCTCAGCAACCTCCTCGACAGACGCCTGTTAACCTGAACGAAGATGTTCCCGGGTGCGTTGATGACTATCTTCGCTGTATTTCAGGATGCTGGATCATTGCCGAAGGTTGGTTCGATTTTGGGGCTACGCTCGGAACGGTCGCAACGACTTTCCTCGGAGGGCTTGCAACATTAGGGGATTTAAGTGCCGAGACAAGAGTATCTTTAGGGATTGCGGCTGTTGTGACAGGGTCTGTATCCACGGCCTTTTTAACTCTTAAACAGTTTGCATCAAAAGCTATCATCGAGAGAAAACGACGACTCGAACAAGTTATCAGAGAGGCTCACAATCAGGTTTAAGAACAGCCTTTTAAGATTTTGATGTTTTTCTTGTATTCTTTCGTATGAAAGACGGCAGTACCAGCCACAAGAACATTCGCGCCTGCAGCCATGGCCGCAGGGGCTGTCTCCGGAGTGATACCGCCGTCAACCTCGAGGAGAATCGGTCGATTCCCGATTAAATTTTTAATGCGGCGAATTTTCTCTACTTGCGGCGCTATGAAATGCTGTCCGCCGAAGCCGGGATTGACGGTCATGACTAAAATCAGATCGAGGTCATCGAGAAGATATTCGAGTACCGCCTCAGATGTTCCCGGGTTCAGCGCCAGGCCCGCCTTTTTATCGAAGGAACGAATAAGCTGAAGCGTTCGTTGAATGTGGGGTCCCGCCTCGGGGTGTATCGTAATAATGTCGGCGCCTGCTTTGGCGAATGCTTCAATGTAAGGATCTGCGGGGGAAATCATCAGATGCACATCGAAAGGGAGCCTTGTGTGTGGCCTCAAGGCTTTTACGACTTCCGGGCCGATCGTGATGTTCGGGACGAAATGACCATCCATGACATCCAAGTGAATAAAATCAGCCCCCGCCTTTTCAACCGCCTTTACCTCGGTTTCTAGGTTTGCAAAGTCCGCCGCCAACAAGGACGGAGCGACCTTAATCTCTTGCATAGAATAACTCTTTTTTATCTGTTTATAAGGTTTGTATTTTAGCATAGTGTATCCATTGAATGAAATCCTTTGAGTTTCTGGGTGAGGAACTCAACCTCAAGAAATAGCTTTGGAGGTTATCTCCAAGGCAATGTGTTGCAGAAGTTCAGATAGAAGTGCGATAAAAGCGTTTTTTTTGTGTGGGGATAATATCAATCATTTCACCTTGCACGTCAGAAAATCAAATTACAATTAAAACGCATAACTTTCCTGCAAGATCAAGAGAACAGATTCGGTGTGATATGCCTCCTCATCTCCAAAGAGTTTGAATTGAGCACTAAATGTTTAAT
>CAYUCY010000094.1:0-2535 GCA_964443525.1 uncultured Thiotrichales bacterium
CATCTAAGCGGGAAACTAACCTCAAAACGAGTATTCCCTATGAGAGTCGTTGTAGACCACAACGTTGATAGGTTGGGTGTGGAAGTGTGGTAACACATGAAGCTAACCAATACTAATAACTCCATTGTTTTGATTTATGCGCAGAAATCAGAAGTTGTGCAAAAGATCATGAGCACCAAATAATCACATGTGTGCAGGCAGCGTATTCAGCTAACTCGCACAAGACAATCTTGTCATTCCCGCGTAAGCGGGAATCCAGAAAATAGTTAAGATCGTTCAAAGGTTTTAACTGTGGATCCCCGCCTCCACGGGGATGGCATCTGAGAGTCATGATGGTGGTAAAGATAAAACATATTTCCCAAGGTCTTCTTAGGTTGCCTGGCCGCTATAGCGGGGAGTGTACACTCGATCCCATCCCGAACTCGACAGTGAAAATCCCCAGCGCCGATGGTACTTAGTCCTAAGGCTTGGAAGAGTAGGTCGCCGCCAGGCTATCTAAGAAGATCTCATGGATGTTGGTTTCTAAACGATTTAATCTTTTATCTTTTCTAAAAACGCTTTTTTAGCCTGTATCTACTAGGTTGCCACACGAGTTTTTCGTGTCCTTTGGTTTCGATTAAGCAAACGTGGTGGTGCTCATTTGCTTTGTATTTTTCGATATATCCCTTGAATCTCTCTTTTTCTTCACAACCGTAATGCCCTAACGCAATCGCTTTACGCGTCCCGTTACAGCTGAGAAGTGCATCCAGGAGATGTTCGTCATATGTGAAGGAACATCCAAAAGTAAAAATCTTCTGACTTTCTTTTAACTTCCCATACCCGATCTTCAGATAGTCATTATCTTCCAGAAGCTTCTTTTTAATATCATGGCGATCTTCCATAATGACAAGGGGGGCTTTAGAAGGGTAGTTACCCTTTCCAGGTTTTTTTAAATATTCATCAAACTCTTCGCTATAAGCTTTAAACTCCTTCATACATACTTGATTTATATTATTTCCGGTATCTGCTCGTAGTTGCTTATGCTTAAATGGAAGATCACCATTATTCCTCTCACAATAAATAGAATAAGCTCCATGGAGATTAAAAAAATGGAGGTGTTCATTATACTGAAAATATAAACCATTCCCTTTCCCATTTTTTTCTTCAAAACCGTCTTCCATCGAGCCCTTTTTGAAAATGCCCGAATTAAGTAACTCTTGATATAAGATGGGATCATAGTTAATAGAAAAATAATTTAAGAAACGATTTATGCCGTTATTAAAAGAGAGTAAAGGATGACATGTATAATCCCCAGCGTCATAGTTTGTTAAGTTTGTCTGATAGTGCTCTAATATATGCAATAAAGTCTTAACGCGCACGTATTGCAAAAAGAGCTCAGGATTTTTAAAGTTATGAATGAGGTCACGATTTTTCCCGTGCATTTCTTTCATAAGTTCGTGACTTATACGGCAAGGATCAAAGGTGAAGACGTCTTTGAAACGTGAATCTATTTCTCCCAAAGCCAATCCGAGGCCGTTTCCGATCAAAATGTCACAATCTCTTTCAGCTGCTGCCTTGCTTAAAAATTCAGGCAGCGGCATCTCCTGGATCTGTTCATTACCACTCATCTCTCGCCTCCGTCGGTTTTTTGAAATAATACTCCTCCAGTTTCTATGATACGGGAAAAGAGGTTAAGAAGGGGTTAAGTCTTGAGATAGGGAGATCGCGAGTTTTGCTTTTCCCTCTCTCTCAGGAAAGACGAAAACGAAGACCGCCCGTCGTTTGTAATGTCCTTATGAAATTCTTAGATTCCGAAGTATCGCGAATGAACTGTTTAAATCTCTCTTGAAGTTTAAAGAGTTAAGAGGCATCCTGAGCGCGGTTCATGATCAGGAGATCTTAAAATGATTAAAAAGTCCGCTCTTATTCTCTTAACGCTGCTTTCTGTTGTGCCTTGCTTATCCGCGACCGACTCAAAACCCATTGCAACGAAAGACCAAATTGAAAATGCGGAAAGTACGACGCAGGTTATTCGAGGGCTTGTAAAGTCATTGATCTTTTACCCCGGCTCACGCAAAACCTCGGAAATCTTGACGCAGGCCATTGATACCTTGCCGATTCTTCCGCAGGATAGAGCATGGAAAGGTTTTTTGCATGACATCGCCTTTTCCCGTGTGGAACCCGCTCTCGAGACCAGGAGCCAGGGGTGGGTTAAGGCCTATACGTCTTTCATGTTCGGGATTGCAAAAAATCTGATTCCTCAGGTGAGTGAGTACAAGATCCAATGTGAACGCCTCTACGGTCACCAGGAAATAAGATGCACCTCGGTTCCCTTCGACCACTGGTCAACCAGTAAGATGAGAGACTAAATTTGAACCCAGTCTCTTGATTTCTTCTTTGAGGGTCTATTGACAGAGCGAAAGACACATCTGATAATGAAGCGTTCACTCGTGGAGCATCCAGATGATGATGAGACGTATCCTCGCCGGAATAGTCACGCTGATTTTTTGCAGTGCAGAGAATTCCTTCGCCTTAACACTCGGTGATCTTGTAGAG
>CAYUCY010000095.1:0-2357 GCA_964443525.1 uncultured Thiotrichales bacterium
CATTATGTATGTTCATGTTCCAGCATCATGGCTTGCTCTCGGACTTTATGCGGCAATGACGGGGGCGGCAATTGTTTCTCTTGTTTGGCGAAATATGACGGCAGAGCTCTCGGTCAAAGCCTTGGCGCCTATCGGAGCGACTTTTTGTCTGATCAGTCTCGTGACAGGCTCTTTGTGGGGCAAACCCATGTGGGGGACATGGTGGGTTTGGGATGCCCGGCTGACTTCCATGTTGATCTTATTTTTGATCTACATAGGCTATCAGGCTCTCGTGAATAGTTTCGATAACAGAATGGTGGGGTTGCGTTCCGGACATTATTTCATTTTAATCGGAGCGCTGAATTTACCCGTCGTTAAATGGTCTGTCGATTGGTGGACGACTCTTCATCAACCGGCAAGCCTTTTGAGGTTTGGGAAGCCTGCGATTCACGGAGACTTTCTTATTCCTCTCGCTGTGATGGGGGGCGGTTTTATTTTATTTGCCTTCTATCTCTTCACCTTAAGATTTCAGCTGGAAATCCAGAAGCGTCATTCTTTAAATAATATCTGTCAGAGTAACAATGACGTAGCAAGACGGGAGAGTCCTTATGCGGTTTGAGGACCCCATGATTTATCTTTACGGATCTTACGGGTTTGCAAGCGTCGCCCTCCTGATATTTCTTGTTTATACCTGGATCGAGTTGAGGCGAACTGGAAAGAGGCACTCGTGAAACCCTCGACGTATGTGAGTCAAAGGAGGAGACAACGTCTGGTGTTCCTTATTCTGACCTTTTTAAGCCTTGCGATCGGGCTTTGCTTTTTATTAAGTGCTTTTCAAGAGAATATTATTTTTTTTTATACACCGACAGACTTGATGCGAGGTAGATTAAACCCCGAGAAAACGGCGCGCCTCGGAGGGATGGTTGCCAAAGGGTCTTTTAAGACACACGGAGAGGAGCTTAAAGTCTCCTTTGATGTGACGGATTATCAAGAGACGATACCCGTGGATTATGAGGGAATTCTGCCCGATCTCTTCCGGGAAGGGCAGGGTGTCGTCGTTCAGGGTCTTTATCAGCAGGGACGTTTCCAAGCTCGGCAAGTTCTTGCGAAACATGATGAAAACTATATGCCGCCTGAGGTTGCAAAATCTCTAGGAAAAGATCATGTGAGTCTGGCCCAAATATCGGCACGAGAGAAATGACGGCCGCGCTTGGTCAAAGTGCACTCGTTGCAGCATGTCTGATCTCCGTCATCAGCGCCATTGCTTTTTTTTGTATCAAGAAGCATCGACCTCGAGCTGCCCTTTACGGAGGGCAAATGGCTCTTTTATTTATCTTTTTTCTTCTATCTTTTAGCTTTGGAAACCTGATTTGGTCTTATATCTCGTCCGACTTTACCCTTTTATCCGTCGGATTAAACTCCCACCAAGACACACCGCTTCTTTACAAAATATCAGGTGTTTGGGGTAATCACGAGGGATCGATGTTGCTTTGGCTTTTGATCTTGTCGGGGTTCGGCGCAGCTATTACGCGTTTAGAACGAGCTGAGATACGTTCCCCCTTTGTGCCTATTCTTTTTTTAACTTTAATCGCCTATATAGCGGCTTTTATTTATTTTACGTCAAATCCCTTTGTGAAAGTCAAAATTCCCTTTCTTCAAGGACGTGATCTGAACCCCATTTTGCAAGATCCTGCTTTGGCAATTCACCCTCCGATTCTCTATATGGGCTATGTTGGATTTGTTGTGCCGTATGTTTTGATAATCGCAGATCAAGTAAATCTTAAGATCATTAGGCGCTGGACTCTTTTTGCGTGGAGTTTTCTCACCCTCGGGATCGGTCTCGGGAGTTACTGGGCTTATTATGAGCTCGGTTGGGGTGGTTGGTGGTTCTGGGATCCCGTTGAAAATGCCTCTCTCATGCCCTGGCTGATGGGAACAGCGTTGATTCATTCTCTTCAAGTTTCTCGTAAGAGGAGAGCTCTTCTCAAGACGACCCGGGCTCTGGGGGTCGGGGTATTCCTCTTTAGTATTTTAGGGACCTTTTTAGTGAGATCGGGCATCCTCTCTTCCGTCCATTCTTTTGCTTCGGATCCTGAGCGCGGGTTTTGGATTGCAGTTCTTCTTGGGTTCCTCCTATTCTTAGGGGTATTGTCTTTTCTTAAATCTTCTAAAAGAGATCGTCCTCAGTCTCTCCTTCTTGTTTCCCACGAGGGTGCGATCGTGCTTGGTGTGGGGATCTTTCTTATTTTATTGGTCACGGTTGTCTTAGGCACCCTTTATCCCCTTTTTCTCGAAAAGGTCGAAGGAGTTCTTATTACGGTTGGTGCTCCTTATTTTAACGCGACTTTCCTGCCGATTGCCTGGGCAGGTCTCCTTCT
>CAYUCY010000096.1:0-2221 GCA_964443525.1 uncultured Thiotrichales bacterium
TATTAAAGGTGCCGCTTTCTCCCTTGATGGCGGTTGGCTCGCTCGGTAGAGGCTTTACTGTCAGAGGGCCTTGAAGCTTAATAAGGTAAATCGAATGAATAAAATTATTCTCTGAAGCTCATTAATAAATTAAATATTATACACTGACTTTCGATAAAGTTTTGAACTGAAATAGATTGCTTTTTCTCAAGAATTCATTGCCTAAATCCATTTAAATTCGTCGTCTTCTTCCGTGGATTTGTCCGGGATAAATCCGTGGATTTGACGTTTCCAAAGGGTCGCGAACAAACCTTTTTTATCCTTCAAAAGTTCGGCCATGGCCCCGTCTTGGACGATATCTCCTTGATCAAAAACCAGAATGCGGTCCATGTCCTTGAGGGTCGACAAGCGGTGAGCAATCACGAGGGTCGTTCGACCTTGCATCAGTTCCTTCAGACTCTCTTGAATTTTTTGCTCGGTTACCGAATCAAGAGCAGAAGTGGCCTCATCCAGAATCAGGATCGGGGCATTCTTCAAAAAGGCACGGGCGATAGCAACCCGCTGGCGTTGTCCACCCGAGAGCTTAAGGCCGCGCTCTCCTACATGTGTCTCATAGTGATCAGGCAGTTTTGTGATAAAGTCATCCGCATGGGCTTTGCGAGCTGCTTCCATAACCTCTTCTTTGCTCGCCTCCAACCTTCCGTAATGGATATTCTCGAAAAGAGTCCTGTGAAACAAGGTTGGATCCTGAGGGATCAGGGAAATGTTCTCCCGTAAAGAATCCTGAGTGACTTTGGAAATATCTTGTCCATCGATTAAAATGCGCCCTCCGTGAATATCGAAGAGACGCAGAATCAGGTTCACAAATGTGGTTTTCCCCGAGCCAGAATATCCGACAAGACCTACTTTCTGACCTGCCTTAAGGGTTACAGACTTCTTTTCAAAAAGATTCTCATTACGCTTATAATGAAACGTTACTCGATCGAATCGAATTTCTCCTTTTGTAACGTGCAGTTGTCTCGCATCCTGCACATCCACGATTTCATGGGGGATATTAATGAGGGAGAGAGCTGCCTGAGCCGTCCCGATCTCCCGGAAGAGATCCGTCAATTGCATACTTAAGTGCCAGACCAGCCCCATCACGTTAAAGACCGTAAAGCCGATCAGGGAGAAATCTCCCAAGGTGACCCAGCCGGCATCCCTACCATGCACGAGCAGATAAATGGTAAGAATCATAAAAGCGAGACTTAAGAGGCCTCGAATAAGATTTGCTTTTTCAAGGGCCCAAAACTCCGCCTCTCCTTTAAGACGTTCCTCGTCCTGATAAGCTTTGATGTAGCTGGACTCAAAACGCCTGCGAGCAAAAAGGCGCATGGCTGTGATATTCGTAAACACATCTACCATCTTACCCGAGAGGGTCGAGACTGCCTCCGCATGATTCTTTGAGGCTGTTTGAATCTCCGCATTTAAATACAGTGTGACTCCCATGTGAGCTAAGAACCATCCAATCATCAGAGCACCGAAAAAGAGGCTGACTTGACTTAAAAGGACAACGGAAATCAAGAAAGTTGCAAAAATACCGATAATATAAAAAATCACAATATCTACGATCTGTTCGCACGCACGCGGCATATCATTGAGCTTATTGGCAAGAGACCCTGCAAAGTTATTGGCAAAAAACTCGTGAGAATGCTCTTTTGCATACTCAAAAAGAGTCATCCGAATCCGAGCGCGAAAAGTCGGGATGTAGGTGCGATGAACGTATCCGTAAAGACGCATGGACCCTTCCATAACACACCAGGATATCCCCATCCCCCAAAGAGGGAACGCAAGAATCTCCCAAAGACTCCCTTGCCCCTCAAAATCACTCGAGCGATTGATCATTTCTTTAAGAAAATAGGGGAAAAGCGCCTCATTCAAAGACCACATAAGGACGGTCAAGACAAGTATTAAAAAGAGGCCTTTTTTCTCGGAAATAAATCGCCAGAAAAAAGGCAGCAAAGTTTGCGGCAACATAAATCTGCTCCACCAAAAAGGAGGTTAAAAAATAACTGGGATAAGAATAAAGCTCCGGCTGATTAAAATAACTTATCAAAAAACCTAATTTCCGTCAATCCCATCCTGGGTAATGCCGAGAGATTGTTGAGAGTTAATACTTTCAGAAGGGGTTCATTTTAGAGGGGGAATAAAAAGTTTTTTATGTTCAAAGAAGTTCTTGGATAACCCCAACCTAGGGTTAGCA
>CAYUCY010000097.1:0-2216 GCA_964443525.1 uncultured Thiotrichales bacterium
CTCTCGGGGATGATTTCTGCAAGTCGATCCTTAAGTTTACGGACGATCAGATGTCGAATCCGGCTTTTGATCCCTTGATCGCTCTCGGCTTTACACCGGAGGAAATTGAAAAAGCGAATACTTACTGCTGCGGTGCAATGACCCTTGAGGGTGCCCCGCATCTTAAGATTGAGCATTACCCGGTTTTTGATTGTGCCAATCCTTGCGGTAAAAAAGGGATACGCTTCTTGTCGAAGGAAAGTCACATCCGCATGATGGCGGCCGTCCAGCCCTTCATCTCGGGATCGATTTCGAAAACGATCAACATGCCCAATGAAGCGACCCTTGAAGAGTGTAAGGAGGCTTATATGCTCTCTTGGAAGCTCGCCCTTAAATGTAATGCGCTCTATCGGGACGGATCGAAGCTCTCGCAAGTCCTCAACACTTCTATTTTGTCGGAGGATGACGGTGTTGAACAAACGGCTGAAGACCTTAAGGCGGCACCCTCTGCAGAGCGTGCTAAGGTGATGGCTGAAAAAATCGTTGAGCGTATTATCGAACGCGTCACCGTCAGAGGCGAACGCCACAAGCTTCCTGAACGACGCAAAGGGTATACTCAAAAAGCGACGGTTGGAGGCCACAAAGTCTACTTGCGGACGGGCGAGTATGAAGACGGCCGCTTGGGCGAGATTTTTATCGATATGCACAAGGAAGGTGCTGCTTTCCGAAGCTTGATGAACAATTTTGCCATGGCTATTTCCATCGGTTTGCAATACGGCGTCCCCTTGGAAGAATTCGTGGATGCCTTCTCTTTCACCAGATTCGAGCCTTCAGGGCTTGTGACAGGCAATGATGCGATTAAGCGGGCCACCTCAATTTTGGACTATATTTTCCGTGAGCTTGCCATCTCTTACCTCGGGCGTACCGATCTGGCTCATGTAGATCCAACCGACTTCTTATCCTCCAGCATCGGTCAAGCTTATGAAAAGGATAATGATAAGGACAGCCCAAGCGGACAAGATCTTGAGCAGATTTCCCGTACGACAAGCCGAGGGTACGTCCGTAATAACCTGTATGTTCTTCGGAGTCGAAAGGCGAAAGGCAATAAAACGGTTGCGATCTCTGGTACGAACGCCCTTCAGGAAACCCACGAAGAACACTTGCAGCACGGCCACAGCGAGCCCTTGAGCGCTGCGGAGGAAAAAGCCGATCTTATTGTAAAGGCAAAACTCCAAGGTTATGAGGGAGACTCCTGCCATGAATGCGGAAACTTTACTCTTGTCCGAAACGGGACCTGCCTCAAATGTGTGACCTGCGGCAGCACAAGTGGTTGTTCTTAAGACTTAAAGTCTGCTATTCTAAAAAAGTGAGGGAAAGGGAGACCTCGCTTTTAGAATAGGAGAAAAAATGACAACAGGTGTAACGTCCGTTGCCGTCTATTGCGGCTCTTCAAATACGGCCCCTGAAATTTATAAAACCGCAGCCATAAACCTCGGAAAAATTATCGCAGAAAATGACCTTCAACTCATTTACGGCGGCGGCCGCATGGGACTGATGGGAATTATTGCCGATGCATGCACACAAGCAGGAGGATACGTCATCGGATACATGACGGAATTTCTGAACGAATTTGAAAAAGGTCACGAACAAATTTCAGAGCTCCACCTCGTTCCCAACATGCATGAACGAAAATTTAAGATGTTTGAGCGAGCCGATGCCTTTCTGATTATGCCAGGCGGACTCGGAACCTTGGACGAAACCTTTGAAGTGATGACCTGGAAACAGATCGGTCTCCATAAAAAACCTATTATTTTTATTGATATTAACGATTACTGGTCTCCGCTTTTTGAAAATTTCGTCAATCATATGATCGAAAATCAGTTTGTCCGAGAAAATGATCGAGAGCTCTATACGATCATCAAAGACGTGGACGACGTGATTGAGTGCCTGAGAAAATGTAAAATAAACGGCGAAAACTTTGTTGCTAAATGGGGGTAATCGAGCCTGAATATCATAAAAAAAATTTCTATTAACCCCTTCTATTTATTCCTCATTTTATTTTTGGGGGCAGGCTTTTATTTGGCCTATCTTTGGATGAGGATCTCTTATGAGACGGTGAACCCCATAAAAGGCCCTATCAAACAAGTGGTTTATGCAACAGGCTCGGTCGAGCCTATCACTTGGGCCAGAGTATCCCCTCTTCTCCCGGGTCGGGTCGAAGAACTTTTTCTGGATGA
>CAYUCY010000098.1:0-2151 GCA_964443525.1 uncultured Thiotrichales bacterium
CCGTGCTTTGAGGCGACATAGGCTGCTTTTTGCTCGGATGCGACAAGGCCGTGAGTCGAGGCGATATTAATGATTCGTCCCCAGCCTCTTATATTTTTTAAGTATCGCTCGTCCCTGACGTTTTCAAGAGTATTCAACAAAACAAGTCTGAAGACAACGGGCCTTGTCTTCTAGTACCAGGCTCTTTATACTTTTTTTATGGATGATACATGGGGGCCTGTTTTTATTGAAAATTTGAGAGAAGCCGTACCAGATGCGATACGGCTTTCTTTTGATTTTTTTGTTCGGTATCCATTTTTGTCTTCCTTTCTGATCCTTGCAACGCTTTTTTCGTTTCTCTTCGCCCTCCTCCAACAGAAACAAAGGCTTGCAATCTCTCTTCAATTGGGAGCCATGAAGGGACTCCTCTATCACCCTTCTAATTTTTGGCTCGTATGCACACCCGAAGGGCGTATTATCGAATCAAATAACACGATGCGCTCTCTCCTGCACAATTTTGATCCAGAAGGAGAACGGACGAAAGTCGTTAAAAAACATTTAATTGAAAAAGCCGATAAAACAGTTCTCTTTCAGGGGAAAACTTACCTTATCCACGTCCACCCCTTAGGATTCAAGGACTTCTTGCTCATCAAGCTTTCGGATGCAAGCGTGTTACAGGAAGAATACGAGACTCTTCAAAAACGTTTCGACAATTATAAATATAATCAGGCATTTGCCGCTCTAACCTTGGACAGCATTCCGAGACCGACTTGGCTTCGAGATAACGATCAGAAATTAATTTATTGTAATCGTTATTATGCCGATACCTTGGAGATGACGCCTGAAGAGGCCCTCACTTCCCAGCAGCTCCTCTGGCGCACGACCAATGACGAAACGACGGACAGAAGCTTTTTTACTGAGCCCCTCAAGCACGTCCTCATCGTGAAGGGAGATCGTCGCACGTTCAGATTTTTCGAGTTTCCGATTTCAGGTACCTCTCTTCACGTCGGGTTCGGAAGCGATCTGACCGAGGTCGAGACCATCGCTCTTGAACTCGAACAACATATCTCCTGCTACCGGGAAATTCTAGAGGCCCTTTCGGCAGGTGTTTCTATCTATGGTCCCGACAAACGCCTTAAATTCACAAATCATGCCTATGCCCATATGTTCGGTCTTGACGAGAACTGGTTGAAAACGGAACCTCTTCTCGGAGAAGTTTTGGATGAGCTTCAAAGTCGCCGTCAGTTGTCCGAGCAACCCGATTATTTGGCTTTCAAAAAACAACAGATGAATCTTGTCAATACACTCCTTACCCCCGTTCAGGATCTCGAACACCTTCCCGACAACAGAACAATCCGTCGGATTGCAGCTCCTCATCCCATGGGAGGTATCTTCTTCATTTTCGAGGACGTAACAAATGTTCTCGTGATGGAACGTCTTTACAACACTCAACTTGCCGTTCAAAAAGCGACCCTCGACAATCTCTATGAGGGCATCGCCGTCTTCGGAAGCGATAGCCGTCTTCGACTTTGTAACCCCACCTTCCGCCGGATGTGGCAACTACCAAGCGATTTCCTAAAGACGAGTCCTCACCTCAATGACATTGTCGATCAGGTAAAACGTTTTTATGATTATTCCGGAGACTGGGAAGTCTATAAAGCGAAGCTCATCGCACGCGCCACGGATCGGGAGCCCAAAACTCGTCGCATCATCCGAAAAGACGGAGTCATTCTTGATTACACCTACGTTCCACTGCCCGACGGATCCCATTTGCTTTCTTATGTGGATATGACAGACAGCACGCGCGTTCATAATATTTTGCAAGAGCGCAATGAAGCCCTCGAGACGGCCGATCGTTTGAAGTCGGAGTTTATTGCAAACGTTTCTTACGAACTCAGAACGCCTCTCAATACGATCATCGGGTTCAGTGAAATCCTCCAACAACAATTCTTCGGACAGCTCAATGAACAGCAGGCTTCATACTGTCAGCATATCACGACGGCAAGCCAACAGCTGATGGCGCTTGTGAACGACATTCTGGATCTCGCAAGCATTGAGGCAGGATACATGACCTTGCTGCCTCAAAAAATAGATATATACAAGCTTTTGAAAACAGTTTCGAATTTGTTTCATAGTCGGGCTAAGCTTCAGGGCCTCAAGCTGGAATTCAAG
>CAYUCY010000099.1:0-2067 GCA_964443525.1 uncultured Thiotrichales bacterium
GTTAGATCCGGACCTTCATTGCCGAATGGATGAAGATATTTTTTCTCTCGAAATTCGAGAAGAGGAGCATCATTTTCCAAAAGCCGTTCTTGTGATCAAGAATCTTCGTTGCGGTTTTCTCCATCCTTCAAGAAGGCAATGGGCCTATCTTTCTGTTGAACATGAGGGGAAGAAAATGCTCCTGTTTAAAGGGACGTTACAAGTTCTTCCTATCAGTATAGACGGCGAGACGGTTGAGATCGAATTGCTTGCCGAACCGCGTGATAGCGATGATCGTCAGCAAAAGCTCCTGAAGAGCCTTCGAAAAAAGCCCTATTGGGATCCTTTATTTGTAAAAGAAGGCGAAGAGGATGATCCCGTTGAAATTTTAGACGGCAGGTCCGGATTCCTGACATGGTCTCGTACGACCCACGACGTATCGTTTACGGACCTTTTTAAAGGACGTCATTTGATTGAGCTCGGAGAAAATCATTTCAGGGATGCTTTTCAAATACGACTAAGCGAGTTGCCGTTGTCGGCCGTTCGTGTGAAGGTGACGGCCACGTGGATTCAGAGAGCGGAGGGACTTGCAGATTTAAGCCATGCCCTCCGACATCAATTTCAAGATGGTCTAATCAATTCACTAACAGGCCCCACTCTCGTTCAAAAATGGTGGCAGGAAGGAGAGCGGATCGGTCGTTCAGGATATCGGGTTGACTCGGCCTGGATTAAAGAAATAAAGCCACCCTCGACAGGAGCTCTAAACTTATATCCGACGGTCTCGGAACCCGTTTTGGCCTCACCTTTTGACCCGAAGTTAGGGCGAGGGAAAGAGGCTCGAAAGATCAGATTAAGGCGGTATTGGTACAAAGCGGGATTAATTCTCGGTTGGATGTTGAAAAACAAGCGCCGAGAGGAAATTGAGTTTACTCTTCATCATGAAACCCAGTTGCCGCCGACCCTTCTTCAAAAATCGAGAACACTTCATCTAAGGCTTCACAAGGTCTCCGAAACTGAGCCTCTTCGACTTTGGTATCCGCGCGTTCGTTATAAGAAAGGGGCTCTGATCCTTTCAAATGGCAAGAGATACAAGGCTCTCCAAAACCACTTGTCGGCGCCGATGTTTGAGAAGGATCTTTCAAAATGGCAGGTCTTGAGCGACGGAATTCAGATTCCGCTTGAAACACAACGAGGTTCGATTTTGAGAACCGACCGGGGGCATGAGGCATTGCTCCACGCCATCGAAGTTGCGAAGAGCCATTTGGCGGCAAGTGCTCGGGCTATTGAACTGGAGATTACGGCACCTCTCGACGCTTGTCTGGAGATTTCCTGCGATCATTCTCTTTCTCTTGAGGATGATCGACTGCCTCAGAGGAGGGTGACGGGGAAGGTGAAATCTTACCGTCTGATTGTAGATGGCAGGACCGGCAAGTGTTTTGCAAAAATCAAGCTTGGCCTTAGCATCGGGACCGGGAAGGTAAAAGATGATGTCGAAGGGACATGCGTGGAGACTTATTGTGTGTCGGATTTTTGTGATCTTGCGGAGATGCAAAAATGGAGAGCTCCCTGCGGTATTACTTTTTCTTCCTACCATTCCCGAGGGGAGGACGACCCATACCTGTTTCCATTCTTGTGGAAAAATGAAGATTTGATCGAGGAAATCGTCGTCAGTAATCCGCCTGCACGACAGAACATGATCTTGAAACAGAATCAGTACCCGTTCGGTCATCATTTGACGGAAGCTTTGAAAGAAGCGGAAACCGAGATTCAAATCAGGCTTAAAAATCTAAAAGTTCCGACGGTTCTTGATCGGCGGATGAAGCTTGAGATTGATCAAGCCTGGTCTGCACCGAGGCAAATTGATCTGTCGGCGACACAGTAAGGAGAGAGAGATGGACTTTTTGAAAGCTGTTCGCGGAAGCGAGCAAAAACCATATAGCGCGGAGGAGAGCTCTTTTGATTTCGCAGAGATGGCATCAGCCCCACCGATCCTCTCAACAAGCCATAAAAAGGGAGACTTCGAAATCGAAGCCCCGGACGCAATTTTCCCCGAGGAGCTGAGGATTTTAGGGGAGGTGGTTCCCTTTT
>CAYUCY010000100.1:0-1846 GCA_964443525.1 uncultured Thiotrichales bacterium
AACCTTTGATTGAAGTCAAAGACTTTAAGAAGTCATTCGGAAATAAAGTCGTGCACGACGGTGTGACCTTTAACCTCTTTGAGAATGAGGTTGTGGGATTGCTCGGCGGAAGTGGTACAGGCAAAAGTGTGTTTTTGCGCTCACTGATTGGTCTTGAAATTCCAGATGCGGGCACTCTCAAATATCGAGGTAAAGATCTCGTAGGTCTGTCGGAAAAGGAATGGGTCGAGGTGCGAAAAGATATCGCCTATGCCTTTCAGGGAGGTGCTCTCTTTGATTCCTTTACCGTCGAGGAAAATTTGCTTTATCCTTTAGATGCGCACACCAAGTTATCGTCCAAAGAAAAGAAAAAGCGTATCTCAGAAGTATTAGAAATTTTAGGTCTAAAAGGGAGTGAAGATCTCTTGCCTTCAGACTTGTCGGGCGGAATGCAAAAACGTGCGGGTTTCGCTCGAGCCATGATTTTGGATCCTCACGTTATTCTCTATGACGAGCCAACTGCGGGTCTTGATCCTTTCAATACGAAAGTCGTGCAAGAGTTAATACTGGATCTCAAAAAGCGAGGAAAAGCCGGCATACTTGTGACGCATGATATGCCCACGGCACTCGAAGTCAGCGAACGAATTTCTCTTTTAAAGAACGGAAAAATCGAAGTCTCAGGCACCGTGAATGAAGTTAGAAATCATCCGAGTGTTAAGAGTTTTATTACAGGAGTTATCACAGATGGAATCACCTAACGCCAAAGGATCCTCATATTTAATTGTCGGACTCTTTTTTATGATCGGAATCATTGTTGCGGTGGGGTTCATCGTGTTTATGGGAGGCACGGGGGTTTTCAGTTCTGAAATCAGATTAACGGCCCTCTTTAGAGATGCTCGGGGACTCAACGTGGGAGCTCCCGTTTATATGTCGGGGGTTGATGTCGGACGAGTGCTCGGAAAATCACTTCCTCCCAGCGGCGAGAAGGGGGTGGTTGTGAGCTTCTCGGTGGACGGGAAAAACGCAGAACGGGTAAGCACAGGGGCGACGGTCGCTATATCCTCCGCCGGAATGCTCGGGGATAAGACGATGGTTATCAACGTCAGTGAAAGTGGCCAGCCAGTAAAAGATAACGATCGCCTCTTGGTTGAAGAAGAGAAAGACATCGGGACCTATCTCAGCAGTGCGGGCAATGTTCTAGAGAACGTCAAAGAGGTTACGGATAACTTGGCCAAACTTTTTCGAGACGGTAAGTCGTTAAAAAAAATAGACACTATTCTTGAAAATCTGGAAAAGGCCAGCGAGAACATCAAACGTCAGACTGAGGGCAATTGGGGAGCCAAGCTTGATCATTCTCTCAGCTCTTTAGAATCTGTGATGAGCAAAATAGATAAAGGGCAGGGAACCTTGGGAGCGCTCATTAACGATCCCTCCCTGCATGAAGACCTTCGAGTTGTCGTTGGCGGAGCAAAACGCTCTAAGCTAGTGCGATTCCTTGTGAAGCAGACCATCAAGAATAAAGAGGAGAAAACAGGTTCTGAGCTGTCTTCTCCAAATGCTCAGGAGTAATGGCGCAACGCGTAATAACGCATTCTCTTTAAACAACACGTCAAATTCGGCAATGTCTTCTAGACTCCGCTGCGCAGTTTGTTACAAATTTTAGGTGGCCAAATCGACGCTGTATTATGTCTTCGCGGATCAAAGCTGGCCGGCAGAATCTATCACCACCATCCTCCCTTCGCGTTCTTCGATGGGACTTTGGATTGAAGGTCGCGGATGGCTTATGCGTCCAACAAATGGATCTTCATTTGACGGACGCTCGGTGGAATCCTCACGGATGGCAGCGGAGGAATGCACACTGCCCGAC
>CAYUCY010000101.1:0-979 GCA_964443525.1 uncultured Thiotrichales bacterium
GCCTTCCACTCATCTGAAGAAGTTCCCTTATATCGAGAGGCCCCGAATTTTGCAAAGGCATCCCTAAATTTTTCCCAGCTCCCTTGGGATGTTTCTATTCCTTCTTTCTCTATCAAAGGTCTCCCAAACTCTTTTCCAGATATTCGGCTTCCAGATCTTTTTGCCTCATCAATTCGGAAGAGTGTTCCTGCATCTTGCGATGAGCCTGCTCATAATCGCTCTTTCGCGATTAACTTCTTCCAGAATCATACGTCTTCCTTGTCAGCACTCAAATATAAGTAGTTAGAAACCTTCTGGTGTGTATAAATGATCTCGTATACGCATATTGTTTTACCTTCCTTTAATGAAGCTTCTCTTGAGAGAGTATTTCTCAAAGCCACATTCATTACAGGGGGTTTATTGTCTACACCACCTCCAAAATTACTAATTACCCAAGAAGATTCATTAGTTTTTACTGTGCTTCTCTCTTCTAGGTCCTTTCCTGCATCTAAGATTGGAGAAACGTAGTTTTTAATGACGTTTTGGTCCGGACAAGCATGAACGCAGAAGCTCTTGCTGATTACTCCCATAGCTATCAAACTTATTATAATAACGGTTCTCATGATGATTATCTCCTCAATTAAATTACTTTTATAAGCGTATAAACCAACAGGCTTATCCCGTGGTGTGTGTTCATTTATTTTAGGGAAATAACATTAATAAATATTTAAAATTTCTGGACAGAAATTTAGGAATACCGCTCATATCCCTTCTACTTTTTGGAGACGATCTCGCTCTTTAAAGGCGTAATGGTCACCTTTCCGCTTTTCGTATGACCCAAAGCCTTTTGGACAAAAGCCAGATGATCTTTTATTTTTTCATCAAACTGCCACGGTGCATTGAGAACGATCAGGCCGCACCCGTTAAGTTGCGTCTCGTCCTTGGGAGTCCTCAAGAGATATTCAATGAGAAGAATCTCGTCAACCTCCAGATCCAAGAG
>CAYUCY010000101.1:989-1792 GCA_964443525.1 uncultured Thiotrichales bacterium
GAGAATCATAAAAGGCCCGAACCATTTTAGCCGTCTTGATTGGAAACCACACCAGATAAATACCGTTTTGAAAACGCTTGAGAGCCTCTCTTAAACCTGCCTTAAGAGCTTTCCACTCATCACGCTTCTCGAAAGGTGGATCAATCAGGACAAGGCCGCGACGCTCAAGAGGAGGGAGAAAACTCTTTAAACTAATATATCCGTCTTGAGCGTACACATGAACACGGAGATCTTTCCCGAAGCGCGATTTGAGCTTTTTGAAATCATCCGGATGAAGCTCAGACAAAAAAAGACGATCCTTTTCTCTCATTAAGGTCCGCACCAATTCCGGAGAACCCGGGTAATGATAGAGGGATTCTTCCTTGCCAGGCCGAGCAGCATTAAAAGATCGAACTGTATTTAGATAGGGGAGGAGTCCGTCAGGCACCCGTTTCGCCTCAAGCAGCTTTGCAATGCCTGTGAGATATTCTCCCGTTCTTTGAGCGGGATCTTCCTCCAAATCATAAAGACCTATCCCGGCATGGGTATCGATTACACAAAACGGTTTTTCTTTCTCTTTAAGCTTCTGAAGAATTTCGACAAGCGCAATATGCTTGACTACGTCTGCAAAATTTCCGGCATGGAAGTGGTGGCGATAGTTCATAAAGGGATCTCTTCCAATTGGGCGGTCTCCGTCCATAAAAGAGCCGCCTTGATTATATAGGTCGGATAGAGATCTTTAACGAGCTTTGCATAGGTTCGCAACTGCTTTTGGTAGAATGTTTTTTCCTTCTGGGAAACGGCATCGGGACGGGCATGAGTTT
>CAYUCY010000102.1:0-1644 GCA_964443525.1 uncultured Thiotrichales bacterium
TCATTCTTGTGGTAAATACAGCCTCAAAATGCGGCTTCACGCCCCAATATAAAGGGCTAGAGACCCTCTACCAACGCTACAAAGACAAAGGGCTTGTCATCATAGGGGTACCGAGCAATGATTTTGGATATCAAGAACCGGGAACAGCAGAGGAGATCGGCCAGTTTTGTGCCATTAATTACGGTGTCTCGTTCCCCATGACGGCCAAAGTGCATGTACGAGGGAGTGAAGCACACCCTTTTTATGTATGGGCCAGGCAGAAATTCTCCTGTTGGGCGAAACCCCGCTGGAACTTTCATAAATACCTCATCGATCGGCAGGGCAACCTGGTGGATTATTTCTCATCCCTTACGAAACCTCTCTCCAAAAAGATGATTTCTGCCATTGAAACCCTTCTTGAGGCCTCATAACGAAAGCATTTCGACCGACATCGTCACTCAAACCCTTAAATTGAAAACCCAAAGATTTCAAGTACTGATAAAATTGCCTTTTATGCATAACGAATTTGGCGAACAAAAATAAATATTTACTTTTCTTATCGTCAATAAAAGTGCTTTGAGTGGCCGTTATCTTAAGCAAAGAATCTCTGCTTTCAAAAATAAATTCTATAAAATCAGATGGTTGCAGAATGACACATAGAAAATTTTGAGCATCCTTTTGAGCATCCTGGCGATGCCTATCCCCGCCCTCAATTCTCAATAATTGACTTTGATTTCGGGCTTGTCGTCAGAAATCAATATGATACCTTAAAGAGGACGTGTGGGGAGAGAGAGGTTTCAATGGGGTCCGACATCAAAAGAAATAAAAATAACTTGGATTTTATCGCCTATTTGGGTCATGAATTCAGAACGCCGCTCAATGTTATTCTAGGCTTTTCAGAAGCCATCCGAGAGGAATTCTACGGCCCTCTCGACAATGAAAAATATCGAGAGTATGTCCACCATATCTACGAAACCGCAACTTCCCTATCCGAGATGGTAAACACTTTACTGGATTTGACCAAATATGAGCTGGGATACGTTTCCTTGCGAGAGGAAGAAGTCGATCTCGAAACATTCCTGCGCCTGTGCATTCACCAGATGGAAGGCTATAGCCTGAAGTCCAGTTCCTGCACCTTTCGTTTACAGATTAAAACGCCTATCACCCTCTTTGCCGATCATCTGCGTCTTAAACAAATTATTTTGAACCTTCTTTCTAACGCTTGTAAGCACTCTCCGCCCGAAGGGGTTGTGACGATTTTGCTCGAAGTTTCCGCTCGAGGAGAACCAATCCTCCGCATTCGAGATCAAGGGAATGGCATGACGGAGCATGAAGTCGCTCACGCCTTTAAGCCTTTCGAGCATGGATTCACCATGTCAGAAAGCAAATATATTCCGGGCACAGGCCTCGGTCTTCCCCTTGCGAAAAAGCTCATGGAAGTCCACGGGGGCACCCTTCGTCTTGAGAGTAAAGTCGGCGAAGGCACCTGTTGCACGTTAACGTTTCCTCAACAAAGACATGTTATGCTTTTAAAAGCTGCGTAAATCAAAAAAGGAAAAGGGATTTTTAATGCCCTCTCTCGACCAAAATGCTCTTGAGATCCTCTTTACAAAAGCTCGTACCCAGTATTCCGGGGAAAAGAAGGAGGTTGACCCTGCCCTCCTT
>CAYUCY010000103.1:0-1640 GCA_964443525.1 uncultured Thiotrichales bacterium
TACCAAGACACCGAAAATGCCGGTCGGAGTCGAAGGGCTCATCAGCCTGCGCGGCAGTGTGATCCCGGTGCTGTCTCTGGCGCGTGCCATGAGCTTGCCGGAGGTGCACGACCAGCCCAGCAGGGCAATGATGGTGGCCGAATACAACAAGCGTGTGCTGGGTTTTTTGGTGCACGAGGTTGACCGCATCACCCGGGTCGAGTGGGAGCGGGTGCATGCGCCGGAAAATGTCGTTAGTGGCGGCACAAATCGGTTCATTACTGCGATTACGGAATTGCCGGGAGGACGTATGGTGTCCATCCTCGATGTCGAGCAGATCATGACGGCGACCTTTGGTGAGGCTCAGGTTCCCGAGGTGGCCAAGATGGACGAGGGGACGGATTACAACGTTTTCTTCGTCGATGATTCCGTCGTAGCACGCCGCAAGGTGATGGAAGTGCTCGACAAGATGGGTGTCAAGCACAAATACGCCGTCAATGGCCAGGAGGCCTGGACGCGTCTGCAGGGCATGGCGGCGCATGCCGAGCTGACTGGCAAGGACTTGAGCCAGGACCTGCAGCTGATCCTGACGGATGCTGAAATGCCGGAGATGGATGGCTACATGCTGGCCCGCAACATCAAGGCAGATCACCGTTTCAGCGGTATCCCCGTGGTCATGCACTCGTCGCTGTCTTCCGAGGCCAACCGGGCCATGGGTAAACAGGTCGGGGTGGATTCCTATGTGGCCAAATTTGATGGTGCGGTGCTGGCGGAAACCTTGCGGCAGTTGCTAAGAAGGCGTTGACAGGCAGGTGGCCGGGGGCGTGGGCTGCGGTGATCCGTCGTGTCCTGGAGCCATTCGATATGAACATCACAGATACCAGTGACCGAGTTGGAGAATTACATGTCTGATCCGAGCAAAATCAAGTTCCTTGTCGTCGATGATTTTTCAACGATGCGCAGAATCGTGCGAAATTTGTTGAAAGAGCTGGGGTATACCAACGTCGAAGAGGCTGAGGATGCGGCTGAGGAGCTGCTCAAGGTGCTTTTTCGCGACGTTCAGGGCGGAGCGCCCGTCGCAATCGATCCGTCCGATAAGCTGTCCTCGGAGGCTGCACTGTACATGCGCGTCATTTCCGAGTTCTGGAAGTCCAAGGTCGACAATGCCGCCGCTCAGGAAGCGTTTGAAACGCAAGTTCCTGAGTTGTCGGCCATTTGCGAAATGATGTCCATCAACGCGGACAATGATTTCGTCCTGAAGCAACTTCTCGCCTTGTCGGCGTTGAAAGACTTCTCGGACGAGGTCGGTCGCTCGTCTCTGTCATCTTTGCTGCGTGAGCTTCTTCCGTCTCCTCAAGTGTCGCAGTTTCTGGTCGAGCCCATCGTTAAGGTGTTGTCGTTGTGCCATCGCGAGGAAGAGGAATTCATTCAGATTGTTCTGGAGCTCTTGTCGGATGTGCGCGAGCCGCTCGATGTGCTGATGACCGAAGAGGCCAAGGCTGGATTCCAAAAGGCCATTCAGCGCCGCGACGAGATGCGCCTCAACTTGCAGAAGCTCAAGAAAGTTGCGCGCGTGTGTGCTGCTAAAGGAGACTCGGAAAACGTGGCCAAAGCTGAGCGCAAAGCTGCCGCGCTCAAGGAGGCGCTTGATGCTGCGGAAC
>CAYUCY010000104.1:0-1604 GCA_964443525.1 uncultured Thiotrichales bacterium
CCTCGAAACGCATGGCAACACGCCCCGTCTCTACCGCAACACGTTGGTCTTTCTGGCTGCCGACAAAACCCGTCTGCAAGATCTGGACGAGGCAACCCGTAAATACCTGGCCTGGGAATCGATTGTGGCAGAGAAGGTACAACTGGATCTGACGCCGCTTCAAGTCAAACAGGCCGAGACGCAGTTGTCCTCGGCCAACGGGGCTGTGACGGCGCGTTTGCCCGAAACCTACCAATGGTTGCTGGTGCCGACTCAGGAGACGCCGCAGTCGCCTCTCATCTGGCAGGCACTTCGCCTCAGCGGGCAGGATGCACTGGCTGTGCGGGCCAGTAAAAAACTCAAAAATGATGAGCTGCTGGTCACCACGCTGGCGGGCACCATGTTGCGTATGTGCATGGACAAAATTCCGCTGTGGCGTGGCGATCATGTGGCGATCCGCCAGTTGGTGGAGGACTTTGCGCGCTACCATTATCTGCCTCGCCTCAAAAACCCTGCGGTCCTGCTCGACGCAGTTAGCACTGGCGTAGGCTCCATCTCCTGGGAATTGGATAGCTTTGCCTATGCCGAAAGTTTCGACGCCAACAGCAATCGCTACCGTTCGCTGCAGACAGGAGTTCGGATCTCGCTGTGGGATGCCGATGCACCTGGTATCCTGGTCAAGCCAAGCGTGGCTCAACGTCAACTGAACGCAGTACAAGCCGCCTCTGCGCAGCCCATGCCACTTGGCGTGGAGCAGACGGACGCCGCTCCGCCTCAAAATGGCATTGGTGAAACGAAGCCCACCTGGGGAAACAACGCCCCAACCACGCCACAGACAATGACCGTTGCGCCCCCCAAGCCCCTCATTACCCGCTATCACGGCGCAGTCACACTCGACACCACGCGCGTCGGGCGCGACGCTAGCCGCATTGCCGAAGAGGTGATTGCCCACCTGGCAGGTCTACTTGGCGCAAACGTCACCGTCACTCTGGAGATTGAAGCCAACCTGCCCAACGGAGCCCCCGACCCTGTCGTGCGCACCGTCACCGAGAACAGCCGCACCCTCAAGTTCACCAGTCAAGGCTTTGAAGCAGAGTAAACATAGCGCGTAGTCTGCGGTTTGGCGACATCGTGCAAAAGGGCGGCAAAGAGCAGTGAGCAATCAATTGGGGGCAAACGCTGCCAGTCGGGGTCGGCCACCAAGGCGGCGCAGACCATCTGGGTGTGGGTCAATACATCCCCTTCAGCGTGGCAGGATGTGGGTGATATCAAACAACTCCTCGCCTTGCGTGCTGTGACAAAAGGGCTGACATCTCGGCTCGAGGACAGGCGTGTTGTTGATGGTTAGTATCGGGCTGCGACCTCGCCGGTCAGCTCTCGGGGTCGTACCCGAACTCGCGGAGTTCTTGCGCGCAGCGGCAGGCTTTGGCGATCTTTGCGGCCCAATGGACGGCAGCTTCAGGCGATGGGAGTTCCAGGACACAGAAGCCGCCGTTGAACTCCTGGGTCTGCGGGTAGGTCTCGTTCGTGACGCTGCCGTCGGCAGTGACCATCAGCGGTGCGACGTCTTCGTTGATACCACCGCCGAACACATAGACGCTGGCATCCTTTGCCTCGCGTATGAC
>CAYUCY010000105.1:0-1505 GCA_964443525.1 uncultured Thiotrichales bacterium
AAGTAAAATTGAGCCTTCGCTTTGAAAGAGGCGGGGGCGGCAGGATCATGGAGGACAGCCATAAAGCCTGCTCTGGCGTTGACAAAATCCTCAAGTCCGCCTAGTCCAGAAAGATCCATTAGAGCCAAGTAAAATCGAGCTTGGGCCGCTTTTTCATGAGGTAAAGCTTTAAAACCATACATCAACAAAGCTTTAAAACCATACATCAACAAAGCTTTAAAATCATGCATCAACAAAGAGTTAAGGCGTTCACGGAGTTTTCCATAGGGTCTTTTTTCAGGGAGATATTCTTCCGATATAAAAGGAAAATCAAATACTTGATACTGTTCGTCATCGAAAATATTGGATTCAAGCATGAACGTTGCAAGGGTGAGGATAAAATCGTCGTTTCTTGCATCGACTAATTTTAAAATTTTATCTTTTGCGGGAAGCTCAGATCCGCTTGAATCCTTCAAGGAATATCCTAAGGTAAGAGCATTATATAAGGGCGCATTTCTCAGATCCTTTGCGGTCTGTGTGCACGCCCCCTCAAGATTTTGTAAGCCATCTAACGGCAGATAAGAGCTGATGCGGCCCAAAATCTCACTCGGCATTGTATCTAGGTTATTTGTCAGTAAAGGAGCATCCTCTGTCAGCGTATCTGCTACGTTGCTTGCTACTAGGGGACTTGATTGCAAGAGAGCCAAAGCCGTCATTGCTTTCAATGATAATGATCGAATTTTAGTGTTCATTTCTTCATACCTTCGTTCTTAAGTCAGAGTGGTCTTTTTAAAACACACCCCAGGAGAGTAATAGACAAATAGTCATTCTTTTATAAAATGACAAGTAATAAAGTGAGGTTTGGGTGCAATCCATTAAAATATAAAAAGAATTTAATGTCTTTAAGAGATCACTGTCACCTTCGAGCAGTTCTTAATTTATTCGCGCATAAAAACGGGTTTTGTCCCGCGGAGTATCCATTGAGCGACTTATAAAAAAAGCGGCACAAGTGCCGCTTTTCTAATAATAAAGATAATTTCAGACTACTTCGAAGGCTTATGCTTCCCGCCGTGATACCGGTGGACGCGAGATCCCTATCTCTTTTATCGGGAGACTGCTCATTTCCCCAGGTTCCCGCCTCCGGAGGAATGACAAAAATCTTTTGCTCAATAAGATTCAAAGTGATCAAAAGGAGTCGAAAATCTCTGGGGCGAGCGATGGGAATTGAACCCACGACCTCAGGTGCCACAAACCTGCGCTCTAACCAACTGAGCTACAACCGCACGAAACGCGTGACCGCGTCTTGGCGGTCACATACGCAAGGTCTCCTGATATTGCAAGACCTTTTCTATCCATAGCATGAAAAAGGCCGGGCAACGAGACCCGGCCTTTGTCCAATTGGGGCTTTGAAAGCGGCGCCGGATCAGGCGGCCTTGAAGCTCGACAGGGCCTTCTCGGCGGCGTCCTTGGCCGGCTTCGAGACGGTTTCGGCGAGCTTGCGGGTGGCGTCCTGCATGGACTTGGCC